>JBAXMQ010000079.1:0-15054 GCA_037134215.1 Betaproteobacteria bacterium
CCGTGTCGTTCTCCGCATCGTGCACCAACTCCGCCGTGGCCTCCGTCGGAGCCTCTGTATCAATGGTGAAGGCTCGGCCTTCAATGCCTTCACTGGCATTACCCGCTGCATCGATCACGGTGATGATCGGCGTGTACTCACCGTCCGCCAGGGTCACGCCCAGATCAGACAGGCTCAGCGTCCAGTTGCCATCCTCGTCGGCTTGTGTTTCATAGGTGTCGCCGTTGATGTCCACACTGATCAGCGCCAAGGCGTCGGCCGTGCCCGCCAGGGTGGGCGCGTTGTTACCAGTGATGCCATCCTCGCTGGACCCCCCCGTGTCGTTGTCGGACTCTGCCAACAGACCGCCCGTGACGGTGTCTGCCGTGGGAGCCGTGGTGTCAATGATGACCACCGGCGCCTCCGTGGTCGTGGCATTGCCCGCCAGGTCATAGACCGTGATCTGAGGCGTGTACTCGCCATCGGCCAGTGCCGTGTCAGGGGTCAGGCGCCAGTTGCCATCCTCATCTGCCACCGTCTCAAATTCCTGATCGCCAAGAATCAGGTGCACCGTGGCGCCCGCCTCAGCCGTGCCCTCAAAGGTCGGCTGCGCATTGGCGGTCAGGCCATCATCTGGTAGAACACCCGTGTCGTTGGTGTCGTCATGGACCATGTCACCCGTGGCTTCATCCGGGCCGACCGTGTCCACCTCGAAAGGCACGCCCTCAATCGGCTCGCCCACATTGCCGGCCAGGTCGGTGACCGTGATCATCGGGGTGTACGGACCATCGGCCAGCCCCTCGGCCGTGACCTGCCAGTCTCCGTTCTCGTCTGCATCCGTCTCAAACACCAAGTCGCCAATTGCCACCTCTACATGGGCATTGGCCTCCGTGGTGCCCGCAATCACCGGCGAGGCGTTGTTGGTGATGCCGTCCTCGCTGGACGCGCCCGTGTCGTTCTCCGCATCGTGCACCAACTCCGCCGTGGCCTCCGTCGGAGCCTCGTTGTCAATCGTGATCGCAGGACCATTCACGCGCAGCTGATTACCAGCCGCGTCAATGTAGGTGTAGGTCGGTATGTAGGTGCCATCGGCCAGCTCACGACCTTCAGGTACCTGGATTGACCAATCCCCGTCGTCGTTGGACACCGTGCTGTAGGTCCGGCCATCCAGCTTGACCACCACCACAATGTCAGCCTCTCCCACATTGCCCGCCAACTGCGGCAATGTACTGGTGGTGATGCCATCCTCCAGGCTGGCCCCGGTGTCCATCTCCTCACTGTGGACCAAATCTCCAGGGGTATCGTCAACTGGGGCCGTTGCATCCACGGTAAAAGTGGTTCCGTCGGTCTCAGCGCTGGCGTTGCCTGCACGATCTGTCACGGTGATGGTCGGCGTGTAGTCACCATCCTCCAAAGACTGCGTCACCTGTACCTGCCAATCACCCTTGGCGTCAGCGGTGGTGGTGTAAACGCCGTCGCCCACTGCAACACGAACCGTCGCGCCAGCTTCGGCTTGGCCCGCCAACACGGGCCGCGCCACGTTGGTCGTTCCATCATCGCTGCCAGCGCCCGAATCGCTGGCGTGTGACAGCGCTGCCGTCCCCGCCGTGGGTGCTGTGTGGTCGATCACAAACGCCGCCATGGAAGTTGATGCGCTGACATTGCCTGCGGCGTCCACCACCTTCACGGCTGGGGCGTAACTGCCATCCGGCAAAGTTGGCAGCTGCAGTTGCCACATGCCATTGGCTGCAATGGCATCGGCAGAATAATTTTTGCCATTGACGGTGACAGTGACCTGCGTGGCACCAGCTTCAGTTTGTCCAAGCAGCAATGGGCTGCTGTTGCTGGTGATACCGTCCGTCTGACTGACGCCAGTATCGTTGGCTGCTGTAGACGCCAAGCTGGCGGTGCCCGGTTCAGCCATTGTGTCAAGCGCAAAGCCGAGTTTTGCCGACGCAGATGTGGCACCCGATTTTTCGAATGATTGCCGCACGTACAGCGTGTAAGCCCCGTCGGACAATTTCCCGGGCGAGAAACCGGCCGTCCAAGGTTTCCAACTGGCCTGTCCGTCGAGGCTGTATTCAAGCTTGGCACCGGTTTGGGCACCACTGACGACAATCTCTGCGTTGTTGGTGATGCCGTCTGAGGCGGAAACGCCCGTATCCTTGGCCAGGGTGAGGCCAGGCAAAACCGGTTTTTGGGAATCAAGGGTAAAAGAAAATGGCTCGCTAACTTTCGTCGTCAGACCGCTGTCGTAGCGCAAACGGGCCAAGACATTAAGTTGGCCATCCGGCGGCGCAAACTGCGCCTGGGATACCCAAGTCTTTCCTTGGTCGTAGGACAACTCAACCTTACTGGCGATGTTTTGGCCCGTCACTCTGAGGGCAGCGACAGAGGTGTACTTGTCGGTGGTGCTGCTGCCTGTATCCTGGACGAGGCCCTGAATCACCGGTGCCGCGGCGGCCAGTTGCGCGCCGGCGATATCGCCGCCCACTGCCGCGGTGTCAGCAATCACCTTGTTGTCGCTTGCCAATTGACCGACAACTACAGCGAGGGCATCGCCTTCTTTAGCCGAAAAAATTACTTTTAACGTCGCGCTGTCAGCCAGGTTGAGCTTGGCACCCGCATGCGCGGCCACGTGCTCAGCCATCACAGCCATCACACCCTTGCTGGCATCTTCAAGCCCCTTGTCTGACGCCAGAGTGGCCAGTTGCGCACCTGCAGTCAAAATGGCCCGATCGGTCGAGGTTACCGGGACACCACCCGCGGCAAGAGGATCTGTGCCGAGCAAATCCGTGCGTTGATCGATGCCGAAAGCGGTCTTGACTGCCGATTCAGCGTCGCTCAGGCTGTAGTTCTGGCCTATGTGCAGCGCCGCCACCAGTGACGTCAGTGGGTTGATGACCGTCAGGGCACCCAAATTCTTGGCCAACACGGCGGTCATCACCATGGTGTTCGGCAGGCCCACTAGCTCGCCCGCAGCAGGCGCGTTGGTGCCGCCAATAGCGGTCACCACAGTGCCCGCAGGCAACGCCGCCGTCAGGACAACATCGCCGTTCGCGTCAGTGATGCCGACTTGAGTCTCACCTTGGTCGAACTTGCCATTCTTGTTGGCATCGATGAAAACCGTCGCCCCTTTGACGGGACCATCCTGCACTCTGATCCGAAACTGCTGAACCACGGGCGCAGGCAAATCACCCACCGAGCCAGAGTTGCCACCTGACCGACCGATACCCGCGCCCAATGCCAAGCCGCCTGCGGCGAGCGCATAAAAGCCGTTGAACATGCTGGTCTTCGGCGCCGCCGAGGCCTCATCCTCCTTGCCCCACAGTGAGATGCTTCTGTCGCCATTGGCGTCTTGGTTCTGAACCGCCGTCTTGTCCTCTGTGACCAGTTTGCCAGGCCAAACCAACTGGGCCAGTTGGAGATCACCCTCTCTGTGCAAAACTTCTGGCGCCTGCCCGAGGCCTTCAAGTGTGTCGTCCTCTTGCACAGGGTCCGTCGCCGCCTTGGTGCCACGCGCCGACGATCGCTTGCCCAGAGGGGTCTGAGGCACGCTATCGCTCAGCGGCAGCGCGGCCGCTGAACCATTCAGTGCAGGAGCAGTTGGCTTGCCGGTGAGGCGCGCGCCCGACGGAGCGTCAGGACGGGCAGCGGGGAGATTGTTTGCGGAAATCATGAGGGTCTGGGTATGGAAAGTGATGAAAACCGCAAGGCACGTCAGGAGACAGGACGGGCACCGGACCGAGAAGAGCCTGCATGGTAGTGTCCAATTGTGAGAGTTTTTTTACAATCCGCCCGCCTTGATCGCCGGTGGGATGGCATGCCATGGGCTGGCCTGGTAACCGTTGGGCCAAGCTTGAATCGCTGACACATTTTTGTCGCCTATCAAGGGTAAATTCATAATAATGAAACAACCCATTTGGCGAAGCTTGGCCCGCAAGGTGTGCGTGGCTGCGTTGGGCACTTGGCTCTCATTGGCGGTCCACGCAGGCTTTGATGAAGGTCTTGTCGCTGCGCAGGCGGGCAATTTTCTTGATGCCTTGAAGCACTGGCAACCCCTGGCGGCTCAAGGTCACCGTGTGAGTCAGTACAACTTGGCGTTGATGTACCAGGGTGGCAAAGGGGTGCCCCAAGACGCTGGTCAGGCCTTCAGGTGGTTCCTCAAGTCAGCAGAGGCCGGTTACGCGCCTGCCCAAAACAATGTGGCCTTGCTGTATGGTCGGGGTGAAGGGGTCGCCGCTGATGAGGCCTCTGCGTTAGCGTGGCTCACCAAAGCGGCGGAGCAGGGTTTGGTCGAGGCTCAGGTCAATCTGGGCAGGCGGCTTGCGTCTGGAACCGGACAGGCCAGAGACGACGCCAAGGCCATACTCTGGTACACCAAAGCCGCCGAAAGCGGGGACCTCGGTGCTCAGATCAGTTTGGGAAGATTGCTTTCAAGGCCGGGGGCGTCAAAACTGAATGAGGCCCTCGCCTCTAAATGGTACGAGGCCGCTGCAACACAAGGGCATGCCGTTTCCCAGAACATCATTGCAACGCGTTATCAGCTTGGCCGGGGGCTTGAAGCCAACGATACCCGTGCCGCCGAGTGGTTTGAGAAAGCAGCCCTGAATGGCAACGCACAAGCGCAATTCAATCTGGCGGTGCTGTTCGGCGCCGGCAGAGGTGTCGCCATGGACCAAACCAAGGAGTTCTTCTGGTACAAAAAGGCTGCGGATCAAGGGCTCGCAGAGGCCCAGTTCAATCTAGGCTCGATGTACGCGGCGGGTCAAGGTGTGGCCAAAGATGTGCAGGCCGCAGCAGAACTGTATCGAAAAGCCGCTGATCAAGGTTTGACAAGTGCCCAGAACAACCTGGGCGCCATGTATGAAAATGGGGATGGTGTCAACCGGGACTTGACATTGGCCATTGAGTGGTACCAAAAGTCGGCGGCACGCGGCAACGAATGGGGCCAGCGCAATTTGCAGAGGTTACGCGCCGCAGCTCAGCCCTCTCGTTGAAAGCTAGTGAACGCCCTCTTCACCCAAGCCGCCGACAAACACCCAGTCTCGGTAATAAGTTTCATCATTGAAGTCCCTGAACGGGGCTTGTAAATCCCGACGAAGGCTGGCTTGATCTGACAGGCTGTGGATACCGACAATCCCGGGTTTGTTGAGGTGCCGCTTGACGCCCCAAACGGCTCGCCCCGTCATCGGGTCCACTTCGATGCGCCTGAGGTGTCTGACCAATTTGTCTGGGTAACGTGGATCCCGCAGTAGGTCCTGCAGTTCAACCGGGTACGGGTTTCCGCCGGCAGGTGTGGCTCGGGCATAGCTTTCAAACGCCCGTGTGAATGCCAAGCCCTTGTCCAGCAATTCCTGCTCCGCCACGCTGCGATGAATCGTCGTTCCAATGCGCAGCGAAGCGGCGTTGACAGCGGCTATCACAGCGAGCAAAAACAACAGGCCCAGGTAGGTGTAACCTGACTGGCGAGTCATGGAACCAACCCTGGGTTTGGACATCACAGATCGCCCAAAGGTCGGCCAAACCGGTCGGCGCCAGGGGCACCACTTCGGATATTGAACACCTTGCCAGGCAGTCCGACTCGGGGGCTGACCAAAATCCAGGTCGTGGCGCTGCCCGTTACGGGATCAACAGGCGCTGATTTGAGATAAGCTTTGTCAACCAATTCGTCGAGCGACTCAGGGTATCGCCCCGTATCGCTGTAAAACTTGTCGATGATCTCTCGCGTCTGGCGCAGGTTGTCCACCAACAGTGTGTGCTTGGCGTGATCGACGCTCTTGAAATAGCGAGGCGCTGCCAGGCTCAGCAACATGGCGACGATGGCCAGCACGACCAGAAGCTCGATCAAGGTGAATCCTCGACGGCGCGCAGTGCAGGTCCCGACCGCATTGGCCACGCCGGTGGCGCCAGAGGTATTGTCGCGCTTCACCATAAGCGGTACGGCACGCCGTTCAGGCCAGTCTTGTCTGACAGCGAATAGACATCGTACACATCGTCACCCTCTCTTGGCGCGGTGGCTTCGCTGTCGAAACTTCGCTTTCCCCAGGTGGCTGAGGCCTCCAAGTCACGCTTATCGCCCAAAGGATCGGGCGGCAAACGCCTCAGAAAATAAACTTTTCGGCCTTTGGGGTCGGCACGGCTCGGCGCACCACTGACCAGAATGTCGAGACTGGGCGGGTAACCGGAGGTGCCTGTGCGCCATTCAACGCTACCGTCCTCAGTTGCGCGTTTATAAGCGTCAATGGCGTCGCGTATGTCACGCAGTGCACGACGTAAATCCTGCTCCTTGGTTCGCTGTGCCATCACTTCCACAACAGGGACCGTCATGAGCCCGAGCACCGACAGGATGGCCAGGGAGACCAATAGTTCTATGAGCGTGAAGCCAAGGCTTTGCTTGGAACGCATGGCACCTACTCGGCGATCAGAATTTGGTTACTCTTGCCAGCCATAGCCGCCGCCGGCGTGACAGTCACGACCGGAGCCACAGCCGGCTTGCTCACATTGGCTGGGGGACGCTCACGCAAGCTGCCTTCCGTGCCGCTGCTGAACTCCAGCATCCCGGCGTCAGGTCGATACACATTGCGGATCAAACGGGGGGTGATCGACAACATGATCTCGGACTTCTTGCCGTCATCCACACCACTGCCAAACAGGCGCCCGACCGCGGGCAAATCACCAAGCCCCGGCAACTTATTGGCAGACTTGCGGTCTTCGTCGTTGATCAAGCCTGCCAGTATCTGGTTTTCTCCATCGCGCAGCCGGAGCGTGGTGTTGGCATTGCGGGTTCCCAGGGTGTAGGCAACGCCACCGGCCTTGGTCACCTTGGTATCCACCAGGTTGCTGACTTCCAAAGCAATCTTGATGACGATGTCATTACCGCGGTAGATGACAGGCTCCACGTCGAGCTTGAGTCCGACATCGAGGTAGCTGACGCTCTCGGCATAACCGCCCGTCGGCGAGGTGGTAACGGTCACGACCGGGACACGGTCGCCAATCAGAACTTTGGCCTTCTCCCGATTTGTCACCCTGATCTTCGGATTGGCCAGAATATTGACGCCGGTATTTTCGCTTTTCAAATTCAATTTGATGCCGCCCAGCGACGCACCGATCGTTGTGCTGTTGAGGTCACGCAGGTCCTGCAAGGTCAGTCCTACAGCTGCGTTTGAAGCCAATGGCGTCAGTGACAAACTGTCTGGCCATCGCACGCCAAGCTCTGACAATTTGGTGCGTGAGACCTCCAGAATTTCAACTTCAAGCATCACCTCGGGTTCCGCCACATCATGCAGGGCCACCAACTTTTCAATCACCCGCAAAGCGTCTGGCGTGTCACGCGCAATCAGCATGTTCAACTTGTCGTCGGCCACGACGTCTCGGCCTTTGAGCAAGGCCTTGATGTTCGCAGCCACCGCCTTGACATCTGTGTTGACCAACTGAAAGGTGCGGACGCTGAGTTCCTGGTACTCCTTGAGCTTGGCCACTGTTCCAGGGTAGATCAGCACCGTGTTGGCATTCATCGCCTGCTGCTCGATTTGGTTGGACAGCAGCAGAAAATACAAGGCATCCTCCACCGTGCTGTCTTTCAGGAAGATGGACGCTTTCTGATCCAGCTTGACATCCTTGTCGAACACAAAGTTAAGACCTGAAGTCTTGGAAATAATCTCGAAGATCTGACGCAAAGGCACATCCCTGAACTCGAGCGAAATGAGCTTTCGGTAGGCTTCCGAGAGTCTGGCTTCCGCCTTGGGCTGTGCTGATTGACGAGCAAGCTCAATCTGCAGCGCCAGGCCTTCGGCGCTGCCTGGGTCGGCGCGCAAGGCAGCGTCCAAGTCACTGCGGGCCTGCCCCCAATCGCGCTGAAGCAGCCCCCGTCGCGCCTCTTCGATCAAGGTTTTTGCCAGGGCCTGCCGCTCCATCTGGCGCAGGCCCCGCAGCGCCAAGTCATGCCCCGGGTGAACAGCCAGTACGCGGCGGTACAGCGCGGCTGCGTCGTTGGCTCGGCCCTCGGCTTGTAGCCGTTCCGCCTGCGCCAGCCAAGCCGCTGTGCTGGCCTCGCGGGCTTGTAGATAGGCTTTTTGGTGCTCCGTTGAGCGCGGGTTGGCATTGGCACGGTCCCTGAGGTTGGCCAAAGCTGCACCCGTATCGTCGCGGGCGAGTTCGACAGCAGGCTCTTTGGGCACCATGGGTGCCGCACAGGCTAAAAGCAACAAGGGCAGGCTTCCCAGCCAAGCCCATCTGAGCATGCGATGGCAAGTGGCGACGACCGCGTCAACATTAAATTCTGGATGCGTCAATTGGAGGCTCCTAAGCTCAAAGTCTGAGCCTGATTCAGAGGCAGGTAGGTGAGGCCCATCGCAACCGGCGACAAACTGTCAACGCGGTATTTGCCATCGATCACAGTGTTGAGTCGGGCGATTCGCAACTCGTCATTCAGTGTCAGGTAGACCTCCCATTGACCATCCTCTGCCTTTTTGCCGACATACTGATAAGGCAAGGGCGGCGCCTGGGGTGCCTGTGCGGGTGCTGCGGCCTGAGGCTTGGGGGCTGCAGGTGCGAGATTGGCAGCACCGAATATGGACGCTTCCCGCTCGCTACGAGCCGGGTCTACCCGATAAGCGGACCGCTCACGCAAGGCCAGAATCTGCGCAGGTAGCGATGGCTGGCTTGGTTCATTTTTCTGCCGCGCAACGGTGGTTGGGCGGGACCGCTGCGCGTCGCTGCGCAGGTCATCGCCTTCCTCAAAGAAGCCGGAACCGGCAAGCCAGACAGACATCAGCACCAAGACCAAAAGTACCCCGTGGCGGCGCGTCATCGCTGGCTCTCCTTTGGCCCTGTTGCCAAGTTCAAGTTGTTTCGGGTGTAGAGGCTCAAGCTCACCCTGACATCAATGTCCTCATCGGTGATCGCCTCACGTTTGAAGGTCAGATCGTCGATTGAAGCAAAAGGGATGGCCATCAGCAACTCGTCCAAAAAGCTCCTGATACGGACATAGCTGCCCCGGACCGGCAACTCGATGCGGTACCGACACACCTCGTTGCCCGAATCGCAGTTGAAACGGTAGCTGCCTTGCGGCAAGGTCAACTGAAGCCCTTTGGCAATGGCGAACAAACTTTGAATCTGTTGCTCCGAGTGCTGCGGGTCTCCCAGGGTGCTCATGAAGCGCTCAAGGTTTCTGGCAGCGGAAGGTCCTGCAACCACGTGGGACGGGTTGGTACCCTCTACGGGGGACATGTCAGACGGCGAAGGGCGACCATTGACCTGATCAGACGGCCCCTGACGCATCGTAAGAACAGCAAGGAACAGAGCGGCGCCGACCAGCCAAACCAGGCCGACGGCAAGCATCCACGGATTCAGGCGTCTGAGGGACAGCTCAAGGCCGAGCCGGGCCCGTCCGATAAAGCGCCAGTTCATGGCGTGTCTTTCCAAACGAGGGTGAACTCAAAGCGGTACGGCTTTTGTTTGTCGTTCTCATTGATCTGGTGTGCGCTGAGGACAACACTGGTGAAGATCGCTTCTTTTTTCAAGCGTTGCAGGTAGGCAAATATTTCCGGGTAGCCCAAGACCTCAGCCGTGCCCAAAAGGCGTTTGGCTTGGGGTTCGACCCTCACCTCTAGCAGGGCCACCTTCTTGCTGCCTGCAGCCTCCAGCCCATCCAGCAGTTCACCCCAAGGTACATTGAGTTGCTGAACAGCGGCATTCACCAACGCGGCCTGCGTCGGTGAAACAGGTGGCTCTGTGTTGCGTTGCGCGCTGGCAGCATAGGCCCGGGCTTTGATCTCCGCATTCACGACCAACTGCCTGGCTGCTTGGGTTTCCTGCTGTATCGCCCAGAGTCGCCAGCCAGCGACCGCTGCAAAAATAAGCCCGCCAATCAGAAAAGGCCAAGCAATCGGTGTCAGCCGCCAGGCCAATGTCGCCGGGTTCGACGGTCCGAACTCCATGTGCAAGCGACTCATGAGGGGATACCCAGCAGAGCCAAGGCACTGGCCTGCGGGCCCAACCAACGGCAAACGATGGGCCCGGCGCCATCAGACCATGCGGGGTGTCGCTCGCCGCACACGGCAAGGGCTTTCGGCTGCGGCAAATTCATCTTGTCGGCCTCCAGGGCAAGCACCTTGGCCAACCAGCCCGCGGCCTCCTGTTCTGCCCCATTCAGCTCAAAGGATCTCAGGGCCTGCAAACACTCGCCATCGACAATCCCCAGGGACAGGCTGCCGCGACGACAAATCGCGAACCAAGTGTGGGCACCCAAAGCCGGGTACCAATGGTTCCACAGCAGGGCAAACTCCGGCTTGACAGACGCCAGGCTAAGCCGCCGCCGCCGCAACATCACGTCCAACTCGGACACCAGCCTGCGTCTGACGCCGGACGCCATGAAGGGCGTGTCGAGCGACTGCACAGGGCTCATTAGCCACGCGTCTGGGGCCTCGTCAAATACCCGCTTGAAACGCATGGCGATCGCCGCCTCGCAGTCCGACCAGGTGCTCGCACCGGGTGGCGTATGGACACGCCAGGTCCGCATGTGGCCATCCGCCAAGGCCACATAGGCAGGCTCGCCAAAGGGGCTGATGTCCGCCAACATCTGGTCGAGGAGACCCAGCAGGCTGGCATCGCCTGTCTGACCTGGGTCCAATGAAACATCCGCCAGCACTTGCACACCAACTTTCAACCACCTCTTGCGCCGCACCAAGACAATCCGACGTTCCCCCAGGAGAATGTGCAGTGAATGCGTCAGACGTTCAAGCATGGAGCGTGACCCGGTTGACCTCGGCCAATGTCGTCTCGCCACGGCGGGCCAAAGCGAACGCCGATTCGCGCAGCGTGCGAGTACCCTGTTGCCTTGCCAAGGCCTTAACCTGACGCAAGGGCGCCTTGTCGACAATCAATTCACGGATGTCGTCGGTGAGTATGAGGACTTCAGCCACCGCCCGCCGCCCCTTGTAGCCGGTGCCCCGACAGTCTCCGCAACCCTGCCCGACCATCAGAACATGACCTTCTGATGGCACACTCTCCAATTGAAAGATTTGCTTCTCTTCCTCGCTGGGTTTGTAGGGTATTGAGCAGTGCGGACAGTTGATACGAACCAAGCGCTGCGCCCAAATGCCATTCAAAGCGGAGACAAAAGAGTACGGGTCAATGCCAAGATGCGTAAAACGTCCCAAGGCATCAAACACATTGTTGGCATGCACCGTGGTCAACACCAGATGGCCCGTTAAGGCCGACTGCACGGCGATCTCGGCTGTCTCATGGTCGCGGATTTCGCCCACCATGATCTTGTCCGGATCATGGCGCAGGATTGACCTGAGCCCTCTTGCAAAGGTCAGGCCTTTTTTTTCATTAACCGGAATTTGCAAAATGCCGGGCAACTGGTATTCAACGGGGTCTTCAATCGTGATGATTTTCGAGCGGCCGTCGTGGATCTCGGTCAGGGCGCCATACAGTGTTGTGGTCTTGCCGGAGCCTGTGGGGCCCGTCACCAGCAACATGCCGTAAGGCTCACGCGCCATACGACGCAGTGCAGCCAGCGAGTTCGCATCAAAACCCAGTGCATCGAGCGTCAAGGCGCCATAGGCCTCCACCATGGCGCGTTTGTCGAGCACACGGATCACGGCATCCTCACCGTGAATGCTGGGCATGATCGACAGGCGAAGGTCGATGTCGCGCACACCCGACTTGACCATGAAGCTGCCGTCCTGCGGAATGCGACGCTCGGAGATGTCCAGCTCTGCCAGTACCTTGAGGCGTGACACCACGTGCTCGGCTGTCTCGACGCCACCCACGGTCAGGGCATGGTCCAGCACACCGTCAATCCGGAATTTCACGGAAAATCCTGATGGTGTGGATTCGATATGGATGTCCGAGGCACCCGCCTTGAGTGCGTCATAAAGCAAGGAGTTGACCAGCTTGACAGCGGGGCTGCTGGACTCGTTGAGAGCAACCAGAGACAGAACAGAGCCGGCTCTTGAATCCGTCTCCGGAGCCGTGTCTTTGTTGCCCAAGCCCTCGCTGGCCAGTGTACTTTCCTCAAACTTGCTCAGACAGGCGTCAATGTCTTCCTGCAGGGCCAGTCTGAGCGGCAACTGCCGACCGGCGCAGCTCTCCAACCAAGTCTGCAAGTCCAGGTCGAAGGGGTCTGCGACCACCCCAAACAAAAGTCCCGATGCGTCCCGCAACAAGACACTGTGTCTCTTCATGGCCTTGTGCAAGGGCACTGACTCAAAAACCGGCACACAGGCCAGCATCCCGGCCGTTTCGATCACCAACAGGTCCAACCTTGCCGCCATCGCGTGGACCAGTGCACGTGGCTCGGCGCGGGTGAGCTCTACCAATGCGCTCATCAAGTTGCGATCCGACTTGTCTGCCAACGCACGGGCCGCATGCAATGTGCGCAAGTCGGGCAGGAACACGGCTGGCGGCGAGACAGCGTCGCTATCAGCAGCGCCCATCACAGACTCCCCGCCAGATCAAAGATGGGCATGTACAGCAGCACAACGATGACGCCGACCACAATACCGATGGCGGCCATGAGTAGCGGCTCAAAGCTTCGCATGAATCGATCCACCCAGCGACTGATGTCCGCGTCGTAAAACGCTGCGGACTTGCTCAGCATGGCCCCCATATTGCCTGAACGCTCGCCGACCGCCAACAGACGCTGTGAGATGGATGTCGTCAATCCGTTGACAAGAAAAGCTTCGGACAAAGGCATCCCAGACTCGATCAAGCTACTGGCCTTGGTGAGTCGCTCGCGCACTGAGGGCGAGACGACGTCGCCAACGATCTCCATGGATGGCAGCAGCGCAATGCCGCCTTCAAGCAACATGCCAAGCGTCAGGTAAAAACGCGACAACTCGTAAATGCGCACCCGCTCGCCAAGCCCCGGCAATCGACCCAGCAAGCCGGTCCAACCCAGCGTGGCGCCAAATTGACGCCAAGCAGCCATGGCCAGAAGCAAGCCCAAGACCAGTGCTACCAAGAGTGACTGAACATGCTGCGACGCGAACTCTCCCCAGCTCAACAAAAGTGCCGACATCCACGGCAGATCTCGGCCAGCGCCCTTGTACACCTCGGCAAACCTGGGCACCACATAGGCCACCAGAAAAATCGTGACCATGGCGCCAACCGCCGTCAAAATAGCTGGGTAAATGGCCGCACTGGTCAACTTCCCCCGTACGGCATCAATCCGCTGTTGGTAATCGATGAACCGCTGCAAGGACCCGGGCAGGTCACTCGTGCCTTCTGCTGCACGGACCATGCCCCGGAACAGGGGTGGAAACAGATGGGCTTGCTCTCCCAGCGCAACCGAAAATCGCTTGCCGTCGCGCAGCGCTGTCAACAAACGTTCATAAATGGGACGCGCGGAGGGCCTCATTTCCTTGTCCTGCAGTGCCTCAAGGGCCTCAACGATACTCAGACCAGCCTGCAGCAAGGCCAACAGCTCTTGGCAAAAAAGCACCAGAGACAGGTCACTCTTGCCAGAGCTTCGAAACGACAAAAGCCGGCCGACTGCGTCGCCCTGTACGGACATGGACGCGATGAACAGCCCGAGCTGCTCCACCTGTTGTCGCGCGCCTTCCTGGTCAGTCGATTCGATGACCAGTGTCGTGATGACGTTATCGGCAGAAAGGGCGCGCACCAGGAACTTCATGGCCGTTCACGCCTTAATTACTCAGGTCGGCGTTGTCCCCGGTGCCACCCGGCTTGCCATCTTTGCCATACGAGATGATGGAAAAGTCACCGCTGGGTGCGGTCAACACATAAACGAAGGGTCGCTGCCATGGATCCAGTGGAACGGCCTTTTTGAGGTACGGACCATTCCACCCAGAAGCATTGTCAGGGCGCGTTGAGAGCGCACCCAAACCCTCCTCAGCGCTCGGGTAGCGCCCGACATCCAGACGAAAGGTCTCGACAGCCTTGGCGAGGGAATCAATTTGCGCCCGTGCCACCGTGACCTCAGACTTGCCGATCTGCGCAAAGTATTTGGGCCCGACATAGGACGCCAGCAGCCCGATGATCACCAGTACGACCAGCAACTCCAGCAGGGTAAAGCCGGCATGAGACCGTGGCTTGTTAAAGACGGGAAGAGGCATGGTAATGGACCGGTACACAACAACATCAAACTTCGCTGTCGCTGATCCATAGTATGTGTTTAGTGTTTCAGATTTATGGCTTTTTGGGCATTGGTGCCTTCAGGTCTGTCAGGCGGTCCTGGTAGTCAGTGATGTCATTTTCTTGTTTCACTCGGTTGATTTGGGTGAAAACTTCCATGTTCAATGGACCACGGCGGCTGATGGCTGCCTCGTACCGGGCCAGCAGGTCCGTGTTCAGCTTGTACAAACCGGCGTTCTGGTTCTCGCATTGCTGTAAAGCAGTCCTTCCCGCCGCCAATTCGCCATCCGCCTTGGTCAGGTTCTCCTTGTTTCGGGCCGCTGTCTGCTGGGCTGATTGCGCTTCATTGCGCCAGACGAGCTGCTCTGCCATCCAACGTCTGGACTCCTCCTGAGCGGCAGCTTTGACGTCACTCAGCTCCTTCTGGACGTCCTCCAGGCGCTTGGACATGGCCAGCTTTTCTGTCGTGAAGACCTGCAGTTCTGACTGCATGGCTTCAAGCTGGCGCCCTTGGCCACGCGCTTTCAACAAGTCGGCCTTGACGTTACGCAACTGACGCTCCATATCCTGTTTGTCGGCCAGTGACTGTGCACTGTCCTTCTCCAGCGATTGCTTGGCCTGCTGGAGCTTCTGGATCTGGTCTTGCTGCGCTTTGAGCATTTTTTTGTCATCTGCGCCGGCTGCGGCTACGGAACAAGCCCAACCCACAAGCAGAAGCAAAAAAGTAGCGCTTCGCCAAATGTTCATCTCGGTATCCTGTCAAAAGCGGGCGCTGATCTCAAGCTGCAGGGTGTCAGCCGACAGGCGGGCGGGCGCGGCTGACCCGGGTGCAAAAGAGTCGATCTGATTGGCAGACATCCAACGCGCTGAAAAGACAGTGTTCGGGAAGAGCCCGTAGTTCACACCCAGAATCACACCCTTGTTGTTGGTGCCACCCAGGCCGAAGTCTGAATTGACAAAGGCATCCAG
>JBAXMQ010000080.1:0-14906 GCA_037134215.1 Betaproteobacteria bacterium
TCGGCCTTTCCGAGCGACGTGAGCTGGCAGATGGTGGAAAACTTTCTGGCCGGTGGCGCAGCGGTGAGCGTGCTGGCGCGCCAGCACGGCATTGCGCTGACGGTGGTGGACTGCGGCGTGAAGCACGACTTTCTGGCCGGGCTGCCGGCCGGTGCCACGCGGCCCGGCCTGCAGGTGCGCAAGGCGACAGGCGCGGAGCAGGGCACTGCTGATTCGTCGCAACAGCCGGCCATGACCGAGGCGCAGTGTGTGCAGGCGCTGGCGCATGGCGTGGCGCTGGTGCAGGGTCTGCCGGGCAATGTGCTGTTGTTGGGTGAGATGGGCATCGGCAATACCTCAGCCGCCTCGCTGCTGCTGGCACGGCTGGCCGGCTTGGACATTGCCCAGTGCACCGGCGCCGGCACCGGGCTGGACGCGGCCGCGGTGCAGCGCAAGACGGCGGTGCTGCGCGAAGTGCTGGCCCACCATGCCGATGCCCAAGCGCCGCTGCAGGCGTTGGCCGCACTGGGGGGCTTTGAGATTGCCACCATGGTCGGCGCGGTGCTGCAGGCAGCGCATGAGCGGCGGGTGGTGCTGGTCGATGGCTTCATTGCCAGCGCTGCGGTGCTGGTGGCCCATGCCTTGCAGCCCTTGGTGCTGCAGCGCTGCGTGTTTGCCCACCGCTCAGGCGAGCGCGGCCACGAGTTCATGCTGCAGCACCTGGGCGTACAGGCCCTGCTGGACTTGGGGCTGCGCTTGGGCGAGGGCTCGGGCGCCGCCCTGGCCTGGCCATTGTTGGCCTCGGCTTGCGCCATCCTGCGCGAAATGGCCAGTTTTGAGTCGGCTGGCGTCTCGGAAAAGTCTGCTGCCGACGCCCATGCCTTGCAGAACGCCACGCCATGATGTTCTTGACCCGCTTTGTCCGGCATTACCTGCTGTCGCTGCAGTTCTTCACGCGCATCCCGGTCACCGGCCGGCTGGCGGACTGGGTGGGTTTCAGCCCGGACATGCTGCGCGCCAGCGCTGGCCATTTTCCCGGCGTGGGCTGGCTGGTGGGCGGTTTGCTGGCCGGTTTAAGTTGGCTGCTTTTGGCATTTTTGCCCGACAGCGTGATGACCCCGCTGGTGGTGGCCGCCTTGGGCACCGCAGCGGGCGTGCTGCTGACCGGGGCGTTCCATGAGGACGGCCTGGCCGATGTGGCCGATGGCCTGGGCGGCAGCCTGGACCGGGAGCGCGCGCTGATCATCATGAAAGACTCGCGCGTCGGCGCTTTTGGCGCGATTGCCGTGGGTCTGGCCTTGCTGGTCAAGGTGGCCCTGCTCGCGTTGCTGGGCAGCCTGAGCCCGGAATTGATGTGTGTGGCGCTGTTTCTGGGCCATGTGGTGTCGCGCACCTGGCCGCTGGTGCTGATCCGGCTGATGCCGCACGTGGGCGATGTGGCGGGCTCCAAATCCAAGCCGCTGGCCGACCAGATCAGTGGTGCCGGCTTGTTGACGGCATTGATATGGTGTTTTGGTGCTCTAGCCCTTGCCATGTATGGGTCGGATGCTATGGAATTTGTAGTATTTAACGAGGTGGCGCAAGGTTTGGCCGCGCCGCTGGCCAGGGCACTGCTGGCCTCTGGGCTGGCCTGTGCCGTGCTGGGGCGCTGGTTTTGGCGTCGCCTGCAAGGCTTTACCGGGGACTGCCTGGGCACCACCCAGCAGGTGTGCGAGATCGCTTTCTACCTCGGTCTGGCCTTGGCCCTGTAGTCGCATGAAACTCTGGCTGGTGCGCCACGCCCAGGTGCTGCTGCCACCGGGCATCTGCTACGGCGCCACGGACGTGGCCGCCGACGCGTCTGCCACCCTGAGTGCTGCACAGGCCTTGGCAGCTGAATTGCCACATGGCTTGTCGTTGCGGGTGTCACCGCTACAAAGATGTGAGCAGCTGGCCCAAGCGCTGCAAGGGCTAAGGCCCGATTTGACCTGCAAGACTGATGCGAGGCTGGCCGAGATGGATTTTGGCCACTGGGAGGGCCAAGGCTGGAGCAGCATTCCGCAAAGCGCGCTGGACGCCTGGGTGACCGACTTTGCCCACCACCGCTTTGGCGGTCGTGAAAGCGTGTCCGAGGTGATGCAGCGCGTGGCGCTGGCCTGGGACGCCACCTGGCAGGCCGGCCAGGACGCGACCTGGATCACCCACGCCGGCGTGATCCGCGCCGCCAGCCTGCTGCATCAAGGGGTGCGGCAACTGCAGCGGGCCGACCAGTGGCCCCAACAGGGGCCGGGGTTTGGCGAGTGGCAGGTACTGCCTAACCCTTGAGTCCGGAACCGATTGACGGCAGGCCGCTGGACGCCAGCGGACCGGTGAACGCTGTGGCAAGGCCACCGACTTAGAATGGGCTCTTTATAGCCGACAGGCGTTAATCGCTGCGACAACGCGGCGAGCAAATTGGAGCAAGCACCTTGCGCATCAGCGACTTGAAAATCAGGACACGTTTCCTGTTCTTGCTAGGCTTGTTCGTGATCGGGCTGGGCCTGTATGGCGCCTGGTCGTTCCGAACCATCAATGTCGTCAAGGTCAACGGCCCGCTGTACGAGCGAATTGTGCAGAGCAAGGACCTGATCGCCGATATCCTGCCCCCGCCCGAGTACATCATTGAGACCTATCTGGTCAGCCTCCAACTGGAGCGGACCAAGAACAAGGCGCAGCGGGACAAATTCATTGAGCGCCTGAACGAGCTCAAGAAGGACTATGACGAACGCCATACCTTTTGGTCCAAGCAGCAGCTTGAGCCCGAACTGGTCGATTTATTTCTGAAGCAGGCCCATGAACCTGCCATGGCGTTTTTTCAGGTCCTGTTTGACGAATTCATTCCGGCGGTTCAAAAGGACGATGAGCAAGCCACCCAAGCGGCAGCGGCCAAGCTCGACACCTTGTACCAATTGCACCGGGCGGCCATTGACAAGGTTGTCGCGCTGTCGGTCAAGCGGGCCGAGGGCAGCGAGACGGATGCCAGGGAGCGGATCGGGTCGGCGACAACCATCCTGGTTTCGGTGCTGCTCCTGACCATTGGCGTCTGCGTCTTGGTTGCGCTGCTGATCATGCGCAGCATCGTCGCACCCCTGCAAGAGGCCGTGGCCCTTGCCAAGGTGGTGGCTGCCGGCGACCTCAGGGCGAACCTGACGGCGCAGGGTCATAGCGAAACCTCCCAGTTGCTGATTGCTTTGCAGGAAATGCAAGCCAACCTGGTTCGTGTTGTCGCCCAGGTCAGGCAGGGGTCGGAAGGCGTGGCCACAGCCAGTTCCGAGATTGCCCAGGGCAACCACGACCTGTCGGCGCGCACCGAGAGCCAGGCCAGCGCCTTGCAGCAAACGGCGGCGTCGATGGAGCAACTGGGCGTTACCGTGCGTCAAAACGCCGACCATGCCAAACTGGCCAACCAGCTCGCCCAGACGGCAAGCTTGGCCGCCATTCAGGGGGGTGAGGTGGTGGCCCAGGTGGTTGAAACCATGAAGGGCATCAACCACTCGAGCAAGCGCATCGCCGACATCATCAGCGTGATCGACGGCATTGCCTTCCAGACCAATATTCTTGCGCTGAATGCAGCGGTGGAGGCGGCCCGGGCCGGCGAGCAGGGCCGTGGTTTTGCCGTGGTGGCCGCTGAGGTGCGTAGCCTGGCAGGTCGCAGCGCGGAGGCCGCCAAGGAAATCAAGACTCTGATTCAGGACAGTGTTGGCCGCGCTGACCAGGGCAGCCGGCTGGTGGACCAAGCCGGCACCACCATGAACAAGTTGGTCGACAGCATTCGCGGTGTGACTGACATCATGGGCGACATCAGTGCCGCCAGCTCCGAACAAAGCCTGGGCGTCTCGCAGGTGGGTGAAGCCGTGATCAACCTGGACCAGGCCACGCAACAAAATGCAGCCCTGGTCGAAGAGATGGCCGCTGCCGCCTCCAGCCTGAAGGCACAGGCGCAGGATCTGGTTCAGACGGTGAGTTTTTTCAAGCTGGCCCAGGAACCGACGAGCGCTGCCCTGGTCACGCAGGCCTAGTGCCTCCACCCGCGTCCACCCGGTTCTTGGCCTTGTAGTCGCAGCAATCGCTCACCGCACACTGCCAACATTGCGGCGTGCGCGCCTGGCAAACATAACGGCCGTGCAAGATCAGCCAGTGATGCGCATCTACCAGGTAGGCCTTGGGCACGCGCTTGAGCAGTTTGAGCTCCACCGCCAGCGGCGTTTTGCCAGGCGCCAGGCCGGTACGGTTCCCCAGGCGAAACAGATGCGTGTCCACCGCCATGGTGGGCTCGCCAAAAGCCACGTTGAGCACCACATTGGCGGTCTTGCGGCCCACGCCCGGCAGGGCTTCCAGCGCCTCGCGCGTGCGCGGCACCTCACCGCCATGGCGCTCCACCAGCATCTGGCAGGTTTGCAGCAAATGCCGGGCCTTGCTGCGAAACAGACCAATGGTTTTGATGTGTGCCTCCAGCCCGTTTTGGCCCAGCGCCAGCAGCTGCTGCGGCGTGTTGGCCACCGGGAATAGCCGACGTGTGGCCTTGTTCACGCCCACGTCGGTAGCCTGGGCAGACAACAGCACGGCAGCCAGCAGTTCAAACACCGAGCTGTACTCCAGCTCGGTCACCGGCAGCGGGTTGGCCGCCTTCAATGTGGCAAAGAAGCGCTCAATGGCGGCTGGGGTCATGCAACAGGCTGGTTCGGTGGGTCGGTGCTCGGCGGTGAATCATAATCTGCCCACACTCGCACTTTTCGTGCATCGCCTTCACGTCACCCCAACTCAGCACTGACCCCGCCATGCAATTCGCCCAGCGCTTGGACGCCATCGAAACCTCCGCCATCCGTGAACTGTTCAAACTGCTGGGCAAGCCTGGCATCATCAGCTTTGCCGGCGGTTTTCCAGACCCGGCGTTGTTCGATGTGGACGGCATTCGCGAGGCCAGCCAGGCGGTGTTGGCTGCATCGCCCGGGCCGGTGCTGCAGTACGGCGCCACCGAGGGCTACGGCCCGCTGCGCGCGGGCATCAGCGCCTTCATGGCGGCCAAGGGGGGCGTGGGGAGTGCGGCCAACGCACAGGTGGCGCCCGATGGCCTGATCGTCACCACCGGCAGCCAGCAGGCCCTGGACCTGATCGGCAAGACCCTGATCTCGCCCGGTGACACGGTGATCGTCGAAGCCCCCACCTTTTTGGCCACCATTCAGTGCTTCCGGCTGTACGGCGCGCACATCATCGGCGCGCCAGTCGACGCAGAAGGGGTGGACGTCGACCGGCTGGCGCAGCTGATTGAGCAGCACAGGCCGAAGCTGGTGTACCTGATCCCGACCTTTGGCAACCCCAGCGGCGCCACCCTGAGCCTGGCCCGCCGGCTGCGAATATTGGAGCTTGCCGCACGCACGGGCACCGTGGTGGTGGAGGACGACCCCTACGGCGAGTTGTATTTTGACGAGCCGCCGCCGCCCAGCCTGCTGGCGCTGTCGCCCCAGGTGCCGGGCAGCCGTGACTGGCTGGTGCACTGCGGCAGTTTCAGCAAGATTTTGTCGCCTGGCCTGCGCGTGGGTTGGCTGATCGCGCCGCCCGAATTGCTGGCGCGGGCCACCATGTGCAAGCAGTTCAGCGACGCCCACACCAGCAACCTGACGCAAGCCATTGCCGCCCATTACCTCACGCTGAACCGGCTCGATGCCACGCTGGACGGGGTGCGCAGAACCTATGCGGCCCGTGCCCAGGTGATGGCCGACGGCCTGCGCCGTGAACTCGGCGACGCGATTGAATTCAACCAGCCCCAAGGCGGTATGTTCTTTTGGGCCCGCCTGACCGGTGCCCATGGTCGCAGCCCCGATGCCGCGGCTTTTGCTCAGCGCGCCATCGAGCGCCTGGTGGCCTTTGTGCCGGGCAACCCCTTCTTTGCCCACGACCCCGACGGAGCCAGCCTGCGCCTGAGTTTTGCCACGTCGGATGAGGCCAAAATTACTGAGGGCGTGGCGCGCCTGGGGCAGGCGCTGTAGGCTCTTTTTTCGACTATCATTCCAACCAACTGGATATTTAAACAGGCCCCATGGGAACAGACTTGCTTCCGTCCTTCGTGCGTGAGGGCTATGAGGTGCACGAGTGGAAGCATGCGTGCGCCATACTTTGCCATGATTTTCCTGACCAGTGGCATGACCTCTGTGCATTGCTACAGGAGTTTCGATTAAAGAAAAGTTGGATCAATGTCGGGGGCGGTCGAAAAAGCCAGGTATCTGAATTCATCGATTCATTCTTTTGCGCCAGAGGTTGGGTCGAGAAACAATTTGATACCCAAATAATGGTTGACGGTGTATCGAGACAGTCTCCTACGCACAAAGTAGACTGTTTTAAAAATCGGGTAGCTCTGGAGATAGAGTGGAATAACAAAGATCCATTTTTCGATAGAGATCTCAACAACTTTCGACTCCTTTTTGACCTCCGGGCTGTGAGCGTTGGAGTCATCATCACACGTGCTGATGAGTTGCAGGATATTTTCGATCAACTCGGGCGCGGTTCAAGTTTTGGATCCTCCACCACGCATATGAGCAGATTGCTACCTCGAATTAACGGCGGTAGTGGCGGCGGATGTCCAATACTGGTATTGGGTATTACCAAAAATTTGTACGAGGATGATATGCCATGAGTGTGGACCTCTCACCTGCAACTGCTGCCGATGATTTCTTAGCGAGGGTTGGTGCAAGGAAATTCCAGACGATTCTTGCGGATCCACCCTGGCAATGTCAAAATCGGACCGGGAAAGTTGCCCCAGAGCATCGTCGCTTAAGCAGGTATGAGACGATGACATTGGACGATATCAAAACCTTGCCTGTTTCCCGAGCTACGGCGGAAACTGCGCACCTGTACCTTTGGGTGCCCAACGCGTTACTTCCAGAGGGTTTGGCAGTGATGATGGCTTGGGGTTTTCAGTACAAGTCAAATATCGTCTGGCATAAAGTTCGAAAAGATGGTGGCCCGGATGGGCGGGGTGTTGGATTTTATTTTCGTAACACCACTGAATTGGTTCTTTTTGGTGTTAAGGGGAAAAATGCTCGTACCCTCGCCCCGGGGCGTCGCCAAGTCAACATCTTAAGAACTCAAAAGCGTGAACATTCTCGCAAGCCAGACGAGTTTTATGACATCGTTGAATCCTGCAGTCCATCTGAGTATTTGGAGATGTTCGCGCGAGGGTCGCGAAAAGGTTGGACAACTTGGGGAAATCAGGCTGATGACTATGTCCCCGATTGGCCGACCTACAAAAATCATTCAGCTTCTATGGTGGCAGGCAAGACTGATATGCAATTGGACCTTGTTTGAAGTGTTGGGTTCCAGCTGGTAGAGCTAATTGCGCAGTACGCAAAAAATTCTTCTTGGCGATTTGCTCGATTGATTGATCACACTGATGATCCAGTTGACTCGCCAAGCCCCAAAAGCTCGTCACACGGCTCGTGGCGTGGGCCCCTTTGCACTGATTGGTGGCATCGAGGCTGTGGTGCGCGGCACCAGCCTGTCGGTCTATCCGCTGGTGATGTACCGCGCCTGGGGCGACGCGGCCACGGTGTCCAAGATTTATTTTGTGGTCGGGCTGCTGTCGCTGCTGACGGTGCTGACCGTGCCTACGCTGACCCGCCTTATTCCGCGCCGCTGGGTCTACACCATCGGCGTGCTGCTGTATGTGCTGTCGGCCGGCCTCGGGATGGTGGGCGGCAAGGCCACCACGGCTGCGCTGCTGTGCAATGCCATGGCGTCGGCCACCGCCTTTGTCTGCTTCAACGCCTATGTGCTCGATAACGTGCCCAAGGCAGACTTCAGCAAGCTCGAATCCTTGCGCCTGTTCTACGGCGGCCTGGGCTGGACCATCGGGCCGGTGCTGGGCGTCTGGCTGCTGCAATACTGGCAAGGCGCACCCTTTGTCATTGTGGGCGCGGCGGCGCTGGGCATGCTCATCACATTCTGGCGCTTGCGGTTGGGCGACGGCCGGGTCATTGCCAGCGCCCGTCGCAGCTCAGGGGTGCCCTTGGCCTACCTGCAGCGCTTTTTTTCCCAGCCTCGGCTGGTCGCAGGCTGGTTTTTTGCCGTGGTGCGTTCCTGCGGTTGGTGGATTTACATCGTTTACACCGGTATTTTTGCCGTGCAGCAGGGCCTGGGTGAGCAGGTGGGGGGATTGGCCACCTCGCTGGCCAATGCCGGCCTGTTTCTGGCGCCCTTGATGCTGCGCTGGATCCAGCGCGGCTCGGTGCGCCACGCCGTGCGCATCGGTTTTCTGTACTGCGGCGGCTGCTTTTTGCTGGCCACCCTGTTGTCGCCCTGGCCCTGGGCGACCGTCGCCTGGCTGATGCTTGGCGCTTATTTCCTGGTCTTGCTCGACATCTGTGGCGGCCTGCCATTTTTGATGTCGGTCAAGCCCTCGCAGCGGACCGAGATGTCGGCCGTTTACTCCAGCTTTCGTGACGTGTCGGGTATTTTGTCGCCAGGCCTGGCTTGGGTGGTGCTGCAGTTCAGCCCGGTAGCCGGTATTTTTGCCGCCGGTGGACTGGCCCTGTTGGCGGCCTGGTTGGTGGCCGGCAGCCTGCACCCCGAACTGGGTGTGCCGGGGCGGGATCGCCTACGCGGGCGGGATCTGATCGGGGTTGACCGGCCCTGAGGCAGCCGGCCCTTGGGCTGCCTTCAGCCAGTCATCAGCTCGCGCAGCGGTGGCGCCACCAAGCCCTTGCGGACATCGGCCACGACTTCATAAGACCGCAGCCGCGCCGCATGGTCGAACATCTGGCAGGTGATCATCAACTCGTCGGCGCCTGTCAGTGCCACGAACGCGTCGATCTGCTGACGTACCGCATCCGGTCCACCGATGGCCGAGCAGGACAGCACGCTTTCCAGCATGGCCCGCATCGGTCCGTCCAGACGCTCGCGGTAGCCCGGCAGGGGTGGTGGCAATCGGCCAGGGCGGCCGCTGCGCAGGTTGACAAAGGCCTGCTGCATCGAGGTGGCCAGCAGCTCGGCTTGCGCGTCGGTGTCGGCCGCAAACACATTGAAGCCCAGCATCACATAGGGCTTGGCCAAGCGGGCCGAGGGCTTGAAATAGCTGCGGTAGATCTCGATCGCCTGCAGCATCGCCTGTGGGGCAAAGTGCGAGGCAAAGGCGTATGGGAGGCCCAAGGCCGCTGCCAGCTGCGCACCATACAGGCTGGAGCCCAGAATCCAGATGGGAATGTTCAACCCTTGGCCGGGCACGGCGCGCACCGGGCCTTTGGGCTCGGCAGAGAAATAGTCCATCAGCTCCAGCACATCCTGCGGGAATTCATCTGAATCCGACGCCAGGTTACGGCGCAGCGCCCGTGCTGTGGTCTGGTCGGAGCCCGGCGCCCGCCCCAGACCGAGGTCGATGCGCCCGGGGTGCAGGGATTCGAGCGTGCCGAACTGCTCTGCAATCACCAGCGGCGAATGGTTGGGCAGCATGATGCCGCCGGCGCCGATGCGAATGCGCTGCGTGCCGGCGGCCACGTGGGCCAGCAGCACGGCGGTGGCCGCGCTGGCGATGCCCGGCATGCCGTGGTGCTCGGCCAGCCAGTAACGGTTGAAACCAAGCCGCTCGGCGTGACGTGCCAAGCCCAGGCTGTTGCGAAACGATTGGCCGGCGTCGCCGCCTTGGACAATCGGCGAAAGATCAAGCACGGAGAATTGCGTCATGGGCCTGATGGTAGGCGATCTGGCTGACAATAGCGCCTCCACCCGACATTGCCCCTTCACACCATGAAAAAACCCTGGTTGGTGCTGCTTGCCGTTCTGCTGTTCAGTCTCTCCCTCGCCACCAGTTGGGCACAGCAAGACGCAGCGCCTGCCGCCGCGAGCCAGAGTGTGGAGGCCCCGCTGCTGTATTTCAACCGTGAGATCACGGTGTTTCGCGCGCCGCTGATGGGGGTATCGCCCGTTGACCGGGCGCGCCGCGCTGTGACCCGCATCCGCGAGCAGTTGGAGCAGCACAGCAACCCGGTGGTCACGGTGCGCCAAGAAACCTATGGCGCGCTGGTACAGATCAATGGCGCCACCTCCTTTGTGCTGACGCCGGATGACACCGACCGCACGCATCAAGAACCCTTGGATGTGCATGCCCAGCGCGCGGCGTCGGCCTTGGTCAAGGTGATTGCCGACACCCGCGAGAGTCGCAACCTGGACGCCTTGTTGCCTGCCCTGGCGCTGACGCTGGCGGCGACGCTGGCGACGGCCCTGCTGCTGTGGTTTCTGGCCTGGGCCCGTCGTGGCATCGAGCGGCGCATGCTCGTGATGACGGCGCGCCACGCCGAGCTCTTGCAACTCGGTGGTGTCACCCTGGTCCGGCGCGAGCGTGTGGTGGCAGTGGTGCACACGGTCTTGACCCTGCTTCATTGGTTGTTTGTCTTGGTGGTCAGCCACCAGTGGCTCAGCTTTGTGCTGGCGCGCTACCCCTACACCCGGCCCTGGGCCGATGTACTGGATGACTTTCTGCTCGGTCTGGCTTCACGCATCGGGCGCGGGATAGCCGATGCGGTGCCCGGCCTGCTGACTGCGCTGGTGATTTTTGCCATCGCACGCGCCGTGACGAAATTGGCAGACGGTTTCTTTGAGCGTGTGCGCGAAGGCCAGATCCAACTTGGCTGGTTGGACGCCGACGTGGTGGCGCCCTCACGCCGTATCGCCAAGGTGGTGATTTGGTTGTTTGCCTTGGCCATGGCCTACCCCTATCTGCCGGGTGCCGGGACCGAGGCCTTCAAGGGCTTGTCGGTGCTGGTTGGCCTGATGGTGTCCCTGGGTGCATCCAACCTGGTCGGTCAGGCAGCGAGCGGCCTGATCCTGACCTACGGGCGGGTGTTTCGTCGGGGCGATTACGTGCGCATTGCAGAGCACGAAGGCACGGTGACCGAGCTCGGGGTGTTTGCCACCCGCATTCGCACTGGACTAGGCGAAGAATTGACCATCTCCAACTCGTCCATTCTGGCCGCCACCACCAAGAATTACTCGCGCGCCACCAAGGGTGCAGGCTTCGTGCTCGACACCACGGTGACGATCGGCTACGACACACCGTGGCGCCAGGTGCACGCGATGCTGGTCGACGCGGCGCTGCAGACCCCGGGTGTGATGGCAGACCCGGCACCGCAAGTGTTTCAAACGGCGCTCTCCGACTGGTACCCCGAGTACCGCTTGGTTTGCCAGGCCGTGCCATCCGAGCCCAGGCCGCGCGCGCTGATCCTCAGCGCCCTTCACGCCAACATCCAGGATGTGTTCAACCAGTATGGGGTGCAGATCATGTCGCCCCAGTACGTTCTCGACCCGTCCGAACCCAAGCTGGTGCCGCGCAGCAAATGGTTCACCCCGCCAGCGCGTGAGTAAGCTACCGTTAACCTTGTCCATATGAATGCGTTCAGCGTCCTCATCACCGGCGCGTCCTCGGGCCTGGGCCGCCAGATGGCGATCGAATTCGCCCGGCGCGGCTACCGTTTGGCGCTGACCGCGCGCCGGCTCGACTTGCTGCAGGCCCTAAAGGCCGAGTTGCTGCAGGCCGGCTCGCCTGCCGTGTTTGTAGCGCGGTTGGATGTGACCGATGCAACTGCTGTGGCGCAGGTGTTCGATCAGGCCTGTGCCGAACTGGGCCACCTTGACATCGTGGTGGCCAATGCCGGCATCGGTAACCATGGCCGCATCGGCCAGTTGCCACTGCACAAGGCTCACGCCACCATCAACACCAACGTACTCGGCCTCATGAACACGGTCGATGCGGCCCTCCAGCATTTCCGGGCGCGGGGGCGGGGACAACTGGTGGGCATCAGCTCGGTCGCGGCCTTCCGAGGTTTGCCCGGTGGCGGCGCCTATGGCGCCAGCAAGGCGGCGGTCACCAACTACCTGGAGGCGCTGCGCGCAGAGACCCGGGGCAGCGGCATCTTGGTCACCACGCTGTCGCCGGGCTTCATCGACACGCCGCTGAACCGGGGCGCCAAGAGCCGCCCCTTTGTCATTCCGGTGGAAAAAGGCGGCCGACTGCTGGTTGACCTGATCGAACGACGGGTGCAAACCGCCACTGTGCCGGCCTGGCCCTGGGCTCTGGTTGCGCGTCTGCTGACGGTGCTACCCACAGCCATCGTGGCGCGTATGCGGTGAGTCAGCCCCTGCAGCAGCCGGTGCTGGTGGCGGGTGGCGGCATTGGCGGCCTGGCCGCCGCGCTGGCCTGTCACCGCTCGGGGGTGCCGGTGCAACTGTTCGAGCGAAGTGCGGCCTTTGAGGAGGTTGGCGCCGGCATTCAGCTCGGGCCCAATGTGACCCGACTGCTGCAGGGCTGGGGCCTTCAAACAGGCCTGGCAGAGGTGGCGGCTTACCCTGAGAACCTGGTCATTCGCAGCGCCGACACCGGTGCCGAATTGGGCCGGCTGAGCCTGGGCGCTCAGGCCCGAGCCCGCTACGGTGCACCCTACGCCACCGTCCACCGCGCCGACTTGCAGGCACTTCTGCTGCAAGCGGTAAAGGGAGAGGCCGGTGTGGCTCTGGGCCTGGGACGGGCCATCACCGGCTTCGAACAGGGCGCGGATCGGGTCATCTTGCATCACGCCAATGGCCACCAGACCCCGGGCGCATTGCTGGTTGGCGCCGATGGTTTGTGGAGCCGGGTGCGCCAGCAACTGCTGGGCGACGGCACACCGCGCCTGACCGGACAGCAGGCCTACCGCGCGCTGCTGCCACAAGCCGATCTGCCGGCGGCGCTGCGCTGCCAGGACGTGGTGGTGTGGCTGGGTGCCGGCCTGCATGTGGTGCAGTACCCCGTGCGCAGTGGTGACTGGCTCAATGTGGCGGCGCTGGTGGAGGACCGGGCTCAGCACCAGAACCCGGGCGACCGGTCCGGCTGGGACCACGCGGCACTCGGCGCGGACCTGCAACAGCTTCTCAAGGGTGCTGCGCCGCCGCTGCAGGCGCTGGTGCAGGCCATGGGCGGCTGGCGCCTGTGGCACCTGCAAGTGCGCCATACGGTGGGTAGGGCATCGCAGATGGCGCAAGGCCGCGTGGCACTGCTGGGCGATGCCGCCCACCCCATGTTGCCCTACCTCGCCCAAGGCGCGGGCATGGCCATTGAAGACGCCCAGGCGCTGGGCCAGGCGCTTGCCACCGCCGGCGCCACGCCAGCAGCGCTGGCCCAGTACGCACAGGCCCGCTGGCAACGCAACGCCCGGGTTCAAAAGCGCTCCCTGCGTAACGCCTGGGTTTTCCATGCCAGCGGCCCGACCCGGTGGGGCCGTGACTTGGCCATGCGGGCCTTGGGCGAGCGGCTGCTGGATGTACCTTGGCTTTATGGTGGGCCCTGACCTCCGTTGACGCGAGGATGCTTGTCATCCCCGGCCACCATCGGCTGCTCGTGTCCTTCGGCTCTGCGGGCGTCACCACGCCTCGCTGGCACCTCGGGTTCAGCGGCCGATCGTGAATGAGATCGGGGTCTCTTCTCGCTTGGTTGAACCAGCCTGCAGGGCCATCAGCTGGCTCAAAAGACTGAAGGTGGATTTGGTTTCGAGGTCGCGGTCATCGATGAAGAACCATGCATCACGGTAGCGCACAGCCACGGCCGCGCCGGTCGGCGCACTGTCGGCCGAGGAGACCTTGAACAGGCCAGCCAGCACGGTTTGCCAATCGAAAGCGCTGCCATCTGCGGCAACTGTGCGCGTGGTCCGGCCTTGCGTAACGTCCCTGGCGGGAACTTCAACGCCCTGCGACAGGTAGTTCATGATGGCGACCAGTGAGCGGGGGACCACGTTGATCGATTCGGGTCCGCCGTGGCCCAGTCCCACCAAGACTTTGACCTCATTCACATGTGGATCGATACCAAGCATACGCTTGAATTCCAGCGCATCCGGGTCCGCTGCGGCATCCGGCAGAAAGCGCAGTTCGAGGTGTGAGCGGCCTGTGTCACGGATTTGACCCACCTCCACCCGCCTCTGGACCTGCAAGGAACGCAGAAGTTTGAGCGCGGTACGGAAATCCTTGAAGGCCGGTTCAAAAGATGGCGTCGGTCCGGCTGCAGACGGTGCATTTTTAAGCCCGTTCATTTCCTGAATGGAGAGGGCCATCAGTCGCTCGAGAGACCAGCCGGAATTGGCCAGGAGGACCAAGACGTCCGGATGCAGGACAGCAAGCATCTGCCGCGTAAACCGCTCACCGTCCAGCGGGGAATAAAAGATGGTGGGTTTTTCGTTGATGGAGAGCCTGGCCGGCCCCAAGGTAAAGGTGCTGTTGCCCCCCACAGGAACACTCGCCGAGGTACCGACTTCGCGCAGAAATTCAACCGAGGAGGCAACTTTCTCAACAGTCAGAAAGTACAGCGTATCGCGGTATTTGAGGCGAACCAGGTTGAGGAGCAGTTCCTGTTCGTTGGTCTGCTGGATGATGATGTTGTAGTCTGTCCTGGTACCCTGGATGAAAGTCGGGCCGACCGATGCGCACCCCGTCAGACTGGCGATGCAGATTGTGGCTGGCAAGGCCAGCCAGTGGCGTGATGGTCCTCGGCACGCGGAAAAAATGCGCTGGGCTAGAGCGGCGAGAGCCAATGCTGGTGCTCCAGACAATCTGCGTAAATTGACCGGAAGCACTGGGTAGGTATTTTGAAGAGGTTTCGCCATCAAATAATGGTAGCACCTCGCCTATCATTGCGGCCGCACGGCAGGGTGCCTGGGCATTGCACTGTTTCTGGCAAGCTGCGGGGGCAGACTGGGTGCCGCTGCTCGTGTCCCCCGCCCTTCGGGCTCCTCCTTTTACCTCGCCGCGACACCCAGTCTGCCCCCGCAGCCGCGAACGGGGTTGGCGCACTGGCATACCAGAACACCGCGCGCCAAAGATCTTGTCAGATCAGGTCGGTGGCGCGTTCGGCGCAGCGGCATCAAGGAGGAGCCCGCAGGGCGGGGGACAGCCGCGGAGCC
>JBAXMQ010000081.1:0-14648 GCA_037134215.1 Betaproteobacteria bacterium
TCAGCTCGTGCCGTGAGGTGTTGGGTTAAGTCCCGCAACGAGCGCAACCCCTATCCACTAGTTGCCAGCGAGTAATGTCGGGGACTTTAGGGAGACTGCCCGCGCAAGCGGAGAGGAAGGAGGGGATGACGTCAAATCATCATGGCCTTTATGCCTAGGGCTACACACGTGCTACAATGGCAGGTACAAAGGGTTGCCACTTGGTAACAAGGAGCTAATCCCAAAAAGCCTGTCTCAGTTCGGATTGAGGTCTGCAACTCGACCTCATGAAGCTGGAATCGCTAGTAATCGTAAATCAGCAACGTTACGGTGAATACGTTCCCGGACCTTGTACACACCGCCCGTCAAGCCATGGAAGCTGGGTGTACCTTAAGTCGATAACCGCAAGGAGTCGCCCAAGGTAAAACTGGTAACTGGGGCTAAGTCGTAACAAGGTAGCCGTACCGGAAGGTGCGGCTGGAATATCTCCTTTTTAGAGCATTTAACGTTTACTTTCTATCTTTGCCTCTCTCTTCCATTATAATATATATTTTTGTCTCTACAATACATAGTCTCGTAGCTCAGTTGGTTAGAGCGCTACACTGATAATGTAGAGGTCCCCAGTTCAAATCTGGGCGGGACTACATTTTAGTGTATCATTCATACGGCTTAAACTGTAGTAAGACACTCACGAACAAAAAGGGGGTGTAGCTCAGCTGGCTAGAGCACCTGCTTTGCAAGCAGGGGGTCATCGGTTCGACTCCGTTCACCTCCACTTTTCTATAGTAGTGTAAGACAAAATAAAATTAGGGTAGAAATACCCACTATTTCTAGAGATTATCTAGATAAAGTTCTTTGACATATTGGAATACAATTAAGAAAATTAATAAAAATTTGAAAGCAAATAAGAGCATACGGTGGATGCCTAGGCTCTCAGAGGCGATGAAGGACGTGATAAGCTGCGATAAGCTACGGGGAGGTGCACATAACCATTATATCCGTAGATTTCCGAATGGGGCAACCCATCCCGCAAGGGATACACCAATAGGTGAGCAAACCCAGGGAACTGAAACATCTAAGTACCTGGAGGAGAAGAAATCAATTTAGAGATTCCCTAAGTAGTGGCGAGCGAAAAGGGAACAGCCCAAACCTCATTAACTTGTTAAGGAGGGGTTGTAGGACTGATATACGATGTATATATACAAATAGAAGCGTCTGGAAAGTCGCACCATAGAAGGTGATAGTCCTGTAGATGTAAATATATGTACATTAGTCAGTATCCTGAGTACCGCGGGGTCGGAGACGCCCTGTGGGAATCTGCCAGCACCATCTGGCAAGGCTAAATACTCCTGAGAGACCGATAGTGAACTAGTACCGTGAGGGAAAGGTGAAAAGAACCCCTACTAGGGGAGTGAAATAGTACCTGAAACCGTATGCTTACAAGCGGTCGGAGCCTTCGGGTGACGGCGTGCCTTTTGCATAATGAACCTACGAGTTACTCCTCACTGGCAAGGTTAAAGATTAATACATCTGAAGCCGCAGCGAAAGCAAGTCTGAATAGGGCGAAAGTCAGTGGGGGTAGACGCGAAACCTTGTGATCTACCCATGACCAGGTTGAAGGAGGGGTAACACTCTCTGGAGGACCGAACCAGTTTCCGTTGAAAAGGATTTGGATGAGTTGTGGGTAGGGGTGAAAGGCTAATCAAACTAGGAGATAGCTCGTACTCCCCGAAATGTATTTAGGTACAGCGTTGGAATTTAGTTTTATACAGGTAGAGCTACCAATTAGGCTAGGGGGCTTCACCGCCTACCAAACCTTGATGAACTCCGAATGGTATAAAATATGTCCAGCAGTGAGGCTTTGGGTGCTAAGGTCCAAAGCCAAAAGGGAAAGAACCCAGACCATCAGCTAAGGTCCCCAAATCTATGTTAAGTTGATCAAACGATGTTCGATTGCTATGACAGCTAGGATGTTTGCTTGGAAGCAGCAATTCATTTAAAGAGTGCGTAACAGCTCACTAGTCGAGTGATCGGGCGCGAAAAATACTCGGGCATCAAACATAGTACCGAAGCTATGGATTTGACGTAAGTCAAGTGGTAGGGGAGCATTCTAATCTGCTGTGAAGGTGAGTCGTAAGGCTTGCTGGAGCGTTTAGAAAAGAAAATGTAGGTATAAGTAACGATAAAATGGGTGAGAAACCCATTCGCCGATAGACTAAGGGTTCCTGATCAACGCTAATCGGATCAGGGTTAGTCGGATCCTAAGGATTACCCGAAAGGGGAACCCGATGGAAAACAGGTTAATATTCCTGTACTTTTTTAAGTTTCGATGGGGTAACGGAGAAATGTAACACTTGCGTTCGTACGGATGTGAACGTTAAAGGTTGTAGGTGTTGATTCAGTAGGAAAATCCGCTGATGAACTGAAGACTGATAGTACTGCAAAGCTTCGGCTGCGTAGATATAGTGCCAAATATGCTTCCAAGAAAAACCTCTAAGGCTAGGCTTAAAAAATCCGTACCGTAAACCGACACAGGTAGTCAAGGAGAGAATCCTGAGGCGCTCGAGTGAATCACGGTTAAGGAATTCGGCAAATTAGTTCTGTAACTTCGGGATAAAGAACGCCACGCTTCGGCGTGGTCGCAGAGAATAGGTCCAGGCGACTGTTTAACAAAAACACAGGGCTCTGCTAAATCGTAAGATGATGTATAGGGCCTGACACCTGCCCGGTGCTGGAAGGTTAAGGAAGGATGTTAGCGCAAGCAAAGCTTCCGACTGAAGCCCCAGTAAACGGCGGCCGTAACTATAACGGTCCTAAGGTAGCGAAATTCCTTGTCGGGTAAGTTCCGACCTGCACGAATGGTGTAACGATCTGGACGCTGTCTCAACCGTGAGCTCGGTGAAATTGTAGTAACGGTGAAGATGCCGTTTACCCGCTGTGGGACGAAAAGACCCCGTGCACCTTCACTATAGCTTAGCATTGATTTCGGGTATTTGATGTGTAGGATAGGTGGGAGACTTTGAAGCGGTACCGCTAGGTATCGTGGAGTCAACCTTGAAATACCACCCTTTAAATACTTGGAGTCTAACCCCCTAAGGGGAGACAGTGCTTGGTGGGTAGTTTGACTGGGGTGGTCGCCTCCAAAAGAGTATCGGAGGCTTCCAAAGGTTCCCTCAGTACGGTTGGTAACCGTACGTAGAGCGCAATGGTATAAGGGAGCTTGACTGCAAGACATACAAGTCAAGCAGGGACGAAAGTCGGGCATAGTGATCCGGTGGTTCCGCATGGAAGGGCCATCGCTCACAGGATAAAAGGTACGCCGGGGATAACAGGCTGATCTCCCCCAAGAGCTCATATCGACGGGGAGGTTTGGCACCTCGATGTCGGCTCGTCACATCCTGGGGCTGGAGAAGGTCCCAAGGGTTGAGCTGTTCGCTCATTAAAGTGGCACGCGAGCTGGGTTCAGAACGTCGCAAGACAGTTCGGTCTCTATCTACAGTGGGCGTTAGAAAATTGAGTGGATCTGTATCTAGTACGAGAGGACCGATACGGACTGACCTCTGGTAAATCTGTTGTGGCGCCAGCTGCATCGCAGAGTAGCTACGTCGGGAAGGGATAAGCGCTGAAAGCATCTAAGCACGAAACCCACCACAAGATGAGTTTTCTTTTAAGGGTCGTTCGAGACTAGGACGTTGATAGGCTATAGATGTAAAGTCAGTAATGGCAAAGTCGAGTAGTACTAATTGCCCGTAAGCTTTCTTAATTTATTTTATTAATTTTCTTAATTCCAATATGTCTAAAAGTTTAATGGTGGCTGTAGCGCAGGGGATCACCTCTTCCCATTCCGAACAGAGCAGTTAAGCCCTGCAGCGCCGATGGTACTTGGGTTACACCAGGGAGAGTAGGTCGCCGCCAAACTTATATATTAAACCGTTATGCACCCGCGTAACGGTTTTTTTATTTTATATCCATCAACTAGATTCGATTTTCTAGTTAATTGGATAATTATTCATAATCTTATTCAGGAATTTTAATACTCCAATACCTTTCCCAATTGTGCAACTATTTTAAATTATATATAGTCTTTACTAATATAATCCTATTATTATGTTGATTCTATTGCTTTCTTTATCAATACTTCTGATGTGTGGTAAAATTATATATGATCTGAAATAACTTTATTTCAGCTTATTCAAAATAATTTATGTTACTATTTATTTGATAGTACACGTAAAAATTAATTACAAATATTACTTTTGATATAAAATAGATAAGGATGAATCTATGTTCATGCTAATTAGATATGACCTACTAGCTTTGTTAGTTTATTAGTTGAATTTCTTCGCGCTCTTCATATTGAGCTTTTAATAAATTTGAATATAGTTTATTTTTAAGAACTAGCTCTTGATGGGTGCCTTCTTCTACTATTTCTCCTTGATTTAAAACATATATTTTATCTACATTTCTTATAGTAGATAATCTGTGTGCAATCACAATCGTAGTCCTTCCTATCATTAACTTTTCTAATGCATCTTGTACTAACTTTTCACTTTGCGAATCTAAGGATGATGTCGCTTCATCTAATATTAAAATTTTTGGATTTTTTAATACAGCTCTTGCAATAGCTACTCGTTGTTTCTGTCCACCACTTAATTGAACGCCCCTTTCTCCAACTAATGTATGTATCCCTTCGGGTAATCTTTCTATAAATTCCCAGGCATTAGCCTGCTTACAGGCATCAATAATCTCTTCATCAGTAGCATCTGCTTTTCCATATAAAATATTCTCTTTGATGCTCCCACCAAATAATAATATATCTTGAGGAACAATTCCAATCCCTTTTCTTAATTCAGAAATATTATAGGATTGTATAACATTATCATCTATATAAATACTGCCTTTCTCAAATTTATAATAGGCTAAGAGTAATCTAGTAATGGTCGATTTTCCACTTCCACTTGAACCCACTAAAGCTATTTTTTCTCCTTTATTCACTTCAAATGAAATATTTTTCAAGGTATCTATATCTGGTCTGCTAGGATAATTAAAACTTACGTTCTCAAATTTAATTTTACCTGTTTTAATAGATGAGCTATTCACTTCTATTAATTTCACTTCATCTTTTTCTTCTAATATTTCTTGAAGCCTTTCACTTGCCCCTATCGTTTTAATCAATCTACTATATAAATCTCCTAAGGTAGCTAATGAGGTTCCAACCGAACCAGTCATAATTACAAAAAAGAAAAGTTCTTCATATTTTAATTCTCCAGATTGTATCAATCTAGAAGCATACCACAGCATTAAGATGACTCCTCCAAATACACCAGAAATAATAAAAGTGACTAAGCCCCCTCTAAATTTACCAGTGCGTAATGCATACTTAACAGATTCATCGATATGCTTTTTATATCGCAAGCTTTCAAACAATTCACTTGTATATGCTTTTACCATATGAATACCTTGAAAGGTTTCTTCTACAATTACATTGGCATCAGCTAAGGTGTCTTGCGATTTCTTAGATAAGTTTTTTACATATTTACCAAATATAAATGCAATAGCAACAGTTATTGGAAAAGATGAAATCATCACTAAACCTAACTTGTAATTGGTATAAAATATATAGGTGATTGCTACAACCAATACAATCACTTGTCTGAATAATTCATTTAAGCTCCAAGTAAGCATCTCTTGTAGTTGTGTTACATCATTGGTTATTCGGCTATTCAAATCGCCAACTCTATTTTTTTCGAAAAAAGGAATAGGTAAACTTATAATTTTATTATAAAGTGAGATACGTATATCTGCTAAAACCTTTTCACTAAAATTGGTTGTAATAACAATTCTTATATAAGATATGATTCCTTGTAAAACTAATATCAATAACATTTCAAGTGCAATTGTATTAACCATATCGCTGTTATGTGTACCCAACATATCTTTAATATCATTCATTAATAAAAAAAATACCCCAGTAGATACAAATAATAAAAGGATGCTAAATATAAATGAAGATTTATAAGGAAGAATAAACTTATAAATCCCTAAAAGCCTTTTAAGTGATTCTTTCGATAACTTATTTTTTCTATCGTGGCTTATTTGTGCTTTTTCCATATGTAATTTTATCGAAAATAATATTATTTAACACATTCATAATATAAATAGAGACTTAAAAGTTCATATTGTGTAATTTATTTTATACAATAAACACATATAAATGTTAATATATTTTTTTTTTATTAATAAATATGTAAATTTAGGCGTTGTATTTCATTAACTAAATATTAAAACTCAAAAAATGGATCAATTTTACCACTCTAAAAATTCGAGTAAAATATTTTTAGGCATTAAGCTTAGCTTAATACTTATCATTTTTACTTTGTTGCCTAGCTTAATTATAGCGCAAACAGTAACAACAATTTCTACTTCTGGAACATTTACAGTGCCTGCGGGTGTTACGTCTATTACTGCCTATTTATGGGGTGGTGGAGGTGGTGCCGGAGGATCAAGTTCTGGTGCTTGGTTTGCTAATGGTGGTGGTGGTGGTGGTGGTGCCTGTGCGTCTGCTACTTTTACAGTGAGTGCAGGTCAAGTATATACATCAACGATAGGAGCTGGTGGTACAGGAGGTCCAGCCTCTACAGCTACTGCAGGTAGTGGAGGTACTACAACCTTTACTGGTCCAGCAGGTACATGGACAGCAGGTGGAGGAGCAGGTGGAGTTGGTTCTACAGGTGGAGGAGGTACTCATGCAGGTGGAGCAGGTTCTACAGTTGGTACTGGTCCTGGTGTCACTGTACGTAGTGGTGGAAATGGTTGTGCTGGGAATGATGGTACATCTACAACAACTGGTAGAATTGGTATTGGTGGTGGTGGTGGTGGTTCTACAGGTAATGGTACCTCACCAGCTAGTACATGTGCTGCTGTTGGTACAGGAGGAACAGGTACATATCCAGGAGGATTAGGTGGGAAAACTACTGGTTGTGGAACTACAACCAATGGTGCTGGTGTTGCGGGTGCAGTTTTTGGAGCTGGAGGCGGTGGCGCCAATTGTTGGACTGCAACATTTACAGGAGGAGCAGGAGGAGCAGGTAGAGTGGTTTTAGTTTATACAATACCATGTACTGCCCCTACAACTCAAGCTACCATTGGAGCATATACAGCTAATACAACTGGTAACTCTTTAACTGTAAATTGGACTAGAGGATCAGGTAACAATGTATTAGTAGTAGCTAGACTTACTGCGACAGGAAATATTACTCCTGGAGACGGTACAACTTATACAGCCAATGCCAATTTTGGCTCAGGTTCAACTACTGGAGCAGGAAATTTTGTAGTATACAGTGGAACAGGTACTTCTGCAAATATAACTGGTTTAACTTCTGGAACTTCTTATACATTTAGTGTTTATGAATTTAACTTAACAGGTCCTTGTTATTTATCACCTGCTAGTTCGAGTGCTGTAACAACCTTTGCACTTCCAACGTTAAACGTACCTGGCTCAGGATCAAATTCCATTAATTGTGGTACAAATACAATTTTATACGATAACGGAGGTACAGGTAATTATGCAATTAATACAGACGGATTTACGGTCATAAATAATGGTTATACAGGAGTTATTACACTATCTGGTACTTATTCAGGTATAGAGACTTGTTGTGATTATATTCAAATATATGCTGGTGCTGGTATCGGGGGCACTTTGCTTGCTACATATGGTCCTTTAGGATCTGGTACAATAACAACAGTGGTAAGTGCACCAGGTCAAGCATTAACAGTGAGATTTTATTCAGATGTATCCGTTGTAGGTGCAGGATTTGTATTCAACGTAGCCTATTCAGGTGCATGTATCCCACCTGCTCCAACAATATCTAGTTTTATTCCCACTACTGTTTGTCAAGGAGATTCTATTGTAGTAACAGGAGCTAATTTTGCAAGTATAACTGGTGTTACTTTAGGAGGTACAGCAGCAGCATCCTATATTGTTCGTTCTACTTCATCCATAACAGCCTTTGCAGGTGTTGGTACTTCAGGAAGTATTGCCATTTCAAATACTGGTGGAACAGGATCTCTTCCAGGTTTGACAGTAAATGCTAAACCCGTTATCACTACACAACCTATAGCTCCTGCAGCTTTTTGTGGTGGTGCAAGTACTGCAACAGCAACTGTTGTTGCTACAGGAGCAAGTAGCTATTTATGGTATAAAGGAGGTGTTCCAATGGCGGATGGTGCTACCTATACAGGAACTGCAACTAGTACTATTACTATTACGAATCCGTCTGTTTTAGAAAATGGAGCAAGTTTAACTTGTGTAGTTACAGGTGTTGGTTCTTGTAGTGTCACTACATTGCCAATCGTATTAACAATAACTACACCTCCAGCTAATCCTACTTCATATACTGCTAGTCCTGGCAATATATGTTTGAGTCAATCGTCAATCATAAATGCCGTTTCAACGGGAAATAATATAAATTGGTATACGGTACCTACAGGTGGTACTGCATTTACACAAGTAGCGAGTGGTACTAATGTTACTGTTACTCCAACATCTACTACTACTTATTATGCAGAATCGTATACTGGGGCATCAGCAACTCTTACCTTTAATTATACAGGTGCGATTACAACATGGACTGTTCCAGCAGGTGTAACCTCTATAACGGCTACTGCTAGAGGAGCTCAAGGTGGATCGAATGGTGGAACTGGTGGTTTAGGAGCATCTGTTCAAGGAACTTTAACAGTTACACCTGGTCAAGTATTAAGTATATTAGTTGGTCAACAACCACCAAATACTGGATCTTTTGCAGGTGGAGGTGGTGGATCCTATATTGCTAATGGATCTGCATTTGCTACAGCTACACCATTGATTGTTGCTGGAGGAGGAGGAGGTGCCACAAGTGGTACTGGTGGTGCAGGACAGATTACAAATATTACAACCAGCGGAAATGGTGGAGGACCAGTACCAGGAATTAATGGTAATGGTGCAGCTTCTACTTCTTGTGGTGGTGGTGGTGGTGGATTCTATACTTCAGGAGGAAATGATAATTTAACCGCTCCTACCTTTATTGCAAATGGTGGAGCTGGATTCAGACAAGGAGGTGCAGGAGGAACTGCATCTGGTTATTCTAGTGGTGGATTTGGAGGAGGTGCTCCAGCTAACTATTATGGAGCATGTAATATGCAAGGTGGAGCCGGTGGTGGTTATAGTGGTGGTAGCGGTCAAAATAGTGGAATAGGTTTAAATACTGGCTTTGGTGGAGGATCTTATAATACAGGTACTTCTCAAGTAAATACAGCTGGAGTAAATTCTGGAAATGGAGTAATAACAATTAGTTATGTTTCTATTGGATGTCCATCAATAATTAGAATGCCAGTTACAGTAAATGTAGGCAACTATCCAATTATATCAGTTCAGCCAACACCACCAGCTCCATTCTGTGGAGGTGGAACGGCTACGTTAACTGTTACAGCTTCTGGAGCAACAACCTATCAATGGTATAAAGGAGTTACACCTATTAGTGATGATGCAGTATATAGTGGATCTGCTACAAATTCATTAACCATTACAAATCCATCTACGTTAGATAATGGAGCTTCAATAACTTGCGTAATTACTGGAACAGGGGGTTGTAACGTTACTTCAAATGCGATTATTCTTAGTATAAGTTCACCGGCACCTGCTCCGCCTACAGCGAGTGGAACGCCAACGAATATTTGTACTGGACAATCTGCTTTAATAAATGGTGTATCAGCAGGAAATTCTATCAATTGGTATACAATACCTACTGGTGGTTCAGCTTTTAGTCAAGTAGCTAGTGGTGTGAATGTAACAGTTTCACCTACAAGTTCTCAAACTTATTATGCTGAAACTTATACTGGCGCAGCTGGAACAGTTACTTTCAATTATACAGGTGCTTTACAAACATTTGTTGTACCTGGAGGCGTAACAAGTATAAGTGTTGATGCAAGTGGAGCTCAAGGTTTTGGTAGTTCTACACCAGGTGCTTTAGGAGGTAGAGTTCAAGCAGTTTTACCAGTTACCCCTGGTCAAACGTTGAATATATATGTGGGTGGTGCAGGAACAGCTTGTAATGCAGGTGGTTATAATGGTGGAGCAAATGCAACATGTACATATACACAATCTGGAACTGGTGGTGGTGCTACCGATATTAGAATTGGTGGTACAGCTTTAAGCAATAGAGTAATCGTTGCTGGTGGTGGTGGTGGTGCTGGATATAACTGTGGTATTGGTGATTTTGGTGGTGCTGGTGGAGGTTTAACAGGAGGTACAGGTATGCAATGTTATACAACAACACCAGGTGGTGGTAATGGAGGTACTCCAAGTGCTGGTGGTGCTGGTGGTGTATATGCAGGATGGACTAGTGGAACTAATGGTGCTTTAGGGAATGGTGGTGCAGGTGCTACAGGTACTGGTGGTGGCGGTGGCGGCGGCGGTTACTACGGCGGCGGCGGCGGTTCTTGGGGCGGCGGCGGCGGCGGTAGTAGTTATACTGATCCGTCTGCTTCGAGTGTTGTTCATACACAAGGCGTTAGAGCTGGAAACGGACAATTATCCATTTCTTATTTTTCAGTAGGATGTTCATCTTTAACAAGAACACCCGTTACTATAAATGTTGGTGCTTATCCAACAATAATAACCCAACCAACAGCCATTACACCAGTTTGTGGATCAGGAGTTACATCAACAACAATAAATGCATCTGGTGCAAGTTCTATACAATGGTACAAAGGAGGAGTTCCAATGACTGATGATTCAGTATATACTGGTACTAATACAAATACTTTAACAATAACAAATCCTTCTCTTTTAGAAAGTGGATCTTTATTTACCTGTGTATTAACAGGTACATTTGGATGTACAGTTACTTCGAATTCAGTAACTTTAGTAGTAGGTAATACTCCAAGTAATCCGACTGGTGTTAGCGCCAGTTCACCATCTATATGTGTTGGACAATCAACTAATTTAGTTGCTACATCAGCAGGAAATTCTATCAATTGGTATACAATACCTACTGGTGGTTCAGCTTTTAGTCAAGTAGCTAGTGGTGTGAATGTAACAGTTTCACCTACAAGTTCTCAAACTTATTATGCTGAAACTTATACTGGCGCAGCTGGAACAGTTACTTTCAATTATACAGGTGCTTTACAAACATTTGTTGTACCTGGAGGCGTAACAAGTATAAGTGTTGATGCAAGTGGAGCTCAAGGTTTTGGTAGTTCTACACCAGGTGCTTTAGGAGGTAGAGTTCAAGCAGTTTTACCAGTTACCCCTGGTCAAACGTTGAATATATATGTGGGTGGTGCAGGAACAGCTTGTAATGCAGGTGGTTATAATGGTGGAGCAAATGCAACATGTACATATACACAATCTGGAACTGGTGGTGGTGCTACCGATATTAGAATTGGTGGTACAGCTTTAAGCAATAGAGTAATCGTTGCTGGTGGTGGTGGTGGTGCTGGATATAACTGTGGTATTGGTGATTTTGGTGGTGCTGGTGGAGGTTTAACAGGAGGTACAGGTATGCAATGTTATACAACAACACCAGGTGGTGGTAATGGAGGTACTCCAAGTGCTGGTGGTGCTGGTGGTGTATATGCAGGATGGACTAGTGGAACTAATGGTGCTTTAGGGAATGGTGGTGCAGGTGCTACAGGTACTGGTGGTGGCGGTGGCGGCGGCGGTTACTACGGCGGCGGCGGCGGTTCTTGGGGCGGCGGCGGCGGCGGTAGTAGTTATACTGATCCGTCTGCTTCGAGTGTTGTTCATACACAAGGCGTTAGAGCTGGAAACGGACAATTATCCATTTCTTATTTTTCATCTGGATGTCCTTCAGCTTCAAGAGTTCCAGTAACAGTAACCGTTAATCCTTTACCAACAGTAGCGATATCGCCTTCAGTTTCTAATTATTGTACACCTGGTGGCCCTGGAGTTGTATTAACAGCATCTGGAGCATCTGGCTATCTTTGGAGTACGGGATCTACAACCAATCCAATTACAGTAACACCTACTTCAGTAACTAGTTATACAGTAACAGGTACTAGTACATTAGGTTGTACAGCTTCTGCTACCCAATCAATTACTGTATCTACCGCACCCTCAGCAACAGCATTTTTATCTCCAGATACAATCTGTGAAGGCTTACCTGTTACTTTATCTTCAACAGGAACAGGAGCGCCTATTTCAGGAAATTACACTGTTACAAGCATTCCATTTGCACCCGTAAGTGGTACTCCAATTGCTGGTCCAGCTGGAGATGATTTATTAAGTGGAGCTATTCCAATAGGATTTACGTTCCCTTATTATGGTGCAAATTATACAAATGTATATATCTCTACGAACGGTTTTATAACCTTTGATGCTGCAGCTGGATCTGGATGTTGTTCAGGATTACCATTGCCTTTACCAGGTGCCCCTGATAATTTAATAGCTACTTGCTGGACAGATTTAAATACTGGATCTGGTGGTACAATTGATTATTTTAATTTAACATCACCTAATAGATTTGTAGTCAGATATAATGGTGTAGCCCATTACGCAGGTACAACTCAAGTAACTAGTCAAATTATAATTTATCAATCAGGAATCATAGAAATTCATAATACTAATATTAACTCACAGGGTACGATGTCTCAAGGTATTGAAAATATCGGAGGGACTTTAGGTACACCTGTTTCAGGTAGAAATGCAACAGGATTTACTGCAACCAATGATGCCTTTAGATTTTCTCCACCTACATTGGCAATTACAGGATACAGTTGGTCGGGACCAAATGCATTCACAAGTGGTATTCAAAATACAACTGTTCCAAGTGCAGGACCAATAGGAGGATCTTATACCGTAACTGTTACAGATGCGAATGGTTGTACTGCCAGTGCTTCTACTCTGGCATTAACAGTAAGACTTAATAGTACTACACCAACTATTGCAACTGCAACGCCATCTTCAATAATTTGTGCTGGAGACAGTACGGCATTGTCTATCGATGGAACTGCAGGAACAGGTGCATTGGTTAAATGGTATACTGGATCATGCGGAGGTACTTTAATAGGAATAGGAAATGGATTTAAAGTTTCTCCAACCACAACTACAACTTATTATGGAAGATTGGAAGGAATATGTAACACAACTACTTGTGCAAGTATAACTGTAACAGTAAACGCTGTAAGTATAGCAGCAACAAGCACTACTTCTACGCCAGATCACGGATGTGAAGGAAGTACAATAACATTAAATGCTTCAGGTTATACTGCAGGTATAGGCGCAACTCCTACATGGTGGACAGGCCCAGGAGGAACAGGAACATATATTGGCACAGGTTCTTCAGTAGTTACAACCATTATTAGTCCAACTTACTATATGCGTTTAGAAGGTACCTGTAATTCAGTAGAATCTGTGGTGAACGTATCAATGGGTGGCTCATCGAATGTGATATTAGCAAGTGGTCCATCAACAAACCCAATAGCCTATTGTGAAGACGGATCATGGACCTATTATGAGCATCCTAGTATGCCAGGAAAATTTGTATTCGCCATTAGATGGGGGACTGCAAACACCACTGCAAAAGCTACAGCACAAGTATTCATACAAAATAATGCCACATCAATATCGAACGAAACTACTCGAGGTAGTGGATTAAAAGATGCAGCATATGTTATGCAAAGATACTGGAATGTAGACTTAGGCGGAAGCACATTGGTATCACCTGTAGATATTAAATTCTATTATGATCCAGCTGAAATTGCGGCTATGACTGCTGCTAGAGATTCAGAGTTAACGCTATTGAATACGATAACACCAGGAAGATATTTTCCAGTATCATTTAGTTGGTTTAAGACGGTAGGAATACCATTTACTCCAAGTTTAATTAATGATGGAAATAACTTTGCATTCTCAAATATTCGCTTAACACCTTCTATATCAGGTACTGAAAGTGGTATTAATTATGTAGAATTCGATGGAATTACAAGTTTCTCGGGAGGAACAGGTGGTATTGGAATTAGTCCGAATGCAGGAGTTGGATTACCTGTAACACTTACTAATATTGAAGCTGTTCCGGTTGACAATAAATTTATCCAAGTTCGTTGGACTACTGCAACCGAAATTAATAACAAAGGTTTTGATGTGATGCGTAGTGAAGATGGTGTTAATTTTACAAAAGTTGGATATGTATCAGGAAATAATAATTCAACCACTACCATCAATTATTCTTATAATGATTATGAGGTTGTTTCTGATATTGTATATTATTATAGACTTTTACAAATAGATAACGATGGCGCAACTACTCCCACAAGAATTGTCAATGCAACGATAACAGGAGAAAATGGAGTATTAGTTGGTGATTTCTATCCAAATCCTACTAGAAATATTACAAGTATTGATATTAATAATATGAAATTTGATAATATATCTGTTAAAGTTTACGATATGATGGGAAAATTAGTATTAAATCAAGATAGTAAACTTATTAAAGGAGTCAACAAGATATCATTAAATATGAATATGTTTGCCGATGGTAATTATCATGCAACTATTCAATTAGATAATCAAGAGAAAATTTTTAAGAAAATTATTATTCAAAAATAATTTAATCTGTAACGTCCTAAAATAAGTTGACGGATTAAATAATTATCCCTGCAAAAGTAAA
>JBAXMQ010000082.1:0-14586 GCA_037134215.1 Betaproteobacteria bacterium
ACAAAGGTGTTGCAGGGCCGGTTGTAAAGTTCAAGCGGTGCGCCGATCTGCTCGACCCGGCCGGCGCGCAGCACCACAATCTTGTCCGCCAGGGTCATGGCCTCGACCTGGTCGTGCGTGACATAGACCATGGTCGCCCCCAGCCGGGCATGCAGTTCGCGCAACTCGGCGCGCATGGAGACACGCAGCTCGGCGTCCAGGTTGGACAGCGGCTCGTCAAACAAGAACAGCCGCGGGTCACGCACGATGGCCCGGCCAATCGCCACCCGTTGCCGCTGGCCGCCCGAGAGCTGGGTCGGCTTGCGCTGCAGCAGGTCTTCGAGCCGCAACAAGCGCGCCGCATCCTGCACCTTGACCTGGATTTGCGGCCGTGGCACCTGCAGGTTCTCCAGGCCGAAGGCCATGTTGTCGTACACGCTCATGTGCGGGTACAGCGCATAGCTCTGGAACACCATGGCACAGCCGCGCTGCGCGGCACCAATGTCATTGACCACTTGGCTGTCGATGCGGATGTCACCGCCACTGGGCGACTCCAGCCCGGCGATCACCCGCAGCAGGGTGGACTTGCCGCAGCCCGAGGGCCCGACAAACACCACAAACTCGCCATGGCTGACCGTCAGGTCGATACCGTGCAGCACAGTGGTGCGGTAAAAGGTTTTGACGATGTTGGCAAGTTCAAGCGTGGCCAATGGAGTTACCTCTGAAACGATGCGGGCTACTTGACACCGGCACTGGCAATGCCAGTGGTGATGTACTTTTGCAAAAAGGCAAACACCAGCGTGATGGGCACCAGCGTGATCACCGTCATCGCCAGCAGGTAGTGCCACTGGGTGTTGAGCTCGCCCTGGAACGAGTTGAGCGCCAGCTGCAGCGTGAACACCTCGGACTTTGACAACACGATCAGTGGCAATAAAAAGTCGTTCCAGCGCCACATCACAGAAAAAATGGCCAGTACCGCCAAGGCCGGCGCTGACAGCGGCAGGATGATCTTCCAGTAAATGCGCCATTCACTGGCATGGTCCATGCGCGCGGCCTCCAGCAGCTCGTCGGGAATGGTCAGCATGTACTGGCGCAGCAGGAAAACACCTGTCGGCGTGGCGATGGCCGGCAAAATGACACCCCACAGGCTGTTGAGCAGGCCGACCGAGTTGATCACCAGAAACACGGGTACCAGGATGATGGTGGGCGGGATCATCAGCGTGGCAATGATCAGCAAAAACACCATCTTCTGGCCGCGGAACTGGTACTTGGACAGGGCAAAGGCCGCCATCGAGTTGATCAGCAATGTCAGCAGGGTCGCCACCACGGTGATGAAGACGCTGTTCCAAAGGTAGCGGCCAAAACTGAATTTGGCAAACAGGTCGGTGTAATTGCTCCAGGCAAAGGTCAGTTCGCTGACGGGCTTGCGGTCGTTGATGTTGACGCGCAGTTCCTCAGTCGGGTTGGCCGGGTTGACCAGGGTGGCCATGATGCCGATGCGCCGCACTTGGGCCATCTCGCGCAGGCTGCCATCGGCCTGACGCACGGTAAACAAAGGCAGCGGCTTGTCGTGGCCGGCCACCGTCACTGTCTTCTGGCTGTAGGGCAGGAAGGAGGGCGGGAACTGGCTCAAGGCGCTCTCGGTCTTGAGCGATGACATCAGCAGCCAGACGATGGGGGCAAACAGCGTGAACAGGCCAACGCCCAGGTACAGGTAACTGAGCCAGTCGGTCCAGTCCAGCCGGTGCCGACCACGGGTGCGGGTGAAAAAGGCCAGGGTGCGCATGGGAGATCTGGTCGGGCAGCGGCCTAGCGGGCTTTTTGGCCGGCTTCGCTGGCCCGCGTCAGCCGCAGCTGGGCCAGGGTCAGGGCGATCAATCCGAGTGCCAGCAGCAAGGAGGCCGCCGCAGCGAGGCCGTACAGGTGAATCTGCTCGGCAAACCCGGTCTGGTAGATGAACTGCACGATGAAGGTGGTGGCCGAGCCTGGCCCACCGCCGGTCAGCACAAACACCTCGTCAAAAATCTGAACCCCTCGGATCAGCGCCAGCACCAGCACCACAATCAAGTTGGGCATCAGCAGGGGCAGGGTGATGCGGCGCAGGGTACGCCATGGGCTGGCCGCGTCCAGCTGGGCCGCCTCGTACATGTCTTTCGGGATGGCCTGCAGGCCGGCCAGCAGAATCAGGGTGTAGAAACCCATGTGTGCCCAGATCGAGACAAACACAGTCCAGAAAAAGGCCCAGCCGGCATCGAGCAGCCAGTCCACCGGTGACGCGCCCGCGGCAAGCAAGCCGGCATTGAACACGCCCTGGCTTTGCAGCAGCCACTTCCAGATCAGCGCCACCACCACCGGCGACAACAGCACCGGGTAGAAAAAAACGCCTCGCCAGAATCCGCGCCCGACGATCTTGCGGTTGAGCACCAGCGCCGTCAGCAGCGACAGACCCACCATCAGGCCCACCTGGATCAGACTGAACTTGGCGGTGTTGAAGGTTGCGCGCCAGAACACGTCCTTGCGACAACTCTGGATGTCGAGGTAATCGCGGCACTCCAGCAGAATGGCAAAATTTTCAGCCCCGGTAAAGGGCCGCTCCAGCGGCATCAGCTTGACGCCGCCGGTGCTGGCGTACACCAGGTTGATCAGGATCGGCAAAAAGGTGAACAGGCCGAACACCAGCAGGTTCGGCCCGACAAACAGCCAGCCCAGCCGCGACAGGCCGAGCCAACGCTGAGCGGCCCGAAACAGCGGCTCAAACAGGTTGAAAAAGCCGCCGAGAAGGCGGTCGACCCCGTGCAAGAAGCTTACTTTTGTGCCTGTTTGACCGCGTCGGCCATGTCGGCACCGATCTTGGTCATGGCTTCATCGCTGCTCATTTCACCCACGATGGCCTGGGTCACGCGGGCCACGGTGGGCAGCATCATGGCGCGGTTGAACTTGTAGCCCTGAAACTGGTAGGCCACTGGCGACAGGGTCGCTACCCCAGCGCTGAAGCTGGCCAGTGCCGCGCGCGCGGCCGGGGTGGCGCCGGGGTAAGGCACGCCCTTCCTGGCCAGGCCAGCATGGGCCGGAATGTTTTCGGTCTTGCCAGTGAACTCGGCGTAATTGGCTTCAGAGGCGATGAAATCGAGGAACATGCCGACCTCTTTGGCTGACTTGCTGGTTTTCAGTGCGACCCAGGCCGCGCCGCCCGGAATGCCAGAGCATGCCGCCGGGCCGCAGGGGTTGGGCACCGCCACCCAGTCAAAGGCGTTGCCAATGTCCTTTTGCAGCCGGTTGATCTGCCATGACCCCGACAGCACCATGGCGACCCGGCCATTCTTGAACTCGCCGATCGAGTCGGCATAGCTGGAGCCTCCGGAGCCGGCCCACACCTCTTTCAGCATGGCGCCGTCCTTGTGCCAGGCCACAAACTTGTTGACGGTGGTCTTGTAGCCGTCGTCCAACACCAAGTCGCCCTTGGCATCAAAAATTTTGGCGCCGTAGCTGATGGCCGGTCCCGCAAAGCGGTGGCCCGAACGGTCCCAAGCCAGTGCGGCAGGCGTTTGTGTGGCCTTGGCCACCTTGCGAGCCGCCTCCACCCACTCGTCCCAGGTCGCCTTGGGGCCGGGCAGCGCCACCTTGGCCTGCTCAAACAGGGTTTTGTTGACAAACGGACCCGTCATGGTCAGCTGCGACATGAAACCGTAAATGCCTTTGTCAGAAGCCGTGGGGCGCAGCCAGGGCAGGGTGGCGCCAAAATTCGACTCCCAGTAGGCCCGGTCTTTGACGTGGGCCGAGACGTCCAGGTAATACTTGGACAGACCGCCCAAATCGGTCACGCGCGCAATGTCCGGGCCCTGGCCGGCAGCCAACTGCACCGGCAACTGCTCAACGATGGTCTTGTAAGGCACCACATCAATCACCACCTTGGTGCCGGGGTTGGCCGCCTCGAAGCGCTTGGCTTGTTCAGCCGTGACATCACACTCAATACCGTCCTGGTAACACATCACCCGGATTTCGCCGGCCTGCGCGACCACAGGAATGCTCAGGAAAGCAGCGACGGCCGCCGCGATCACGGTTTTGGAAACTTGGGTTGTCATGGGTCAACTTTCAAAAATAGGGTGGGCGAACATTCGCGTATCGTAGAGCAATGCCTGGCTGACACACTCATGGTTTTCACGGAGCGAAGTTCGATGACCTTTTCCGATGTCGCCAATGCGTCTGCCGGCCCCCATGCCCGCCTGCCTGATGTGCTCCGTTCGGACAGCGGGGCCGTCATCGGTGAACCCGGCCAGTGGCCGGCGCGGCGGGAGGAGATCGCCGCCCGGCTGCTGCCGCTGGTTTATGGCGCCTTGCCACCCACACCGAAGCGGACCGACTGCGACTTGCTGCATGCGACCACGGTGCGCCAGCTCGGCGGTGCGCAGCTGCTGTCCTGCCGGGTCAAACCGCTGGGCATGGCCAGTTTCACTTTGCGGGTGTTTGTGCCCACGGGCACCGGCCCCTGCCCGGTGATGCTGGATGGCGACGGCTGCTGGCTGAACGCCGGTGAGGCGGTGATTGCTGCCGTGCTGGCGCGCGAAATGGTGTTTGCCCAGTTCAACAGGGTGGACATCGCGCCAGATCCGCAGGTCTCCAATGGCGGCCCGGCACCCCATGCCGCGCTGGCCAGTTGGGCCTGGGGCTACCACCGGGCCATTGATGCCTTGTTACAGATCAGTGAGCAGCGCTCGTCCCCCGCCTGGGCACGGGTTGACCCGCTGCGCATCGCGGTGGTGGGCCACTCTCGCGGTGGCAAGGCGGCGCTGCTGGCGGGCGCCACCGATACGCGCATTGCCCTCACCAGCGCCAATAACTCGGGGGCGGGGGGCGCCGGCAGTTGGCGCTGGCTGGGCCCGGGCGCGGAAAGCTTGGCCGACATCACTCGGGCATTCCCGCACTGGTTCGCACCGGCCCTGCAACAATTTGCCGGGCGCGAGCAGGGGCTGCCCTTTGACCAGCACTTCCTGAAAGCCCTGATCGCCCCCCGTGCCCTGCTGACCACCGAGGCGCTGGGCGATGCCTGGGCCAACCCCCAAGGCAGCTGGCTCACCCATAGGGCGGCGCAGCCGGTCTACGACCTGCTGGGCGTGCCGGACCGCCTCGCCCAAGCCTGGCGCCCAGGGGAACATGCGCACACCCTCGCCGACTGGCACACACTGCTAGACTTCAGCGATACAGTGTTTCGTGGGCATACCATGGCGCCCGGGCTGGACCAAAACCCGTTCCCGGAACTGCTCTGAGCCGGGCACGGGCAAAGACAGCGCCGCCCTCACACCTTCTGCTTTCGCCGGACCGCCTGACCGCACCTACCACCATGATTTCATTCAAACGTTCCGCCTGGTTTTTCATTGTTTTGGTCGTCGTACTCGTGGCTGCCGGTTACGCCGTATTGCGCCCCAAGGACCGCCGACAAACCCCTGCCGCGCCAGCGCCAGCGCCAGCGGCAGCACGGCCGGCGCTGACTGTGACCAGCACCCGGGCCGAGACCAGCGCACTGCCGATCAAGCTGACCGCCAACGGCAGTGTGGCTGCCTGGCAGGAGGCCAGCGTTGGTGCCGAAATCGGCGGCCTGCGCCTGGCCGAGGTGCTGGTCAACGTCGGCGATGTGGTGCAACGCGGTCAGGTGCTGGCCCGTTTTGCCACCGAGGGCGTCCAGGCCGACGTGGCGCAGGCGAGGGCCGCCGTGACCGAGGCCAGTGCCAGCGCGCAGGAGGCCAGCGCCAATGCCGACCGCGTGCGGACCCTCATCAGCACCGGTGTCTTCAGCGGCCAGCAGATCAACCAGTACCTGACCGCCGAGCAAACCGCCAAGGCCCGGGTCGATTCGGTCAAGGCGGGTCTGGCCGCCCAACTGCTGCGCCTGCAACACGCCGAGGTGCGGGCACCGGATGGCGGCGTGATCTCTGCGCGTCTGGCGACGGTCGGTGCCGTGGTGGGTGCGGGTGCCGAACTGTTCAGGCTGATCCGCCAGGGCCGGCTGGAGTGGCGGGCCGAGGTCGGCTCGGCCGAGCTCGCGCGCCTGCCGCCGGGAACCGCCGTGACCGTGCTCGCTGCCAGTGGCGCGCAGCTCAAGGGCCGGGTGCGCATTGTTGCGCCGACGGTGGACCCGCAAACCCGTTCGGGTCTGGTCTATGTGGATCTGCCAACGCAGAGCGGCAGCGCCAGCAGCTTCAAGGCCGGCATGTTTGCGCGCGGCGAATTTGAGCTTGGCAACTCGCCCGCGCTGACGGTGCCGCAACAGGCGGTGGTGGTGCGCGACGGCTTCAGCTACGTGTTTCGCCTCAATGCGGACCAACGCGTGAGCCAGCTCAAGGTGCAGACCGGGCGGCGGGTGGGTGAGCGGGTGGAACTCCTGGACGGGGTGGGTGCCGAGGCCCTGCTGGTGGCCAGCGGTGCCGGTTTCCTGAACGATGGCGATCTGGTCAAGGTGGCACCGGGTTCGGCATCAAATCCGGCCTCAAGCCCCGTCAAACCTGATGCTTCAGCTATCAAATAAGGAGTGGTCATGAACTTCTCCTCGCTCTCGATCAAGAACCCGGTGCCGGCTGTTCTGCTGTTTGTGTTGCTGACGCTGGCCGGGCTGCTGGCCTACCGGGCCAGCGTGGTGCAGGATTTCCCTGACATCGAGCTGCCGATCGTCACCATCAGTGCCCCGCTCGCCGGTGCGGCCCCCGCGCAGCTGGAGACCGAGGTCGCGCGCAAGCTGGAAAACTCGGTAGCGACGCTGCAGGGTGTGAAAAACATCTACACCAAGGTGCTCGATGGCGAGGTCCAGGTGACGGTCGAATTCATTCTGGAGAAGTCGATTTCGGAAGCCGTCAATGACGTCCGCGACGCCGTGGCCCGGGTGCGGGCCGACCTGCCGGCCGAGCTGCGTGACCCCTCGGTCACCAAGGCGTCGACCGCCGGTCGTGTGGTCCTGACCTTTACCGCGTCAGCGGCAGCCGCCTCCGCCAGCAGCGGTAGCCTACTGGACGCGCAGGACCTGAGCTGGTTTGTCGACAACACCGTGGCCAAGCGGCTGCTGGCCGTGCCCGGCGTGGGCGCCATCAAGCGCATGGGGGGTGTCACCCGTGAGGTGCGGGTTGAGCTCGATGCCGCCCGCATGGCGGCCTTGCAGGTGTCGGCGATCGACGTCTCGCGCCGGCTGCGGCTGGTGCAGCAGGAGGCGCCGGGCGGGCGTGGCGACATCAGCGGCGCCGAGCAGTCGGTGCGCACCATCGGCACGGTCAAAACTGCCGCTGAGCTGGCCCAGCTCGACATCGGTCTGGCCGACGGTCGTCAAATCCGGCTGGGCGACGTGGCCCGCGTTTTGGACACGGTGGCCGAGCCGCGGGCGCTGGCCGCGCTGGATGGCCGGGAGGTGGTGGGGTTTGAGGTGTTTCGCACCAAGGGCGCCAGCGAGGTCACGGTGGCCAGCGGCGTGCGGCTGGCGGTGGCCGAGTTGCAGAGCCGTTTTCCGCAGATCCGGCTGACACAGGCGATCGACAACGCCGCCCCCGTGGCCGAAAACTTCCGTGGCTCGATGGAGCTGCTCTACGAAGGCGCGCTGCTGGCGGTGCTGGTGGTGTGGTGGTTTTTGCGAGACTGGCGCGCCACCCTGGTGGCGGCAGCGGCACTGCCGCTGTCGGTGATCCCGACCTTTCTGGGGCTGCAGTACTTTGGCTACACCCTCAACACGGTGACGCTGCTGTCGCTGGCGCTGGTGGTGGGGGTACTGGTTGACGACGCCATTGTCGAGATCGAGAACATCGAACGGCACCTGCGTATGGGCAAAACCCCTTACCAGGCCGCGATGGAGGCGGCCGACGAGATCGGCATGGCGGTGATTGCCACCACCTTTGCGCTGGTGGCGGTGTTTTTGCCCACCGCCTTCATGGGTGGCGTGCCCGGCTTGTTCTTCAAGCAGTTTGGCTGGACGGCCGTGCTGGCCATCCTGGCCTCGTTGATGGTGGCACGGCTGCTCACGCCCATGATGGCGGCCTACCTGCTCAAGCCCAAGCCGTACGCACCGCCAACGGACGGTGGGACGGTGCTGGGTGAGCCGCCCGACGGCTGGTTGATGGCGCGCTACATGGCCACCATGCGTTGGTGCCTGCGCCACCGTGGCCTGACCATGCTGGGCTCGGCCCTGTTTTTTGTCGGCTCGATCGCCTTGGTGCCGCTGCTGCCCACCGGCTTTGTGCCGGCGGCCGACCGCGGCCAGACCCAGATCACCCTGGAGCTGCCTCCGGGCAGCACCCTGGCCGAGACCCGCGCCGTGGCCGAGCTGGCGCGGCTGGCTGCCATGACCGAGCCCGAGGTGAAAAGCGTGTTCAGCTCGATTGGTGGCGGCTCCAGCGGCGACGCCTTTGCCCCGGGTGCCGCGGCAGAGGCCCGCCGCGCCGTGCTGACCTTGAGCACCAGCCACCGTGACCAGCGAAGCACCTCCATGGCCGCGATTGAGGCGCAGCTGAGGCGCAAGCTCGGCGACGTGGCTGGCGCTCGCTTCACCGTCGGCCCGCCCGACAGCGGCGTCAAGATGCAGCTGGTGCTGCAAAGCGAAGACCCGGTGGCGCTGCTGGCCACGGCACAGCTGGTGGAGCGCGAGCTGCGCGGCCTCAAAGGCGTGGGCAACGTGCAGTCCAGCGCCTCGCTGGTGCGGCCCGAGATCATCGTGCGGCCCGACCCGGCGCGCGCTGCCGACCTTGGCGTCACGGCAGCATCCATCGGCGAGACGGTGCGGGTCGCCACCGCCGGCGATTACGACACCAGCCTGTCCAAACTCAACCTGTCGGAGCGTCAGGTGCCGATCCGGGTCAAGTTGCCCGACGCGGTACGCGCCGACCTGGCGGCCCTGGCGCGCCTGAGCGTGCCCGGGCGCAACGGTCCGGTGCCGCTGGGCCATGTGGCCAGCATCAGCATGGACAGTGGCCCGGCACAGATCGACCGGCTCAACCGCAGCCGCAACGTGACCTTTGACGTCGAGCTGGGCAGCCGCCAACTGGGCGAGGTCAACACCGAAGCCCGCGCCCTGCCCAGCCTGAAAAACCTGCCGCCGGGGGTGAAGATTGCAGAGCTTGGCGACGCGCAGGAGATGCAGGCGCTGTTTGCCAGTTTCGGTATCGCCATGCTGATTGGCGTGCTGTGCATTTACGGCGTGCTGGTGCTGCTGTTCAAGGATTTCATGCAGCCCGTCACTATTTTGGCGGCCCTGCCCCTGAGCATGGGTGGCGCCTTTGTGGCGCTGCTGCTGACCGGCCGCGCCCTGTCCATGCCCTCCATGATCGGATTGATCATGCTGATGGGCATCGTCACCAAAAACTCGATTTTGCTGGTGGACTACGCCATCCTGGCACGCCAGGCCGGCATGGCCCGCTTTGAGGCGCTGGTGGACGCTTGCCACAAACGCAGCCGGCCCATCATCATGACCACCATCGCCATGGGCGCCGGCATGATGCCGCTGGCGCTGGGCTGGGGCGCCGACCCGAGTTTTCGTTCGCCGATGGCGATTGCCGTGATCGGCGGCCTCATCACTTCCACGCTGCTGAGCCTGTTGGTGGTGCCGGCAGTGTTCACCTACATTGACGACCTGGAACACCTGCTGGGTCGCCTCACACGCTGGCTGCGGCGCGTACCCGTTGCGGCCTCGTCCGCCCCGGTCCGGCCTTGATCGGAGCCGGTGCCGTCTGGCCGACGACGACCATGCTTTATTGGCGAATTTTCCGGACCAAGGCCGTGGTGGAATAGCCACTGACAAAGGGCAGGGCGAGGGCCCGCCCGCCATAAGCCTCCACCACCCGGGTCTCTGCCAGGGTCTGCATGTCGTAATCGCCACCCTTGACCAGGATCTCGGGCCGCACCTGCGAAATCAGTTGCAGGGGGGTGTCCTCGTCAAACCAGGTGACCAGGCTGCTGGCAGCCAATGCTGCAATCACCACGGCGCGGTCATCCTCTGGGTTCAGAGGCCGGTCTGGCCCCTTGCCCAGTCGCCGGGCCGAGGCGTCGGTGTTCAGTGCGACCAGCAAGCTGGCGCCCAGGGCGCGGGCCTGCGTCAGGTACTGCACATGGCCGCGGTGCAACACATCGAACACGCCGTTGGTAAACACCAGTGGTCTCGGCAGGCGCGCCAAGCGCAGTGGCAGGTCGCGCGGGTCGCAAATTTTGTCGAAAAGGGCCAAAATGGCAGTGGAGTCGGTCATTGCTGCAATGCTAGCAGGCCGGACTTCTGTTGTAAGCTTCAGGCCTGTTAGCAGCCGCTGCCGACAGAGCAACGCAAGGCGCCATGAAACGCATCAGCATCGAACTCGAAGACATCAAGATTGGCCATCCACTGCCCTACCCGGTGTGGGACGAGACGGGCTTCTTGGTCGCCGAACGCGGCTTTGTGGTGCAAAGCAGCAAGGAGCTTGCGGTCATGATTGGGCAGCGCGACAAGCTCCTGGTCGATGTGGCCGACTTTGAGCGCCACCAGCGCGCCTACGTCAAAAAGCTGCATGACATGGTGCACGACAACCGCGAGATCCGTGAAATCGCCGGCACCCGTCTGGCCGACGTGAAGCCGCAGCCCGGTGCCGCACCGCGGAGCAGTGGCGAGGCCGACTGGCTCGACCTGCAGGAGCAGGCGCATACGCTGTTGCACAGCTCGAACCCGCAAACCTTCCTGGACCGGCTTGAGACACTGCAGGCCCACCTGAGCCACAACATCCGGCAGAACCCTGACGGCACGCTGCTGAGCTTGTTTTCCCTGTCGGCCAAGGCCCATGACCGATACAGCGTCACGCATGCCATGCTGGTCAGCGTGATCTGCGCACTGGCGGCCCGCGATGTGCTCAAGTGGTCCACTGCCGACGAGACCGTGCTGTGTCATGCAGCGCTCACCATGAACATTGGCATGACGCTGCAGCAAGACCGGCTCGCCCAGCAGAAAGAGGCGCCTACCGCAAGCCAGCGCGACATCATCCAGAATCATCCGGCCCGCTCGGTCGAGGTGCTGCGCGGGCTGGGGGTGACCCATCCTGACCTGCTCGAAGCGGTGCGCGACCACCATGCCCGACAGCCTGGCGCGCTGAGCACGCGCACCCTGGGTCAGCGGGCAGCACGTCTGATCCAGCGCGCCGACATCTTTGCTGCCGCCATCTCACCCCGGGCCTCCCGCGCCGCAGCCACGACCAGCCGTGCCATGAAAGCAGCTTACTTTGACGAGAACAGCGAGGTGGACGAGGCCGGGGCGGCGCTGGTCAAGGCGGTCGGCATCTACCCGCCGGGGTCCTTCGTCCGGCTCAACAATGGGGAGGTGGCCGTCGTGGTTCGTCGTGGTTCCAACACCAGCGCGCCGCGGGTGGCGGTGGTGCTCAACCGCACCGGCCTGCCCAACGCCGAGCTGCCCTTGCGTGAGACCAGCCGCGCGGATTGGCGGGTGACCGGCGGCGTTCCGGCGATGGAGGTCAAGGTCAACATCAGCCTTGTACGCTTGCTGCCCCTGACCCGCCTGCCTGAGTCCCGATTCGAAGTTTGAACCTATGGACCTGACGCCCGTCAAGATCACCACGATACGCACCGACACTGCACTGCCCTTTGCGTTGTGGGACAAAGAGGGCCGGCTGCTGGCCCGCTCCGGCAGCGTGATTGACGACCGCCGGGAGTTGCAGACGCTTTTGCGGGCACGCGACGAGGTCTACATCGACGTGCGAGATTCTGAGGAGCACCAGCGCTTTCATCAGAGCCGGCTGCTCACCATGGTGATGAACGACGAGCGCATCGGCAAGATTGCCGATACCACCAGCCGCTCGTCCGATCTGTTGCAGCGCTCCATCGCCGCTGGCCCGACGGACAAAGACGTCGAACCGGACTGGATCTATGTGCAGGAGCAGGCCCATGCCATTTTGCGCAACGGCCGTGATGAGGCTTTTCTGCGCCAGATCGACCGGCTGGAACACCGGATCAGCCGTTACAGCCAGTTCAACCCCGACGGCGCGCTGATGGCCCTGATCCAGATGGCGGCGGTCGAGGTGGAGCGCTACAGTGCCACCCACTCGGTGTTGGTCAGCGTGTTGTGTGGGATTGCCGCGCGCGAAGTGCTGCAATGGAACATCCACCAGCAAACCCTGCTTTGCCAGGCGGCGCTCACGATGAACATTGGCATGACCGAACTGCAGGACCGGCTGGCCCGGCAATCCGAGCCGCTGGCGCCCCTGCAACGGCGCAATGTGGGTCAGCATGCAGAGCGCGGCGTGGAACTGCTGACAAAACTGGGTCTGCAAGACAGCACCTGGTTGGAGGCTGTGCGCCACCACCATACCCGGGAGCCTGGTCCCTTAGCCCCGCGCAGTGCAGGCGGCCGTTTGGCGCGGCTGATTCAGCGTGCCGACATGTTTGCCGCCGCCATGTCGCCCAGGGCCGGCCGCCGCCCCGTGCCTCCGGGCAAGGCCATGAAGTCGATCTACTTTGACGAAAACCACAAGGTGGATGAAGCTGGTGCGGCCCTGATCAAGGCCGTCGGCATCTACTCGCCGGGCTCTTATGTGCGCTTGCAGTCAGAAGAGGTGGCCATCGTGGTGCGCCGCGGCGCCAACACCACCACGCCGTTGGCGGCCGTGATCTTGAACCGAAAAGGCATGCCGCACGCCGAATTGACCGTGCGCGACACGACCTCTCCAGAGTTCAAGGTGATCGCCAGCATTCCCCATGACGGCGTCAAGGTCAAACCCAACCTCAAGCGCCTGTTGCCGCTGACGCTGCGCCCCACTGTCGGCGCCTGAGGCGGCTTGCCCCCGCCGGGCTCGGGGGCAGGAGAGCACCTGTGATAGATTACCAATCAGTCACAAAGTTACCTAGACGTTTTATGCCAAGCTCTTGCCCTCTGTCGACGCCCTGCTTGGCGGCCCTTTGTGACGCCAGCCGAACTGCAAGGCCGCAGTCTGGCACCGTCTCATGAAGCTGGCGATTGTCGGTTCGGGCATCTCTGGCTTGGCGGTGGCACACCGGCTGCGCGGGCAGGCTGACATCACCCTGTTTGAAGCGGGTGACTATTTCGGCGGCCACACCCACACCGTTGATTTGACCCTGAACCAGGACGGCAGTCGGGTGACCCACGGCATCGACACCGGTTTTCTGGTCTTCAATGAGCGAACCTATCCGGAGTTGATTCGTCTGTTTGCCGAACTGGGCGTGGCCACGGCACGTTCTGACATGTCGTTCTCGGCCCAGGTGATGGGGCAGCTTGGGCACGCTGCACTGGAGTGGAGCGGCTCCTCGCTCAACACCGTGTTTGCCCAGCGGCGTAACCTGGTGCGCCCGCGCTTTTTGGGCATGCTGGCCGATGTGCTGCGTTTCAACCGGCTGGCCACTGCCCTGGCCCAAGGCAACCGGGATGCCGAATTGATGCAGCCGCTGGCAGAATTCTTGAGCGAGCAGGGTTTCTCCAACGCCTTTCGCGACTGGTACCTGCTGCCCATGCTGGGCTGCATCTGGAGTTGCCCGACCGACCAGATGCTTGAATTCCCGCTGGCCACCCTGATCCGTTTTTGCCACAACCACGGCCTGATCCAGGTCAGTGACCGGCCGCAGTGGTGGACGGTGGCCGGTGGCGCCCGTCAGTACGTGGAAAAAATCACCGCTGGCATACCAGACAAGCGCCTGCGCTGTCCGGTACAGCGCGTCGTGCGCGACGAGCAGGGCGTGTTGGTCACCTCCGGCGGGCAGACCGAGCGTTTTGACAAGCTGGTGCTGGCCAGCCACTCGGACCAGTCGCTGGCCTTGCTGGCTGAGCCCAGCGAGCCTGAGCGCGCAGTACTCGGGGCCATCCGCTACCAGCCCAACCGGGCGGTGCTGCACACCGACCCCTCGGTGCTGCCGCGTCAGCGCCGGGCCTGGGCGGCGTGGAACTATGAAAGTGCTGAGCGCGTGGACGGCTCTGGCCAGAGTGTCTGCCTGCACTACTGGATCAACCAGTTGCAGCCCCTGCCGTTCACACAGCCGGTGCTGGTCTCGCTCAACCCGCTGCGGGCGATTGACCCAAGCCAGGTACATGCCAGTTTTGACTACGCGCACCCGGTGTTCGACCTGGGCGCCATCCACGCGCAACGTGGCGTGGCCGCACTGCAGGGCCAGCGTCATACCTACTTTTGCGGCGCCTGGACCGGCTATGGCTTTCATGAGGACGGGCTGACATCCGGTCTGCGCGTCGCGGCACTCCTGCAAGCCGCGCCAGCGCCGCTGCAAGGAGCCCCGGCATGAGTCCGGCACCGGCACCCGTTGCCGCGCCGGGGCCGCTGATCGGCTTTGGTCAGGTGCGCCATGCGCGCCTTAAGCCGGTGCGCAACGCCTTCAGTTACGCCACCTATTTCCTGATGCTGCCCATGCGCAGCCTGGAGCGCCACGGCAGTGGCCCTTTGGCGCGCAACCGCTGGGCACCCTTAAGTTTCTACGATGCTGATCACGGCGATGGCCGCGGGCCGGCGCAGGGCGGTGCCCTGGCCTGGCTTGATGAACTGCTGCTGGCCCAGGGCATCGAGGGCGCGGACGGCGAAGTCTGGTTGCACTGTTACCCGCGCGTGCTGGGCCACACCTTCAAACCGGTCAGTTTCTGGTACTGCCACCGTG
>JBAXMQ010000083.1:0-14533 GCA_037134215.1 Betaproteobacteria bacterium
CCCCTCTGGCGCCTGATACAGGCGCTGGAGTTCGGTTTGCAGCGGGTTCATGGCGAGGCCAGGCCTTGAGGCGACGGCGGCCAAAGAACTTTAGGAACTGAACAGGAAGTTCATCACGTCGCCATCCTTGACGACGTAATCCTTGCCCTCGGCGCGCATCTTGCCGGCGTCCTTGGCACCCTGCTCGCCCTTGTGGTTGATGAAATCGTCAAAGGCGATGGTCTGGGCGCGGATGTAGCCCTTCTCGAAATCGGTGTGAATCACACCCGCAGCCTGCGGCCCGGTGTCGCCCACGTGGATGGTCCAGGCCCGCACTTCTTTCACACCGGCAGTGAAATAGGTTTGCAGGCCCAGCAAGGTGTAAGCCGCGCGGATCAGGCGGTTCAGGCCCGGCTCGGTCTGGCCGAGTTCTTCCAGAAACATCTGGCGGTCTTCGTCGCTCATCTCGCTCATTTCGGCTTCAAGCTTGGCACTGATGGCCACCACCGGCGCGTTTTGCGCCTGCGCAAAAGCTTTGAGGCGGTCGAGCATGGGGTTGTTCTCGAAGCCGTCTTCGGCCACGTTGGCCACAAACATCGCCGGCTTGGCGGTGATCAGAAAGAACTGCTTGAGCAGGGGCAACTCTTCCTTGGCAAAGTCCAGGGTGCGCACCGGCTTGGCCTCGTTGAGCGCAGCCTGGCATTTCTCCAGGATGGCCACCAGCTTCACCGACTCCTTGTCACCGGAGCGCGCCAGTTTGGTCACCCGGTGCAGCGCCTTCTCTACCGCCGACAGGTCGGCCAGGCACAGCTCGGTCTGGATCACCTCGATGTCGGAGATCGGGTCCACCTTGCCGGCGACGTGGATCACGTTGTCGTCTTCAAAGCAGCGCACCACATTGATGGTGGCGTCGGTCTCGCGGATGTGGGCCAAAAACTTGTTGCCCAGGCCCTCGCCGGTGCTGGCCCCGGCCACCAGGCCGGCAATGTCGACAAACTCCACAATCGCCGGGACGATGCGCTCGGGCACCACGATGGTGGCGAGTTGCTGCAAACGCGGGTCAGGCACCTCGACCACGCCCACATTGGGCTCGATGGTGCAGAAAGGGTAGTTCTCGGCGGCAATGCCGGCCTTGGTCAGGGCGTTGAACAGGGTCGATTTACCGACATTGGGCAGACCTACGATGCCACACTTCAAACTCATGGAATACCTCTGAAAAACAAGCGTTGGAGTGTATGCGAAGCAGGTTTTTCGGCCGGCCGGCCGCTGGCCTTATGCAAAGTCCAGGTCGCCTTGCAGCACATGGCCCAGGCGCAGCACCACGCCGTCGCCCTCGCAGACGATGGCGTTCATGCCAAAGGTGACCGCGCCGCCCACCCGCGCATCCTGGCGGTAGCCCTGTAGCGCGTCACCCACCGCCGGGTGGCTCAGGGCAGTGGCCGGGTCGATGTTGGGAATGGGACAGCGCGGACAGGGCTTGACCAGCTTCAGGCGCACCAGCCCGCTGTCGGTGGCCAGGTGCAGCCAGGCCAGCCGGTCTTCGTCATGCGCCTGCAGGCCCGACAGCACAATGTTGGGCCGAAAACGCGCCATGGGCACCGGCGCCTGGCCGCCAGCCGCCAAACGCTGGTTCAGCCCATCGAGCGAGGCCTGGCTGAGCACCAGCAGTGGAAAACCATCGCTGAACTGGTTGGGTGCCTCCAGGCCGCCGGTCCACTTCAGGCCGGACAGGCGCCGGTGCGCCGGGTCAAAACGCACCAGTCGGCAGGGCCCGACCGGCGGTCGGGCATCGCCCAGATGGGGCTGCGCCAAAAAATCCGTGATCCACTGGCCCGCCAGCGCACCGAGGTCATAGGCTGGCACCAGGTCGTCCCAAACGCGCACCGTGAGCGGCTGCTCCACCCGGTCGATGGCAATGTGCAAGGCCAGCATCCCAGGGGCGCGCAGCACCAGATGGTCGGTTTTGAGCTGCGGCTGCACCAGCGCCAGCCGAGGTGCCTCGCGCTGGGTGACAAACTCGCCGTCGGCATCCACCACCATCCAGGCGCGGTCCAGGTCCAAGCCGGTGTCGGTCAGCAGCACCTCAGGCAGCGCTACGCCAGCGCAGGACTTGACCGGGTAGATCAGCAGTTGCTCGATGCGGGCGGCGAGGTCGCCCTGGGCTTGGTTGTGGTTCAAGGCAGTAGCTCACAAGGGTCGATTCCAAATCGGGATCGACAGGCTAGGGATTTTGCCCCGACTTCTGCCACTGTGGCGGCGGTGGCCTCCTACAATGCCACCATGACCAGACCGTATGACGTATGCATCCGTGGCGCCGGCATTGTGGGCAGCACGCTGGCCCTGCACCTGGCAGCCAAGCGCTTGCGCGTAGCCCTGGTTCGCCAGGACTTGACTTCCCACGATGCGCATTCGGACGTTCGGGCTTATGCCATGAGCCCGGCGTCTCGGGCGGTTCTGGAGACCATTCGCTGCTGGCCCGATGAGGCGAACGCCACGCCGGTGCTGGCGATGGAAGTGCAGTCCCAGGACGACGGTCGCTCGGACGCGCGGCTGCAGTTTGCTGCGGCCGATCAGGGCACTGCAGCCCTGAACTGGATTGTGGATGTGCCCGTGCTGGAAGGACTGCTGGCGCAGGCCGTGCAATTTCAACCGCTGATCACGGTCCAAGCCACGCCCTCGCCTGCCACCCTGACGGTGGTGTGCGAGGGGCGCGCCAGCAGCACCCGGGCGGAATTCGGCGTGACCTTCGACACCCAGCCCTACCACCAGTGGGCGATCGCGACCAGGGTGCAGTGCGCACGCGCCCACAGCCAGGTCGCGCGCCAATGGTTTGCGCAAGGCGACGTGCTGGCCCTGCTGCCGCTCGACGGGCCGGCCGGCGACCGGTGTGCGGTGGTCTGGTCGGTCAGCGAAGCGCGGGCTGCAGCGCTGCAGGCCCTAGACCCGGAAGACTTTTGCCAGGCCATGGAAGTTGCCAGCCAGGGCGCATTGGGCGCGCTGTCCCTGGTCAGCAGCCGCCACGTCTGGCCCTTGCAGTCCGCCCAGGCGCAGCGCTGGACCGGCAGCAACAGTGCCGCCAGCAGCTGGGTGCTGGCCGGCGATGCGGCACACAGCGTGCACCCTTTGGCTGGCCAGGGACTGAACCTGGGTCTGGGCGATGTGGCCGAGCTGGTGCGGGTGCTCGATACGCGCCCCTACTGGTGCACCGTGGCAGACCCGAAACTGCTGCGCGCCTACGAGCGTGCCCGCAAAACGGAACTGGCCTTGGTGGGCGGCGCGGGCGATGCTTTGCAGCAAATTTTTTGCCAGACCCAGCCCACCCTCCAGGCCTTGCGCAGTTGGGGGATGCAGGCTTTTGACCACAGCGGCCTGATCAAACGCTGGGTTGCCCGACGCGCCATGGGCGCGGCCCCAAGGGCAGACAGGGCGGGGCACCACACACACACCACACCGGGAACACCATGAAACACATTGGGCTTATCACACTGCTGGTTGCCAGCACCTTGGTCGCCGGTTCGGCTTGGGCGCAGGAAAGCGTCATTCGCAAAAACATCGGCGAACGGATTCCCCAGCTGAAGTCCATTGACGAGGTGCGCAAGGCAGTGGTGCCGGGCCTGTATGAAGTCCGGGTGAATGGCAGCGAGATTTATTACACCGACGCCCAAGCCAACTACCTGATCCAGGGCAGTGTGATCGACACCAAACAGCGGCGCAACCTGACCGAAGAGCGCATCGACAAGCTCACCGCTGTGAAGTTTGAGGCCCTTCCGCTCAAGGACGCGTTCACCATTGTGCGCGGCAATGGCCAGCGCAAAATGGCCGTTTTTGAAGACCCCAACTGCGGTTACTGCAAGCGTTTTGAGCGCGACCTGCAGAAGGTGGACAACGTCACGGTGTACATGTTCTTGTACCCGATTTTGGGGGCGGATTCCACCGAAAAATCCAAGGCCATCTGGTGCGCCAAAGACCGGGCACAGGCCTGGCAGGACTGGATGGTGCGCGACCAGCCCCAGCCTGCGGCGGCGGCCGCTTGCGATACCAGCGCCCTGACACGCAATGTGGAGCTGGGCCGCAGCTACAAGATCACGGGCACGCCCACGCTGGTCTTTGTGGATGGCTCGCGTGTGCCGGGGGCAATTGATGCCAAAGAAGTGGAAAAACGCCTGGCCGACGTGAAATCATGAAGCAGCCTGCACCCCGGCGCGCGCCAGCCCAGGCCGCTGGGCTGCATTACCGGGTCGCGCTTGCCGACCTGCAGGCCCACCTGTTTCAGGTGACCTTGACCATCCTCGCGCCTGCGGCCGGGCAGCAGCTTCGCTTGCCTGCGTGGATTCCGGGCAGCTACCTGGTTCGGGAATTTGCCAAGCAATTGCAGAACCTGCGCTGCGCGCAGGGTGGGCGCGCGGTCGCGGTGCAGCAGCTTGACAAGGCCTCCTGGCGGGTCGACTGCCGGGCGGACGCAGCGCTGACCGTGACCTACGAGGTCTACGCCTTGGACAACTCGGTGCGCACCGCCTGGCTCGATGCGCGGCGCGCTTTCTTCAACGGCACCAGCCTGTTTCTGCAGGTGCAGGGCCAGCAGGACCTGCCCCATGAGCTCACACTGATGGCCCATCCTGGCCAGCCCGGCTGGCAGGTGGCGACCGGCTTGACGCCGGTCAAAACCACGCGTCGAGGCTTTGGCCTCTACCGCGCAGTCAACTACGACGAGCTGGTGGACTGCCCGGTAGAAATGGGCGACTTCTGGATCGGCACCTTTACCGCTGGCGGCATACCGCACCGGTTTGTGGTGGCCGGCGCCCCGCCCAGCTTTGATGGTGAGCGCTTGCTGGCCGACACCCAGGCCATTTGCGAGACCGCCATTGGCTTCTGGCATGCCGGCCAAGCCGGCGCCGGGCGCGCGATGCCCCACAGCAGCTACCTGTTCATGCTCAATGCGGTGGACGATGGCTACGGCGGCCTGGAACACCGCAATTCCACGGCCCTGATCTGCACCCGACGGGACCTGCCCCGTCTGGCGCTGCCACCGGCGGTCAGCGTGGCGGCGACGCCGGAGAAGCCAGCGAAGCCGGTGATGAGCGAGGGCTACACCACGCTCTTGGGCCTGATCAGCCATGAGTACTTTCACACCTGGAACGTCAAGCAGCTGCGTCCCGCAGAATTTGCCACCTATGACTACAGCCAGGAGAACTACACCGAGCTGCTGTGGTTTTTTGAAGGCTTCACCAGCTACTACGATGACCTGCTGGTGCGCCGGGCTGGCCTGATCGACGACACGACCTACCTCCAACTGCTGGGCAAAACCGTGAACCAGGTGATGCAGACACCGGGGCGCAAGGTGCAGTCGGTGGCGCAGGCCAGTTTTGATGCCTGGGTCAAGTACTACCGGCAGGACGAAAACACCCCCAACGCCACCGTCAGCTACTACAGCAAGGGCGCTCTGGTGGCCCTGTGTCTGGACCTGACACTGCGCCAGGAGGGCCGCACCACGCTGGATGCGGTGATGCGCGGCCTGTGGCAGCGCTGCGCGGGCGGCCCCATGACGCAGGCTGACCTGGCCCAGGTGTTGCAGCAGTTGTCTGGCAGGTCGTGGGCCAAGGAACTGGCGCGTTGGGTCCACGGCACCACCGAGTTGCCACTGCGGCCCCTGCTGGCACAGCAGGGGGTGCGCGTGCTGGACGAGCCCGCAGCGCTGGCGCAGCGCCTGGGGCTGCGGGTGACAGAGGGCCCCAGCATCCTGGTCAAGACGGTGCTGCGGGGCGGCGCGGCCGAGCAAGCCGGCATGGCCGCGGGTGACGAATGGCTGGGTGTGACGGTGGGCGCTGGCAAGGCCGCCAGCCTCTGGCGCCTGAACAAGCTCGACGACCTGTTGCTCTACGCCGGCTCGGCCAGCAAGGTGACGGCCTGGGTGGCGCGCGACAAGCGTCTGCTGGAGTTGCCCTTGGCCCTGCCGCGCGGGGTGGTGAGCTGGCGTCTGCTACCCGGCGACAAGGCACCGCTGGGCCGCTGGCTCAACAGCCCTTGAAACGGGCCGGACGCTTTTCGCGGAAGGCCATCACGCCTTCGATGTAGTCGTGCGTGCGGCCCATGGCCGACTGGGTGTCGCGCTCCGCATCCAGCTGCTGGTTCAGGGTGCGGGTGCTGCTGTCACGCAACAGGTGTCGCGTCGCCACCAAGGCCACCGTGGGCATGTCGGCCAGCCGGGCGGCCATGGCCAATGAGGCCGCTACGCAGTCTTCGGCCATCTCCCAGATCATGCCCCAGTCGCGCGCCTGCGTGGCACTGAGCTTGTCGCCGGTCATGGCCAGCGCCAGGGCACGTGCCAGCCCCAGCCGCTCGGTCAGCAGCCAGCTGCCGCCGGCATCGGGCACCAGGCCGATCTTGCTGAAGGCTTGAATGAAGCTGGCGCCGGTGGCAGCAATCGTGATGTCGCAGCTCATGGCCAGCGATGCACCCGCCCCGGCTGCCACGCCGTTTACCGCTGCCACCGTGGGCATGCGCAGGTTTTGCAGCCGCCGCGCCGTCGGGTTGAAGGCCTGGTCAATCACCGGACCGGGGTCGGCGCGAGCGACCAAATCAGGGCCGGCCTCAAAATCAAATTCGGCCAGATCGGCGCCGGCACAAAAGGCCCGCCCGGCGCCGGTGATCACCAGCGCCCGGATCAGCGGGTTGGCTTCGGCCTGGTCCAGCGCGGCCCAAAGATCGTGGTGCATCTGGCGGGTAAAGCTGTTGAGTGCCTGCGGGCGGTTCAGGGTCAGCACAGCCACAGCGCCTTGCTCGGCATACAAAACGGTTGGTTCAGACATGGTGTTCACTTTGTAAATCAAGGGTAATTATGTCGCGCCAAGGACAGGCCCCTAAAATCATGTGGTTCATCGCCCTCTGGATTGCCCTTGTCTTTTGCCCTCGAAACCCGCCGTCGCCGCACCTTTGCCATCATCTCGCACCCCGATGCCGGCAAGACCACGCTGACCGAGAAACTGCTGCTGTTCTCGGGCGCGATCCAGATCGCCGGCTCGGTCAAGGCGCGCAAGGCCAGCCGGCATGCCACCAGCGACTGGATGGAGATTGAAAAGCAGCGCGGCATCTCGGTCGCCAGCTCGGTGATGCAAATGCTGTACCGCGACCACGTGATCAACCTGCTGGACACGCCCGGCCACAAGGACTTTTCTGAGGACACCTACCGCGTGCTGACCGCCGTGGATTCAGCGCTGATGGTGATCGATGCCGCCAACGGCGTGGAGGCCCAGACCCGCCGCCTGATCGAGGTTTGCCGCCAACGCAACACGCCCATCATCACCTTTGTCAACAAAATGGACCGCGAGGTGCGCGAGCCGCTCGATATTCTGGACGAGATTGAGCGCGAGCTGGGCATGCCCTGCGTGCCCATGACCTGGCCGGTGGGCCAGGGCAAAGTGTTTGGCGGCATCATCAACCTGCGCACCGACGCCATGACGGTGTTCGAGAGCGGCAGCGAGCGCCGGCCGCAAGACTTTGTGACCCTGCCGCTGAGCGAGCAGGCCGACCTGCTGCAACGCTTTGGCCACGAGTGGGCCACCGCCATGGACAGCATGGAGCTGGCCACCGGCGCCTCACCCGCCTGGGACCATGAGGCTTTTTTGGCGGGCAAGCAAACGCCGGTGTTCTTTGGCTCGGGCGTGAACAATTTTGGCGTGATGGAGGTGCTGGACGCGCTGGTCGATCTGGCGCCAGCGCCTCAGGAGCGGGTGAGCTCGCTGGTGGTCAACCGGCAGCCGGTGGTCAAGACCGTGCAGCCGGAAGACAGCGCGTTTTCGGGTGTGGTGTTCAAGGTCCAAGCCAATATGGACGCCAATCACCGCGACCGCATTGCCTTTGTGCGCATGGCCTCGGGCAAGTACACGCCGGGCATGAAGCTCAAGGTGATGCGCACGGCCAAGGAGCTGCGCCCCACCAGTGTGGTGACCTTCATGAGCCAGCGCCGCGAGGCGGTGGAAGAGGCCTATGCCGGCGACATCGTGGGCTTCACCACCCACGGCGGTGTGCAACTGGGTGACACCATCACCGACGGTTCGGTCAACCTGCAGTTCACCGGCCTGCCCTTTTTTGCGCCCGAACTGTTCATGACCGTGGTGCTCAAGAACCCGCTGCGCACCAAGCAACTGCAGCAGGGCCTGGCCCAACTGGGCGAAGAAGGCGCCATCCAGGTGTTCCGGCCCGAAGTGGGCGGCAACATGCTGCTGGGCGCGGTGGGGCAGTTGCAGTTTGAGGTGGTTCAGCACCGCCTCAAGGGTGAGTACGACGCCGACATCCGCCTGGAGGGCAGCCAGTACACCGGCGCCCGCTGGATCACCGCCGACACGCCAGCCGAGCTGAAAACCTTTTGCGATGCCTACCCCATGCGCATGGCGCTGGACGCCGCCAACACCCTGGCCTACCTGTGCACCTCGCCCTACGACGTGCGGCTGGCGCAAGAGCGCTTCCCCAAAATCCACTTCCACCCGCTGCGCGAGCACGCCGGGCTGGCTTTGGGCAGCGCAGGCTGAATCCGCATCACCATGAAAACAGCTTGGCTCTGGCTTGCGTCCCTGCTGTTGCCGTTGCCGGTCGCGGCAGCCTGCCTGGGCGACCCGACCGCGCCGCGCCCGGTCACCGTGTCTGTGGTGCCGCAACTGCCGCCGGCCCTGCTGTTTGCGCGCTGGTCGCCGCTCTTGGAGCAGGTAGGGCGCAAGACCGGCCAGTGCTTTGAGCTGACCATCGCCTCCTCCATCCCCGAGTTTGAGCGCACCTTGCTCAAGGGCACGCCTGATTTCGCCTTTGTCAATCCCTACCATGCGGTGATGGTGCGCCAGCGTCAGGGTTACATCCCGCTGCTGATGGACTCCCAGGAGCGGCTGAGCGGCATTTTGACGGTGGCGGCTGACAGCCCGATCCAGACTGTGGCGGCCCTGGATGGCAAGACGGTGGTGTTTCCGGCCCCGAACGCGTTTGCGGCCTCGCTGCTCATCCGAGCCCACCTGGCCGGGCAAGGGATCAGGATCGAGCCCAAATACCTGCAGACCCATGCCAGCGTTTACCGGGCCGTCGCTTTGGGTGAGGCCAGTGCTGCTGGCGGCGTCAACAACACGCTGCAGCGCGAGGAGCCGACGCTGCGTAAACGCCTGCGCGTGCTCTACGAGACGCCGGCTTATGCGCCCCATCCCCTGGTGGCGCACCCCCGCATGCCAGCGGCCCTGCGCGAATCGGTGACCAGCGCTTTTATTGGCGTGGCCTCGACGGACACCGGCCGGCAACTGCTCGATCAGGTGCAAATGCCGGCGCCGGTGCGCGCCAGCTATGGCCGGGACTATGCGCCGCTGGAGCGCCTGGGGCTGGACCGGTTCGTGGTGCTGGATGAGCGCTGACCCGGTGCACGGCCGTTCAGGCCAGCTCGGTAAACAGCTGCTCTTTTATCGGGCCGCTTTTTGGGTTGGCCTGGGCACGGCCGCGATCGCCATCGCCGGGGCCCTCTGGTTTGATCGCAAATTTGACGATATCCGCGCTTCTGCGCAGGCACAAACGGCCGGCATGCTGGCCAACGGGCTCGCCAACGCCCTCAAAAACGAGCTGATCCTGCGCGACTTTGCCGGGCTTGAGGCCCGGCTTCAGCAAAGCATGGCCAACGAGGCCTTGCTCTCGGCCCTGATCATCGACGCCAAGGGACAAGTGCTCTCTCAGGTGCGGCGCGCCAAGGCTGGCGAGCCCTCAATTCCGGTGTTTGACACGCCGCGCATCGATTGGCCGATGCCCAGCCAGATGCTGGAGCGGCGCGGCAGTGTGTTGGTGCAATGGGTACCGGTCGAATCCGGCATTCCGCTGGGCTGGCTGCGCCTAGAGCTGGGCAACACCCGGGCTGGCGACGACCTTCACCAGTTGCAGAACCAAACCACCCTGATCGCCGCCCTGACGACCGTTGTGCTGGGCCTGCTGCTGCTGATCGTGCTGCGGCGCATGTACGCGTTGATGTTGGCGCGCGAGTCAGCCCTGCAGCAGGCCCACGATGCGCTGGAGAGCGTGGCCTACCACGACGCCCTGACACAGCTGCCCAACCGACGCCTGCTCACGGAACAACTGCGCCTTGCGGTTGCCAACAGCGACCGGCACGGTCACCGTTTGGCCGTCTGCTTTCTGGATCTGGACGGGTTCAAGCAAGTGAACGACAACTACGGCCACGATGCTGGCGACGATGTGCTCTGCCAGCTGGCGCGCCGGCTGGAGGACGTGATCCGTGCCAATGAGTCGGTCGCGCGCCTGGGCGGCGATGAGTTTGTGGTCCTGCTCACCAACTTTGGCGACCTGACCCACTGCGAAGACATCCTGCAGCGGCTGCTGACCGAGGTGGCCAGACCGCTGCAGATTGGTCCACACAGCGTGCAGATCCAGGCCAGCATCGGGGTGGCCCTCTACCCCTCACCCGGCGGCAGGTCGGATGCCCTGCTGGACCAGGCCGACCAGGCCATGTACCGGGCCAAGCAGGCCGGCAAAAACTGCTGGCGGTTTTATGAACCCTGAATCGGGGGGCCGCACGGCGTTATGCCCCCTGGGTCACCTTCGCCCCCTGCACCTTTGGCCTGCCGCAGAGCGGCGCCAGCTGCTGGGCGTTTTCACCGACATTGACGACACTCTGACCACCGACGGCGCCATCACCCCCGACGCGCTGGCGGCCCTGCACGCCCTGCAAGGTGCGGGGCTGGCGGTGATCGCCATCACCGGCCGGCCCATTGGCTGGTGCGCGCCCTTTGCCAGCACCTGGCCGGTGGATGCCATGGTGGCAGAGAACGGCGCGGCGGCGTTTGTTTATGACAAAAAAGGCCGCCAGGCCACGTCAGTATTAGATAGTTCGCTATCAAAGCTATACCAACAAGATGCCGCCGCCCGGGCCGACAACTTTACGCGCATGCAGGCCGTGGCCCAGCGCTTGCTGCGCGAAGTGCCGGGCGCCAAGCTGGCGCAAGACTCGGCCGGGCGCGAAACCGACATCGCCATTGACCACAGCGAGTTCACCCGACTGCCACCCGAACACATCGCGCAGGTGGTGCAGATCATGCAGGCCGAGGGCATGACGGCCACCGTCAGCAGCATCCACATCAACGGCTGGTACGGCGGCCACAACAAGCTCGTGGGCGCGCGCTGGATCGTGCAGCAGTTGTACCAGCGTGAGCTGGACGCCGAGCTGACCCGCTGGGCCTATGTGGGCGATTCGGCCAATGACCAACTCATGTTCCAGCACTTTGCCCACAGCGTGGGAGTGGCCAATATTTTGGGCGTGGCGGCGCAGCTGGCCCACCTGCCGCGCTATGTGACGCCATCCGAGCGCGGTGCCGGCTTTGCCGAAGTGGCCGCCGCCGTGCTGGCGGCGAAGCGGGCTGAACCGTCAGCCATGAGCCGCGAGCCATGACCCGCCCGCCTGGCGCCACACGCGGGCTGGTGAGCATCTTCGGCTCGACCTTTGTTGAGCTGATCGGCTACTTCATGCTGCTGCCCATGCTGCTGTTTCAGCTCAAAACGGCGGGCGTGTCAACCTCGGTGGCCGGCCTGTTTGCCGCCACCGGCTACCTGGGCATGTTCCTGGTGACGCCCTTTGCCTCGGCCGTGACGCAGCGGCTGGGCCGGCGCGCCACCCTGTGGCTGGCCGCCGCCCTGCCCGCCTTGGCCGCCGTCGGTTTTGCCTTGACCGATGCGCTGGCGGTGTGGTTTGTGCTCAAGCTGGTGTCGGGCGCGGCGGCCGGCCTGCGCTGGGTGCTGGCGGAGGCGCTGATTGCCGAATTTTCGCCGCCGGGCCAGCGCGGCCGTTATGTGGGTATTTTTGAGACCCTGGTCGGCTTCACCTTCGTTATCGGGCCGGCGGTTTTGGCGTGGCTGGGCACCGACAACCCGCAGGCGCTGCGGTGGGTGATCGGCTTTTTACTCACGGGCCTGGCCTGGAGCCTGCTGATTCCGCCCCTGCCGCGGGCCGCCGACACGCACAGCGCCCGGGTTGGGCTGGGCGGTGTGTGGCAGGCGTTGCTGGCCCACCCCATCATCATGTTGGCGGGTTTTGTGGGCGGTTTTTTTGAGAGCGGCATGGCCTCCATCCTGCCGCTGTACGGCTTGGCGTTGGGGCTGGGCGCGGCCACCGCAGCGCTGCTGGTGTCCTTCACCGGGCTGGGCAGCGCGCTCACCATGCTGCCGGTGGGCCTGCTGGCCGACCGCTTTGACGACCAGGCACGCGGCCGGCGCACGCTGATGCTGGTCTGCGCCGCCATCACCCTGGCCGCCGCCGCGCTGGTGCCTCTGGTGGCGCAGGCGCCCTGGCTGGTCTGGCCCATCGTGTTCATTTGGGGCGGGGCTGGCGGCAGCCTGTACACCCTGGCCATGATCGACATCGGCACCCGCGAAAAAGGCATCACCCTGGTCAACAGCACCGCCGTGCTGGTGCTCACCTACACCCTGGGCGGCCTGGCCGCCTCGTCGCTGTCGGGCGCGCTGATCGACTGGTCACCCAGGCTGGGTTTTCCGGTGGTGCTGATTGGTGTGGCCGCCGTGGGGCTGGCGGTGCTGCTGCGGACACGGCACCGGCAGGACATCTGAGCCCGGGCTTTGCAATACTCCAGCACGACCACTTTCTTTAAGCGTAGCGCCAACTTGTTCCAGCCTTAAAAGCCGGTGCGCTACAACAGCGTTGGGCGCTGGGTAAATTTTACAGCAACTTGTGCGAAGCGCGGGGCAGTGGCTGGCCACGGCGCCCCCCTGCTGCCCTAGTTTGTAAACCGTTTGCGCTATGCCTGTCGTGCGTCCCACCACCATTTTTGAAACTGCACAGTTTTCTGGTGTAACAGCAGCGTTTTTACGGGGTTCTCGCAACTTTTTACAACAATTACAGCGTGTGCCACAGTGTCTAACGGCGCTATGACGCTGTTTGACTGGCACGCTGACGCTGCTGGCGTAGTTGTTCGGCGCTGCGTTGTTGACGCTGCCTGTCTCGTGCTTGCTGCAAGCGCAGTTTGTCTGTTTCCACATTGCGTTTGAGTCCTGCTATCTGTGCCTGTTGTGGCGTCATTGGGGGCTTGGGTTTGATGGGGTGGGTGGTGATTTCTGAAATGCGCATCTTGTATTTACGCAACAGCACGGTTCTTGCACGCACAAGTGCGGCGTGGAAAAAACCGTGCTTTTCGAAAAACCCCTATTCCCGCCCGTCAGTTGCCAAAGCCTGCCTTTAACTTGTTGGCAGCGGCGTCAATTGCCGCATCCAATTCACCGGCCAGCACTGCTGCCTTAATCACATCCAGTGTTGCCACCAAGTCCTTTTCAGCGGCAACTTCAACCGCGTACTTGCCCTTTGCCAACTCCAGCACCTTAGTGCCATAGCGCACACACAAGGCCAACTTGCCGTTGTCTGCGGTAAACCACCAGGCTTTGACACGCTTGCTGGTTTCCAATGTCTTACGCACGCCGTCCGCATCCTTTACTGTGCGAAAGCGTGTGGGTGCGAACTGTGTGCCAGACAGTTGCGCTTTGGCAAGTTCTGCCTGTTCCCACAAGCGTTTCACCAACTTGTTGCGCCGCTGCTGTACTTGCGGGATGTGCGTGGGTTTCTGCGCCGCTGTGAGTTTCAGTCCTGTTAGTGCTGTCATTGCGTAGTCCTTTCTGTGTAGCAATGCGCAAACTTTAGTGTCGGCCAATCCGAAAGAGCAACCGAAATCAGGCAGAAAGATTAGGTTTTTGGCCAGATATTTTTATGTGTGCCAACAAGCACCAAACAAGACTCAGTTTCTGTGTGGCTTTTGTTTGGTTGGCATAAATAAAACTGACAGGCAAATCGACACACGGTATTTGTGCTGCCATTGTTTACTACTGAAAAAAGATGAGTTGCGTCCTCAAGTTGATAGACGCCCTAAAACTGGACAACGGTGTCGCAGGGATGGAAATGCTGGGCAGTAGCAGCGGCTTGTTGTCACTACCCGCGAAGGATGCTGTTGGATGTTGCTACCCAATTGACGCAAGAAGAATCACCAAGCACAAAGATGGAAGACTCTAAGTCTTCAGCATCACGAGCAAGCCCTGCCTACACAGCAACTTGCAAACACTGCAATAGTTGGCACTTCAGCCGTTGCAGACGCTGCGTTTCAAAGCGGCACATAAAAGGAGACAGCGAAACCGCCCTTACCAGCAATGGTTGTGCTGAAGTGCTGTGGTAACGAACTCACCAAAAGAGTCCCAATCCACATTGAGCCCTGTGTTGGCTCAGTGTGGGTTGAATCTACCAAAAGTATCTCAAGTCAATACAGATGTTCAATGTCTCAATGCTTTTTAGACTGAGTGAGTGCGAAGCAAGTGGTGTGAGCGACGAGCGAAACACAAGCAAACGCAGTTTGCTTCCCCCAGTTAGATGTAATGACCCCTACCAGATATTTTTCAATCACGCAAAAAACTGCGCAGCAAACTTCTGCTGTGCACATATGGAGAATTGCGTCCACGCTCTTTGTGTTCAGCAAACAGCGCTAGGGAATCTCTGCAAAACCTCCAGCTACGTCTTGTAGGAACTCCCCCTTTTTTG
>JBAXMQ010000084.1:0-14323 GCA_037134215.1 Betaproteobacteria bacterium
GAGTGCGTCTCCCACAAAAGTGGCGCGGGCCACTTGTTGGGAAGTTCTGATCTGAAGACAGCAGAGGAATGGCGCGTTCGCTTGACAGAATTTGCAAACGGCAACGCGGATATTCATTTGCAAAATGCTGAAGATGTGACCCCCTGCACAGTTCTTGTGCAAACTGCCTCGCGCCTGGCCTTGACAGACCGTCCTAACTACCAAGCCGAGTTCGAGCGCAATTGGAAAATTGGCAGCTTTTCTCAGCTGACCCGCGATCTTCCGGCGACACCAGCAGCATCCGAGTTGTCGATTTTCCAAAAAGCCGCGCCAGCAGATGATGAGCCCGATACTGCGGAGGCAGTTGGCGCAATCGAGCAGATCAAAGGGTTGGCAGGCACAACGGCTCAAGCTTGGCACATTTTCCCCAAGGGGGCAGAGTCTGGAAACTTTCTGCACGAACAACTGGAGTGGCTGACCCCTGAACGTTTTGCATTGGCTGGCAATGAGATTTTGGCGCAGCGTCTTCAGAGGCGGTGTGAGCGTGCCGGTCGAGAAAAATACGCGCAAGGCGTGGTGAACTGGCTTTCTGAGGTGGTTCAGACCCGCTTGCCAGGCCCTGACGTTTCGCTGAACGAATTGCACGATGTGCTGCCGGAGATGGAGTTTTGGCTGCCATCCGACCGGATGGAGGCCAGGGAAATGGATGGCTATTGCCGCGCTCATTTGCTCACAGGTGTGGAGCGGCCGGCATTGGCTGATCGTCAACTTCACGGCATGCTGATGGGATTTGCGGACTTGGTGTTTGAGCACAAAGGCAAATACTGGGTGCTGGACTACAAGTCCAATTATTTGGGCAAAGATGATGCGGCCTACAGCCGTGACAAACTGATTCAATCCATGGCGGAGCATCGATACGACGTGCAGGCAGCCATCTACATGCTGGCATTGCACCGATTGCTCCGGCTTCGACTGGGACAGGCCTACGATCCTGATCAGCATTTGGGCGGCGCGGTGTACCTGTTTCTGCGCGGCATCAAAGGCCCAGAAAGCGGCGTCTGCCTCATTCCGGCGAGTAAGCCCTTGATGGATGCACTTGACGCCATGCTGGCCAATGAAGGAGGACCGGCATGAATGGCCTGAACACAACGCTAGACAGTTCTCTGTCAACTTCCACGCCACTTGCCTATGACTCAGCCACAGTGGCCTTGAGTGTCCTTCAAGGGTGGGCCGATAAGGGGTGGCTGCGACGACTCGACAGTGCCATGGCCGCATTCATGCTTGAACTGGATCCCGCTGCGTCGCCCACCTTGCTGGTTAGCGCCGCAGTGCTGACTCAGGTTGAGGGTCGCGGGCATACCTGTCTGCCGCTGAATTCACTGGTGGCTCAGCCGGCAGAAATTCTGGCGTGGCCAGAACAGGCGCAGGCGGAGATACAAGCGCTTTGGCAAGGTTTGCCTCGAGCATTGTCAGCCTGGCTCGCAGCGTTGCGCTCGAGCCCCCTGGTTCGCTGGTCGGAAGATGCAGCAGATCATGGACAACCTCTGGTTTTGGCCGGCAGCGAAGAGTTGCCTTTGCTCTACCTGCGACGCTTTTGGCTACATGAAAAATATGTGGCTCATGCCATTCGCGAGCGCTGCCTGAGCAAACACCCCGTGGACGAGACATGGGTGGCCGGGTGGTTGGACCAGCTGTTTCAACCCTCACCAGCGATAGAAAGCCTGGACGCTGAGCCTGATTGGCAGAAGGTGGCCTGTGCAATGGCCTTGCGTGCGGGAATCACTGTCATTACCGGGGGGCCAGGCACAGGCAAGACTTACACAGCGGCACGCCTCTTGGCGCTGCTGTTTGCAACAAGCGCAGACCCATCACGACTGCGCGTCACGCTGGCAGCGCCAACCGGCAAGGCAGCAGCAAGACTGCGTCAGTCCATCGACACCTCACTTCAGGACCTGAGCCAACGGCTTGGCACGGCACTGGATTGGGGCGCAGTGACACAGCGGATGGGGGTGGCGAAGACCTTGCATTCCCTCCTGGGCGCACGAGCTGACACGCGCGAGTTCCGATTTAACGCGGGCAACTTGCTTGACGTCGACATCCTCATCGTGGATGAGTCCTCCATGGTCAATCTGGAAATGATGTCTGCCTTGCTCAAGGCCCTGCCTTCGCATGCCAGGCTGATCCTGTTAGGCGATAAAGACCAACTCGCTTCTGTTGAGGCGGGCGCTGTTCTTGGCGACCTGTGTCGCGATGCAGACGGTGGGCACTACAGCCCGGAGACCAGTCGGTATGTCACTGCAACGTCGGGACAGGTCCTTCCTATTGGCTATCTGGCTGCTGAACTTCAAATTTCACCACTGAAGCAGCAGACCGTCATGCTGCGAAAAAGTCGCCGTTTTGGGGGAGTGATTGGACAACTTGCCCAGGCGGTCAACGAGGGTGAGAGTGCCAATGCCCAGGCGCTGTTTGAAGGGGACACCACCGGTATCCTGCAGGTGCAGCGCCGCACCAAGGTGGATGCCCTGTTAGCCCTTGCCGTTAACGGCCGGGAAGGGGCAACCGCCTGCTACGGCGATTACCTACGCGCCATCGAAGGCAGGCCCCAGGAGTCGCTGGAAGACCCATCGGCGCATGAATTCTGGGTGAAAACCGTCCTGATGGCCTATGACCGAATTCGCATCTTGTGCGCAGTGCATGAGGGTGAATGGGGCACCCATGCCGTGAACTTGTCCGTGCAACGGGCCTTGGAACTTGCCGGATTGCTGAAGCCGAAAGGGGCGTGGTTTGTAGGGCGACCCGTGATGGTGACCCGCAACGACCATGCGCTCGGGGTTTTCAACGGCGATGTGGGTGTCACCCTGCCTGGGCCTCCAGGATCGGTATCTGTACGGGTCTATTTTCTGGACGGAGAGAGGCTGAGGTCAGTGGGTGTCAGCCGCCTGGCCAATGTGGAGACGGCCTTTGCCATGACGGTGCACAAGAGCCAAGGGTCTGAGTTCTTTCATGCGGTGCTGGTACTGCCTCCGGGTGGGGGCAAGGTGCTGACCAAGGCGCTGGTCTACACGGGGATTACGCGTGCCAGGGAGTACTTGACACTGTTCGAGCCGCAAGACGGCCTTTTCCGATCAGCCATCGAGAACCCATCCATGAGAATGAGTGGGCTTGAGGCCGCACTCAACCGGACGTCACCTTGAAGGTGGGTAAGGCCAGTGACATTCGGTGTGCGACGGTCGCCCTATACTCCAACGCGTTGAGGCCTGCCTTGATCTGCTTCCGGTCGCGCAAGCACCCAAGCGCTTACGCTTGCCTGCGCCGGAATGACTCCTTACGACTCTAGACGCCAGAGAAAGACCCATTGACCATGCCCCTCTCTACCCCGACCCTTGCCGCTATCCAGACCGCTGGCGCCGCCGTGTATGCCGCGGAGGTTGAACTCAAGTCAGCGGTGCAACGCCACGCCGATCAGGTGCAGGCAGCGATGCGGGACACCCCTTTTGACGCTGGCAACGATGGTCTGTTTGAGGACTGGAAGACCGCTGCCCGGCTGGCTCAGGCGCTCGCCCGCATCGAGGCTGAGTTGCGGCAGGTGTACGACCTGGCCGCGAGGATGAACGGCCCCGGTCTTGCCGCGCCAGCCCGCCCGCCCGCCCTGGGTGCTCCCGGGGGCCGTGTCGACGTGTTGGAAACCCTCAACGCCACGGACGTTCGCATCAAGAAGGCACCGGGCGGTACAGCTTCGGCACTGCGTGGTAACCCGGCCAAGGTGCTGGCCCACCTGCAGCAGATGTTGCCCCGCCAAGGCGCGGTCAAAGTCAACCGTTCCAACCTGGCCCGTGACAGCGGCGTACCCAAAGGCTCTATCAATGCGGCGCTGAGCCAATTGCAGCGCAGGGGCTACATCGCTCAAGGTCGCCCGGGCGAACTGCGCTTGGCCTGAAGGTTTTTCGTGCACCGACGCCCATGAAGGTGCTCACGGACGACCTGAACCTGGCGCAACAGGAGGCGGTGAACCACATGCACGGGCCCTGCCTGGTGTTGGCCGGTGCCGGTTCCGGCAAGACACGGGTGATCACCCGCAAGATCGGTCGACTGATTCAGACCGGCATGGCGCCCCAGCGGATCGCCGCCATCACCTTTACCAACAAGGCCGCCGCCGAGATGCGGGAGCGCGCCAAGGGCCTGATCGGCGCGGCAGCACGAGAGGTGCTGATCTGCACCTTTCATGCGCTGGGCGTGCGCATGCTGCGCCAGGACGGCGCGGCGCTGGGCCTTAAGCCGCAGTTTTCCATTCTCGATAGCGACGATGTCACCAGCATTCTGAAAGACGCCGGCGGGACCGTGGACGCCGCCACCGCGCGGCAGTGGCAGTGGACCATCAGCCTCTGGAAAAACATGGGGCTCAATGCGGAAAGCGCGGCGTTGGCGGCGCGGGACGACAACGAGCGCGTCATTGCCCGAGCCATGGCCCACTACGAGGCCCGCCTGAGCGCCTACCAGGGCGTCGACTTTGACGACCTGATCGGCCTGCCCCTTAAATTGCTACAAAATCATGAGCAGGTGAGGCAGAAGTGGCAAGGGCTGGTGGGGCATTTGCTGGTCGATGAATACCAGGACACCAATGCCACCCAGTATGAGCTGCTCAAACTGCTGGTGGGTGGCCGGCCGGCGCGCGAGGCTCGTTTTACCGCCGTGGGAGACGACGACCAGTCGATTTACGGCTGGCGCGGCGCCACGCTCGACAACCTTCGCCGCCTGCCGCTGGATTTCCCGGCGCTCAAGGTGATCAAGCTGGAGCAAAACTACCGATCTACCAGCGCCATCTTGCGCGCCGCCAACCATGTGATCGGCCCCAACCCCAAGCTGTTCCCGAAAAACCTGTGGAGTGACCTGGGCGAAGGCGAGCCGGTGCGGGTGGTCGACGCCGACAACGAGGAGCATGAGGCCGAACGCGCGGTGGCCCGCATCCAGAGCATCCGGGCTGGCAGCGCGGTGACGCAGGGGCCGCAGTACCAGGCTCTCCAGGATTTCGCCATCCTCTACCGCGCCAACCATCAGGCCAAGGCCTTTGAGAAAGCGCTGCGCCGGGCCCAGATTCCGTACAAGGTCTCGGGTGGCACCAGTTTTTTTGACCGCGCCGAGATCAAGGATCTGTGCGCCTGGTTCCGCTTGTGGCTCAATCCCGACGACGACCCGGCCTTCTTGCGCGCGGTCACGGTGCCCCGCCGAGGCATCGGGCACCAGACGCTCCAGCAACTCGGCACTTTTGCCAGCCGCTACCGCGTCAGTCTTTTCGAGGCGCTGTTTGCCTCATCGCTGGGCAGTGCGCTGCCGCCCAAGACCATTGGCGGCCTGCATGAATTTGGCCGCCAGGTGAACGACCTGACCTTTCGCGCCCGCCATACCGAGGGCGCCGAGGCGGCGCGGGCTTTTTTGCTGGCCTGGCTCAAGGACATCGATTACGAAAAACACCTGTATGACGCCGAGGACAGCGCCGCATTGGCGGCTGCACGTTGGACCAATGTGCTCGATTTTTGCGATTGGATGTCTGCCCGGTGCGGCGGCCAGATTGACGACGTGGCAGGCGTGGGCACACCCGGGGAGCGAAAAAGCCTGCTGGAGGTGGCGCAGACGGTGTCGCTGATCTCCACCCTCAATGAGCGTGAAAAGGAGCAGGACGTGGTCACGCTCTCCACCCTGCACGCGGCCAAGGGGTTGGAGTGGCCGCATGTGCTGCTGGTGGGCGTGACCGAGGGCATGCTGCCCTTTCGTGCTGGCGAGGATGCCGGCCCCGAGGAAGTGGCCACCCGGCTCGAAGAAGAGCGGCGCCTGATGTATGTGGGCATCACACGGGCCCAGCGCAGCCTGGCGGTGAGCTGGAGCCGGCGGCGCAAGAAAGGGCGTGAGCTGGTGGCGGTCTTGCCCAGCCGGTTCATTGCCGAGATGGCGCTCGACCGCGCCACCACCCGGGAAGACCCGCGCGAGAAACTGCGGGCCCTGCGCGCCGAATTTGCCAAAAAGGCCGAGGCCAGCGCTGCTGCCCTGGCCCGGTCCAGCTGAGCCCCGGAACTTGATGAAACCTGTAATTGCTACTATCTTGATAGCTGTAAACCTATTATCTACGGGGGCTAGCGCCCAATTTGACCTAAAAAATACGGCGGTGACCAGCTGCCCGGAACCCGATCAGGTGAGCCCGCAACATGTGTACGGCCTGTGGCGCGCCCAGTTTGCTGGTTTGTCGCAGGGCGCCACCCTCTTGTTTGAAAAACACCCAGAGTGGGCGGGCAGCGTCAGCGGCGCCATCAACCGCAATGGCGAGCGGGCCCGCATCTCGGCCGACATTGAGCAGGGCGAGTTCAGTTTGGAAGAGTCCAGCGACGGTGTGCAGGTGTCGGCGGTTTGGCATGGCGCGGTGGTCGCTGGTTCATGCGGAAAAGAGATTCGCGGCACGTGGAACAGCGCCGCCAACCGAACCCTCTACCCCTTCGTGCTGTACAAGCTGCCGGGCTGGCAATAGGGCGCTGCCCCCGTCAAGTTAATCGGTCGCGTTGTGCCAGGGCCGGAAAAAGACGCCACCACACCAGCGCCACCAGCACCGTGCCCAGGCCACCGGCCACCACCGATCCTACCGGCCCCCACATGTCGGCTGTGGCGCCGGACTCAAACTCACCGAGCTGGTTGGAGGCGCCCACAAAAATGGAATTGACGGCGGCCACCCGGCCCCGCATGGCATCGGGTGTCTCCAACTGCACGAGCGTCAGGCGCGTCACCACGCTGATGCTGTCGGCCGCGCCCGAGACCGCCAGCGCCAGCAAGGACACCACAAAATCGTTGGACAGGCCAAAGACCAGGGTGGCCACCCCGAACAGCGCCACCGCGCCCAGCAGCCTTCTGCCCACATACCGCTGCAGCGGCCAGCGCATCAGCAGCAGCGACATCAGCAGGGCCCCGGCCGCCGGCGCAGCCCGCAGCAGCCCCAGCCCCTGCGGCCCGGTGTGCAGGATGTCGCGGGCATAGATGGGCAGCAAGGCCGTGGCGCCGCCCAGCAGCACGGCAAAGAGGTCCAGCGAGATGGCCCCCAGCAGCACTTTGCGCTGCCAGACAAAGCCTACGCCGGCCAGCACGGTGTGCCAACTGGCCACCTCATCGCGGCGCTGGTGGCGGTAACGCACACCCAGGGTCAGCAGGCCGCTCAAGGTCAGCATCCCGGCTGCCGTGGCGTACACCAGGGTCGGTCCATTCAGGTACAGCAGGCCCCCCAGGGCCGGACCGCCAATGATGGCGATCTGGATGCCGCTGCTGCTCAGGGCAATGGCCCGGGTCAGCAGCGCTTGCGGCACCAGCAGCGGCACCAGCGCCTGCTGCGCCGGCATCTGGAAAGCCCGCGCGGCTCCCAGCACCACCGAGAGCGCGAGGATCAGGTCGCGGCTGACAAAAGCTTCTTGGACGGCGAGCACCAGCACCAGGGCCACCACGGCTTGGGTCAACAGGCAGACCGCAAAAATGCGGCCCCGATGCCAGCGGTCGGCCAAGTGGCCGGCTGGCAAGGTCATCAGCAGGGCGGGCACAAACTGGAACAGCCCGACCAGCCCCAGGTCCCAGGCGCTGCCGGTCAGGTCGTAGACATGCCAGGCCAGCGCCATCATCAGCATCTGGTTGGCGGTCACGCCACCCAGGCGGGCCAGCCAGAAGCGGATGAACTGGCGTTGTGCGAGCAAATCCCGCAGGTGAGCGTTCGACATCGGCCAAGCATAGCAGCCGGTTACCTGGCCCGGCGGCACCCGTCTCGGCTAAAACTCTACTGCCGGCCTGAGGGCGGACGGCCGGACGAAGCGCCAGCGGCCCACGGCGCATGCACTGGCCGTGGCCAGGGCGCCGGCCAGCAGCACCCACAGCAGAGGCTGCTGCCAAATGCCGCCGTAAGCGCCAAACAGGCTGGCCTTGATGGCATGCACCTCCCAGGTCAGCGGCAGCCAGGGGCTGATCTCCAGAAAGATGCCGCCGCTGAGCTCCACCGGCACCATGCCGCCGGACGAGGACAGCTGGATTGCCAGGAACATCATCGCCATCGCCTTGCCGACGTCGCCAAAAGCCAGAGTGAGGGCAAAAATGATCACCAAGAAGGTGAGCGACCCGGCCACCAAAGAGAGCGCAAAGGCGCCGGGCTGCACAGGCGGGATCTTGAGTACATAGACCACGCACAGCACCAGCAACAGGGCTTGAACCAGCACCAGAACGGCGGGCAGCAGCAGCTTGCCCAACACCTGACTCGGCCGCGAAAAGAACAGTGCCTGCCTCGGCAGCACACGCACATGGATCAAAAAGGCGGCGATGCCAGCCCCCAGCCACATCGCGCCTGACAAGATGTTGGGCGCAAAGCCACTGCCATTGTTCTGTACGGCGGCAGCCACCTCGACCACGGGTCGCACTGAGTTTGCCAGTCCCTGTGCGCTTCCGTCCAGCGCGTTTACGGTCTTTGGCAGCGACTTGTCAAGCATGTCGATGCCGGCGCTCAGGCGCCAAGCGCCCTCGTTCAACTGGCCGGTACCAGTCACCAGGCCAGCAGATCCCGCCGCAAGCGATTTGGCGCCGGTTGCAAGTTCCTCCAACTGGCTGTCTTCGGGGAGCTTGGCGGCAATGGCGCGCACGCCGTTGCCCAGGGCCGTCATGCCATTGACCAGGGTGCCGACACCGTCGTTGAGCCGACCCGCACCATCAGCCAGTTTTTGTTGGCCGCTGCTGGCGTTGCGCAAGCCATTGTCCAGGCCAGACAGGCCAAGTGCGAGTTGGTCCAGGCCCGGAGTGACCGTGGGACCCAGCAGAGGGCTGGCCTGCGCCTGTTCCCTAAAATCATGCACGCTGGTTTGAATCTGCTGGGTGCCTTTCTGCAGGTCGTTCAGGCCCAGGCCCAGGTCGCGATGGCCGGCGGCCAGTGCTTCGGCGCCGGATTTGAGGCGGTTCAGCTCCGACGTCCTGGCCCGTTTGCTGTCCAGCGTCCGCACCGCCACCCCAAGTTCCCGCGTGCCCGTGCTAAGTTGCGCCACGCCCTGCTGCAGCCGACCGGCGCTCGCGCTCAGCGCTTCGCTGCCGGCTGCGGTCTGGGCGGCGCCCAAGGCCAGTTCCCGGGCGCCCTGCTGCAGTTGCCTGACCCCCTGGTGCAAGCGTTCCATGCTGCGTTGCGAACCCACACTGCTGGTCAACACGAGGGCCCAACGGCGCTCGTTCAGGCTCTCGTTCACCTCGTGGCCGAGTTCAATGGCAAAGCGGCGGGCCAGGCCGGCGCTTTGGTAGCTGTTGCCTTCCGAGGTGTACACCACCAGCTTGCCGGCACCAGCCTCTGCACCGGGGATGGCGTTGGAGCTGAAGTCGGCCGGGATGATCAGGGCAAATGCCAGCTTGCCTTCGCGCACCAGGGCCCGGGCAGCCTCTTCATCCCCCTGGTCAATGAAACCAAACTGGTGTTTGGCCTTGAGCCGGTCGGCCACTTCCTGCCCCACATTGAAGTCCTGATCGCGGTAGCTGAGTCCCCGGTCGAGATTGACCAGCGCCACACCCAACTGCCCGGTATTGGCGGCCGGGTCCCAGATACTGGACAGGTAAAGCACGCTGTACAGGGCGGGAATCAATGTCACCGCAGCCGCCGCTGCCAGCAATTTGGGCAGGCGACGGTAGTAGAGCGCCTCCAAGCGGGCAATGGCAAGAATTTGCAAGATCTGTTTCATGCTGTCACCCGATCTTAGCCCCCGCGCCGTCTGCGGCCCGGCCGGATGACCCGGCCACCGCGGTGACAATAGCGGCTGTGCTCCACACCCTGCTGATCACCTTTCCCTTTTTTGCCCTCGTGTTGTGCGGTTACCTCGCGGCGCGGCGCGGGCTGTTGTCACTGGCAGCCATTCCCGGCCTGAACAGTTTTGTGCTGTTCTTTGCCCTGCCCTGCATGCTTTACCGTTTTGGCGCCAGCACACCACTGACACAGCTGCTCGATGGCGGGGTGTTCCTGACCTATTTGGTTTGCGCCTTGGTGATGGTGGGTTTTGCCGTGGCGCTGAGTCTGAATGCGCGCATCCGCTGGAACGACGCGGCTTTTGGCGCTTTGGTGGCGGCTTTCCCCAACACGGGCTTCATGGGCGTGCCCCTGCTGGTGGCGCTGCTGGGTCCGCGCGCCGCCGGGCCGGCGATCGTGACCATTCTGGTCGACATGGTGATCACCACCTCCCTGTGCATTGCGTTGTCCCGTTTGGACGGTGCCGGGCCGCAAGGCGCACGAAAGGCGGCACTGAACGCGCTCAAGGGCGTCGCCACCAACCCAATGCCATGGGCCATTCTGCTGGGTGCCTTGGCATCCGCCTTGAGCCTGCGGCTGCCCGGCCCGCTGGCGCAGACCGTTGGGCTGCTCGCGGACGCAGCGTCGCCCGTGGCGCTGTTCACCATTGGCGCGGTGCTGGCGCGCTCCCGGATGCAGGCCGCCACAGGGCAGTCCCACCCGCTGCGGCTGCGCGACTACCTGCCTGTGGCTGCCATGAAGTTGTTATTGCACCCCTTGCTGGTTTTTTTGCTTGGGGCCTATGCGATCCGCATCGGCATTCCGCTGGAGCGATCGGTCTTGCAGGTGATGGTGCTGGTGGCTGCTTTGCCGAGCGCGAGCAATGTGTCCTTGCTGGCCGAACGCTTTGGTGCCGACAACGGGCGGGTGGCCCGCATCATCCTCGTCACGACAGCGGTCGCCTTCCTGAGTTTCTCGCTTGCCGTAAGCCTGCTGGGCTGAGTCGGCCGGGGTGAAGGAACCAGCGGTTCAGAAGCTTAGATGCTGAGCGGATCCACGTCCACCGCCCAGCGGATCACCCCGCGGCCGGGGGCTTCGGCGCGCGTCAGGTGCAGCGTCTCCTGCCAGACGCCAAGGAACCTTTGCAGCGCAGCGCGGGAGGGACTTTCGACCAGCATTTGCGATCGCTCCATATCGGCAATCCGCTGGATGGTCATGGGCACTGGCGGAAAAATGGTGATCTCGGCCAGCAGGCGCTCGGCTTCAGGCAGGGCTGGGGCGGCACTGCGAACGGCTTCGAGAAAGCCTTGGGCTGCCTCCTGGGTCCGCGCCTCGGCCCGCACCAGGGCCTGGAAGCTGAAGGGTGGCATGGCAGCCTGTTGCCGCTCAAGCAGCTGCTGTGCAGCAAAACCCGCATAGTCATGGCGTTTGAGCGCTTCGAACAGCGGGTGTTGCGGGTAATGGGTCTGCAGCCACATCTCGCTGTGGCCGCCCACCGCAGCGTCGCGGCCGGCCCGTCCGGCCGCCTGCATCAGCAGGGAAAACAGGCGCTCGGGGGCCCGTACATCACTGGAGAACAGGGCGCCGTCAGGGTTGACGGCAGCGACCAGCGTGATGCGGCGAAAGTCATGGCCCTTGGCAATCATTTGCGTGCCCACCAGCACATCCACGTCGCCGGCATGGACCTGCGCCAGTTGCGCGGCCAGCGTCCCCTTGAGCCGGGTGGTGTCGGCATCGATGCGCGCGATGCGCACCGGTTCGCCCATCGGGTGCAGGGCCGAGGCGGTGCCCGGCCGGCGCACGTCCGCCAGCAATTCGGCCAGGTGTTCCTCGAGCCGCTCGGTGCCGCGGCCTAGCGGGGCGATGTCGGGGTTACCACAGGCCGGGCAGGCGCGCGGTACGCGCTCGGTGAAGCCACAGTGGTGGCAGCGCAGGGTGCGGTCAATCTTGTGGAACACCCGGAACGCGCTGCAGTGGGCGCATTCACTTTTCCAGCCGCAGTCGCCGCAGTGCAGCACCGGGGCATAGCCGCGCCGGTTCAGGAACACCATGCTTTGCTCTCCCCGCGCCACCCGCTCGGCCATGGCCTGCAGCAGGGGTGGTGACAGCACACAGTGTTTGGGCTGGTGGTTCATGTCGACCCGGCGCACCCGAGGCAGCGCGCCAGCGGCGCCGACCTGGTCCGGGCCTGCGGCGGCGCCGATGCGCAGCGCCATGGTGAGCCGCTGGTAACGTCCACCCTCGGCGGTGGGGCGGCTGTGGTGCCAGCTTTCCAACGACGGGGTGGCTGAGCCCAGCAACACCCGCGCTCCCTCCAGCCGCCCCCGGTAAACGGCCAGGTCGCGCGCCGAGTAGCGTGCGCCTTCCTGGCTTTTGTAGCTGGGATCGTGTTCTTCGTCGACCACGATCAGTTTCAGGCCGGGCATGGAGGCGAAGATCGCCATGCGGGTGCCGAGCACGATGCGCGCTGTGCCGCTGTGCGCCGCCAGCCAGCTCTGAAGTCGCTGGGCTGGGGTCATGCCGCTGTGCATGGCCACCAGCGCCTGCGCGCCGTACCGTGGCGCAAAACGCGCATGAAAGCGCGCCTCCAGTTGCGGTGTCAGGTTGATCTCAGGCACCATCACCAGGGCTTGCGCCTGCGGCGACTCGGCCAGCAGGGCCTGCACGCATTGCAGGTAGACCTCTGTCTTGCCGCTGCCGGTTGCGCCAAACAGCAGGAAGGGCCCCGGATTCTGAGCGATTTCGGCCACAGCCCTTGCCTGCTCTGGGGTCATAGCTATGGATTCCGGAGCAATCTGGGGGCCATCCGAGCCAGGTTTGGGGGCCTTGGCGTGGCGCTTGAGGCGGCGCCCGAGTTGGGCGCTGCTGAGCTCCCGCAGTTGCGGCGGTAAGGCGGCGAGCGCCACCTCGCCCACGGATCGTTGGTAGTAGCTGGCGCAAAAACGCACCAGTTCGCGCCAAGCCGCGCTGAGCGGGGCGATGCCGTCGAGCACGCCGCTCAAGGGTCGCAGGCGTTCCGCTGCGGGGGCAGTGGCTGCCGCGGACGGTGCGTCCCAGACCACGCCGAGCAGTTCACGCTGGCCCAAGGGCACCCGCACCAGGCTGCCCGGGGGCAAGGGCTGTGGGCTCAGGTAGCTCAGCGGTCCCCGGAGCGGGCTGTGCGCTGGCGTGTGCACCAGCACCGACAAGAGCTGGTTCAACCGATCCCCCGGTTTGCACGTCGAAGTTGATGTGAACTTGCGGAAATGGCCTTAAGTCCTTGATTTAAAACAGATTTGACCAACATCCAAAAATTCTGTGGATAACTTTGTTGATATGTTGCTTTCACCGCTGTCAAAGCCTTGCAAATCAAGGCTTTGGTCGGAATGCCCACAAAAAAAGCAAAATTAAAAATCTTTATGAATCAACAGCTTACAGTCGCTATTGGTTTAATAGCGAAGTGCACTGCAAATCTGGTCCGTTTCGCGGTGCAACAAAAATTTTGTGCATAAGTGCGGCTTGATCCGCTTCTTTTGCACCAAAAACATGCTAAGCGACGCCAGCTGCCTGTCAGCCGTGTCGCAGCTTGCGTGAATGGCTGTGCACGGCCGCCACCAGGGCGGATACATGCTCCGGCGGCGTGTGCTGGCTGATGCCGTGCCCGAGGTTGAAGATATGTGTGGGGCCAGTGCCGGCGCCGGTGTGGGGCGCCCCAAAGCTGTCCAGCACCCTTGCCACCTCAGCCGCAATCTGGGTAGGGTTGGCAAACAGCACATTGGGGTCGATATTGCCCTGCAAGGCCATGCGATGGCCCACCAGGGCACGTGCCTGGCCCAGATTGACCGTCCAGTCCAGCCCCAGCACCTCGCAGTCCAGGCCGGCCATGTCCTGCAGCCACGGGCCACCGCCCTTGGTGAACACGATGCGCGGGATGGTGGTGCCATCGTGGCTGCGTTTGAGCTGCGCCAGCACCCGCGCCGTGTAGGCCAGGCTGAACTGCTGGAAAGCGCCGTCGGCCAGCACGCCGCCCCAGCTGTCAAAAATCATCACCGCCTGCGCGCCGGCCTCGATCTGCGCGTTCAGGTAGGCCGCCACCGCGTCCGCGTTGATCTGCAGCATGCGGTGCATCAGGTCAGGGCGGCTGTACATCATGGTCTTGACCAGTCGGTAGTCGTCGGAGCCTGCGCCTTCGACCATGTAGCAGGCCAGCGTCCAGGGGCTGCCCGAGAAACCGATTAGCGGCACCCGGCCGTTGAGCGCGCGGCGGATGGAGGTCACGGCGTCAAACACGTAGCGCAGCTTGTCCATGTCGGGCACGGCCAGCTGGGCCACCGCAGCCTCGTCGCGCACCGGGTGGGCGAATTTGGGGCCTTCCCCCAGGGCAAAGGACAGGCCCAGCCCCATGGCATCGGGCACGGTCAGGATGTCGCTGAACAAAATGGCCGCATCCAGCGGGTAGCGCTCCAGGGGTTGCAGCGTGACTTCGGTGGCGTAGTCGGTGTTGGTGGCCAGCCCCATGAAGCTGCCGGCCCTGGCCCGGGTGGCGCGGTATTCGGGCAGGTAGCGCCCCGCCTGGCGCATCAGCCAGACCGGCGTGTGCTCGGT
>JBAXMQ010000085.1:0-14065 GCA_037134215.1 Betaproteobacteria bacterium
CCAAAGCGCCGGAAGGGTGCCAAGGCTTCCGAGCGGACCAGTCCAAACAGGTTGGGGTACTCCAAAGGCGAGCTGTAGATCGGCAGCTGAAACACCTCGCGCCCGCTATCCTGGCCGGCCACACGTTCGGCCAGGCGCTTGCCAGCCCATGTAGAAAAGGACACGCCGTTGCCGCCGTAGCCCAATGCATGCCACACCGTCTGGGTGGGGTCGGGTCGGGTGATTCGCGGCATCATGTCGTGGCTCACGTCCACCCAGCCCCACCAGGAGTAGTCGATTGGAATGCCAGCCAGTGGCGGAAACTTGCGCGCGATGGCGTCGGTCAGCAGCTTGAGATGCTCCGGGTGCTGCGCATCGGCGCCGGTGATGGAACTGCGGCTGCCCAGTTGCAGCCGGTTGTCTTTGAGCAGCCGGTAGTAGAAGCGCAGGGTGCGGGTGTCGGTCAGAAAGGTGTGTGAGCGGAAGTTGGTGGCCGCAATCTCGGCGGGCGTCAGTGGCCGCGTCACCACCGAGTTCGACAAAATGGGCAGCAGCTTGTTCTTGAGCAGGGGGTTCAAGCCCTGCCCGGTGTAGCCGCCTGTGCAAACCGCCACCCGCTTGGCCCGCACCACCCCGCCCGGAGTGCGCAGGTGGTGCAGGCCGTTGACTGTGGTCCAGCCCTGTACCGGGCTGGCGGTATGCACCTTGACGCCCAGCGCCCGCGCTTTGCGCATCAGGCCAAAGGTGAATTTGAGCGGGTGGATGCCCACGCCCTCGGCTTCGAGCATGGCGCCTGCGGTGTCCCGTTCGTCGCAGTAGTCGCGCCGCACGTCTTCCGCACTCAGCAGGCGGGTCTGGTAGCCGAAGGTCTCGTTGCGCACACGGTGCTCGTTGCGCAGATAGGCCATTTTCTCGGGCCGGTGGGCCAGGTAGAGGTGGCCGCCGTCGTGGGCGTCGCAGTCAATCTCTTGTGTGAGTGCTTTGAAGTTCTCAAAACCGGTGCGGATCTCGCGATCGAGTTGTCTGGCCACATCCAGACCCCAGCGCTCGATCCACTGCGAGCGCGTCAGCCGACCGCTGGCATTTTGACCCTGGCCACCGCTCCGGCTGGAGCAGCCCCAGGCGGTCTGGTTGGCCTCGAGCACCACGGCCTGAATGCCATGTTCTTGCGCCAGGTACAGCGCTGTGGACATGCCGGTTGAGCCTGAGCCGATGACCACCACGTCCGCGTCCATGTCAGCTGTGACCGGACCATCGTCTTCGGGTGGCGTGCCTGCGCTGGCCACCCAATAACTGGGTGCGTAAGCCCGCCCGGCGCCAGGGTCTCGGGCCACCAGCGGGTCGTACTTTGGGTCGTACTTTGTGTCGTCGCGGCGATCGGCGCCGGCTGCGCCATTGGTGAATTGCATCGAGGCCATCATGCGCGCACCTTACTTGGCCGCTGGCAGGTTGGGCCGCGCTTTTCTGAAGGCGTTTTTGACCGCAATCTTGCCGTCTCGAAAAGTAAACACATCAACGCCGTCGGTTTCCACCCGGCTGCCGTCCGCAGCTGTACCGGTGAAAGTCCATTGCGAGACGCCAAAGTCGCCCTCCACAAAGTGCTGGCCATTGCGCCACTGGGCGTCAGGCAGTGTGGCCCAGGCCCCAGCAAAGGCCTTTCGCACGGCCTCGGTGCCGGCGTGTCGGGCGCCGCACGCATCCGGCCCGCCGGCTGTCATGAACACGCAGTCGTCGGTCATGAAGGACATCAGGGCGTCGAGGTCATGGCGGTTCCAGGCATCGCTGAAGGCGGATAGCGTCTCAACGGTGACGCGGTCAGGGGACGATGGCACAAAATACTCCTGCAGAATAAAGTTCAAGAGCGAGCATAGGTAAAAAACGTCTGCTCCCATAGAGCCAGATGCCTGAATTGATCAAGCCAGTTGCCGGCTGCGTATACTGATTTCTTCCATGTCCAGCCAACAACGCACCAGTCAGATTCAGTGGGACAGCCTGTTTGGTATGCAGGACGGCCCTGCTTTGCCCTTGCAGCAGCGCTTGCGCCTGGCGGTGGTCCAGGCGATTCTTGACGGGCGGCTGCCGATGGGCGCGCCGCTGCCATCGTCGCGTGAGCTGGCCAAGGTGCTTGCGCTGAGCCGCAACACGGTAACGGCAGCCTATGTGCAACTGGTGGACGACGGCTTTCTCGATAGTCGACCGCGCAGCGGCGTGTTCGTGACCATGAACGCGCGGACCAGCGAAGCCAAGCGCAGTGCGCAGCCGCAGCCGGGCCATCAGGCGGCCGGGCAACCGCCCGATTGGTCGCGCCGTGTGTTGCGTTCGTTGGCGGATCAGCGCGCACTGTCCAAGCCGGACCGTTGGAGTGCCTACCCCTACCCGTTTGTGTATGGCACCTACGACCCGCAGTTGTTTCCGTCCGAGGCCTTTCGCGAATGCTGCGTGCACAGCCTGGCGCGCTCGCACCTGCCGCACTGGACACCAGATTTCGAAGTCAAGGATGTCCCCGACCTGATTCAGCAGATCCGTCTTCGTCTGTTACCCAAGCGCGGCGTGTTCGCCCTGCAGGAGGAGATCCTCATCACCGTGGGCGCCCAACATGCCTACTACCTGCTCGCCGAAGCCCTGTTTGACGACAGCCAACGGGTCGGGCTGGAGGAGCCGGGTCACCCCCATGCCCGCAACAGCTTCGCTCTGCGCATGCCGCGCTGCGTGCCGGTCCAGGTCGACGGCGAGGGGCTGGTTGTGGAGGCACTCCCGGCGCTGGACTACGTGTTTGTCACGCCCTCCCATCAGAGCCCGACCACCGCGACCCTGAGCATGCGCCGACGGGAGTTGCTGCTGAACATGGCAAAGCAGCAGGATTTTGTGGTGATTGAGGACGACTACGAGGCGGAAAACCTTTACGAGGGTGAGCCGATGCCAGCGCTCAAGAGCATGGACAAGTCGGGGCGTGTGATCTACGTCGGCTCGGTGTCCAAGAGCCTGTCGCCTTCGCTGCGTCTGGGCTACATCGTGGCACCGCGCGACCTGATCGCCGAATTGCGCGAACTGCGTCACGCCATGGTGCGTCATCCAAGCGCCTTTTTGCAGCACGCGTTTGCTTTGTTCCTGTCGCTCGGCCACCATGACGCGCATGCGCGCAAAGTCAACCAGGCGATGCAGGAGCGCATGGCCCATGTGGCGCAAGCCCTGCGGCAATACCTGCCTGATTTTCAGTTTCAATTGCCATCGGGTGGGGCCTCTGTGTGGGTGCGATCCCCCGATTGGCTCGATTCGTCCGAGCTGGCCCTGATGGCCCGCAGCCATGGCGTGCTGATCGAGGCCGGGGCGGTCTTTTTCATCAGCCCGCCTTACCCCTGCCCCTACTTCCGCTTGCGCCTATCGTCCATCCCTGTCGATCAGATCGGGGAGGGCATCCGGGCGCTCAGCATGGCCGTGGATGAACTGGCGCAGGCGCGCGGTACGCGCCGACGCAGCGCCTTGCTGGCTAGGCCTTGACGCCGGACTTGTTGCCCTTGCGTGTGTTCACGCTGTCGGCCAGCACGCACAGGATTTCGAACAACATGGTGGCACCCACCATGGCCGTGTTGCCGCTGGTGTCAAACGGTGGCGACACCTCCACCACATCACCCCCCACCAGGTTCAATCCCCGCAGCGCACGGACTGCCCATTGGGCCTCCAGCGTGGTCATGCCGCCGATTTCGGGCGTGCCAGTACCGGGTGCATAGACCGGGTCCAAGGCGTCCACATCAAAACTCACATAGGTCGGGCCGTCGCCCACCACGCGGCGGGCTTCCTTCATCACGGCCTCGATGCCCATGGCATGAAATTCGTCGATATCGATCACGCGGATACCTTGCTGCTGGCCCCAGGTGTCCTCGGCATCGTTGTACAACGCGCCCCGAATGCCGATTTGCACCGTCCGCTTCGGATCCAGCAAGCCTTCTTCGACCGCGCGGCGAAAAGGCGTACCGTGGGTGTACTTGAAACCGCCAAAGTAGCCGTCCCAGGTGTCCGTGTGCGCATCGAAATGCACCATGCCGACCGGACCGTTCTTGGCCAAGGCGCGCATGATGGGAAGGGTGGACAGGTGATCGCCGCCCACGGCCAGTGGTGCCACACCGGCATCGCAGACCCGGTCAAAAAACGTCTTGATGCGGGCCATCGAGTCCATCACATCGACAGGGTTGACCGGCGTATCGCCCAGGTCGGCGCAGTTGCACATGGCAAAGGGGTTGATGCCGCTGGCCCGGTTGACGTTGCGGATCATGGTGGACAGGTCGCGCACCTGGCGCGGCCCGTGCCTGGCACCGGCCCGGTTGGTGGTGCCGCCATCCCAGGGAATACCCACCAGGCCAATATCGACCTGTGAAAACGCCTCATGGTCGAAGTCAAGGTAGGGCAGACGCATCAGCGTGGCCAGGCCGGCAAAGCGTGGCATGACAGAGCCCGTGATGGGCGCGAAAAAATTGGCTTTCATCAGCCACGTCCTTTCCAGGGAACAAGTTTGCTTTCTACCCAGCGCATCAGCAGGTCGAACATATAGGCGACCACACCGATGACGATGATACCCATCACCACGATGTCGGTGCGCAGAAAATTGGATGCATTGAGCACCATCTGGCCCAGACCGACGTTGGCGGCCACCATTTCGGCCGCAACCAGCGTGCTCCAGCCAAAACCAATAGACACCCGCATGCCAACCAGGATTTCCGGCATGGCTGCCGGCAGCACCACATGGCGAATCACCTGGGTGTAGCTGGCCCCCATCGAATAGGCCGCATTCATTTGCTCCTGCGAGGCGCTGCGCATGCCCGATCGCGCGGCCATGGCCAGGGGTGCAAAGCAGCTCAAAAAGATGAGCAGCACCTTGGGCAATTCGTCGATGCCGAACCAGATGATGATCAGCGGCAGGTAGGACAGTGGTGGCAGCGGCCGGTAGAGCTCAATGGGCGGGTCAAAGATGCCCCGCCAGACGCGCGACATGCCCATGGCGATGCCCACGGGTATCGCGAGCAGGCAGGCCAGAAAAAACGCGGCAAACACCCGCAACAGGCTGGCGGCAAAGTGCTGCCACAGGGGCTTGTCATTCGCAGCGCCCGTCAGGTACTCATAAAACTGCTGGAAAGTTGCCTGGGGAGAGGGCAGGAAAATCGGCTTGATCCAGCCCATGTTGGTGACGACTGTCCAGGCCGTCAGGATGAGGATCACAGTCACCACACTGATGGTGGCACTGCTGCCCTCGCCCGGCACTTTGAACGCGCTGGTCTTCAAAGCTTTGTTGGCGTCAGACATGGGCGTGCTCCCGCTGGTGGATGATGGACAGCACTTCCTCGCGCATGCGGATGAATTCTGGCTCGGACTTGACCCTGCGCGCGTCACCGTGCGAGAGGAACTCTCGCGAGAAGGGCACCTGGTCGTAGGTATGGGTGATGCGGCCCGGGCTCGGACTCATCACAATCAGGCGGGTGGCCAAGAACAAGGCTTCCTCCACCGAATGGGTGATGAAAAACACCATTTTGTTGGACTTGGACCAGGCGCGCAGCAGGATCTCCTGCACAGTCTCCCGGGTCAAGGCGTCGAGCGCGCCCATAGGCTCGTCCATCAACAGCACCGCCGGATCGCTGGCCAGCGCGCGCGCGATACCCACCCGCTGTTGCATGCCGCCCGACAGCTCGTAAACGGCTCGGTCGGCGTACTGTTCCAGACCCACCAGCGCCAGCTTCTCCAACGCCACACGCTGGCGGGTGCCGGCATCCACGCCGCGCATTCGCAGACCCAGTGCCACGTTGTCCTGCACCGACAGCCAGGGCATGAGGGCATGCTTTTGGAACACCACGCCCCGGTCTGCTCCCGGCCCGGCAACAGACCGCCCGTCCAGAAGAATCTCGCCGGTGGAGGGCGGCAAAAACCCGGCCACGCAGTTGAGCAGGGTGGTCTTGCCACAGCCCGAGGCGCCCAGGGCCACGACAAAATCGCCGTCGTGCATGGTGAGGTTCACGGGCGCCAAAGCCCGCAGGGTGCCGCCTTTGATGGCGTAGTTGACCGTCAGGTCCCGGACTTCGAGAGTTGGCATGGGCTGGAGCTTGCAGGTTCTGAAGATTAAAACAAAAGGGGCAGACCTGTGACCAGGCCGCCCCTTTGGATGGCGCCGGAATGCGTTTATTTCATCGCTTCCCGAAGGTAGCTCATGTCAATGAAGGCGTTGTAGTCTGGCTTGACCTCTTGCAGACGACCCTGTTCCTTCAGGAATACCGAGGTATTGGCCAGGGTCTTGGCGGCGCCGCCGCCGAGCCAGGTTGCCGAGGCTTGCGCCGCGTTGTCCGGGAAGATGAACTGGGCCATGGCTTCCGGCACGTCTTTCTCGTCGGCCTTGGTCCACTTGGCCACCGCCTTGACCTGCGCCGAACCGACTGTCCATTTGGCGGCATTGGCGCGGTATTCGGCATCAGCTTTGGAGATGGCCTTGATCAGTGCCACCACGAAGCCCTTGTGCTCGGCAGCCCATTTGGCATTGACCACCAGCCCGTCAAAGGTGGGGTAGCCCAGCTTGCCGACGTCACCCGATGTGGCCACGGCCTTGCCATTGCGCTTGATTTTGGACATGACCGGGTCCCAGATGAAGGCCGCATCAATATCGCCACGCTCCCAGGCGGCAGCGATTTCAGGCGGGCGCATGTTCATCACGTTCACGCCCTTGGCGTCCACTCCGTTGAGTTTCATGCCGACCATCAGCGAGTAATGCGCCGTGGACACAAAGGGCGTTGCCACCTTTTTGCCGACCAGGTCTCTCCAGCTGTTGACGCCCGAGCCGTTGCGGGCCACCAGCACGTCCGAGCTGGCGATGTCGTCCAGGATCCAGACCAGTTTGATGTCCTGCCCCTGGCTGGCTGCTGCGGCCAGTGGGCTGGAGCCCACCTCGCCAATTTGCACGTCACCGGAGGCCATGGCCTTGATGACATCGCCACCACCGCCAAACATGCGCCAGTTGATCTTGTAGCCGGTGGTTTTTTCCAATTCGCCGGACTCCATCACGGTGCGGTAGGGAAACACCATGTCCTGATGCGCAAAAGTGACTTCTTTTTTCGCTTGGGCAAAAGAGGACGCGGCGACGACCGCCAGCGCCAGGCCCAGGGTGCTTTTGACCAGCACGGATATCAGTGACTGCTTCATATCATTCCTATGTGTTGACAATGAGGTGCTGCAGCGCACTGCAGCGTTGCCGCCATGATGGCGCAGGGCCATTTGACCCAACCAAGAGTTTGGAGCCTGTCGTTGGCCAGGAATAGAGCCAGATGCTGCCAATGATGGAGCCAGTTGCACCGTTCGCCAGGCACCTAAGTGGGGCATGGATTTGGAGGAAAATCCACGCAAACACAACGGGCTGCCAAGGAGCTGAAATCGTGAAATCCATGCTGCCCTTTTTGCGCTGGTGGCCGCGCGTCAACCGCGCCAGCTTGCGTGCCGATCTGGTGGCCGGCCTCACTGGGGGCCTCATTTTGGTGCCCCAAGGCGTGGCCTTTGCCACCATCGCCGGCATGCCGCCCGAATACGGCTTGTATGCCGCCATGCTGCCGGCCATCGTGGCGGCGTTGTGGGGGTCGTCCTGGCATCTGGTGTCCGGTCCCACCACGGCCATCTCGATTGTGGTCTTCGCCACCATGAGCCCGCTCGCCACGCCTGGCAGCGCCGAGTACGTGGCGCTGGTGCTCACCCTGACCTTTCTCGTCGGCGTCTTCCAGTTGCTGTTGGGGTTGCTGCGTCTGGGTACCCTGGTCAATTTTGTGTCGCACACCGTGGTGGTGGGATTTACCGCCGGCGCGGCCTTCCTGATCGCGGCCAGTCAGGTCAAAAATTTCTTTGGCCTGCCCATCCCGCGTGGCGCCTCGGTCTATGCGGTGCTGCATGACCTGCTGCTCCAGGTGGGCGCAATCAATCCCTTCGTCACCGCCGTGGCGGTCATGACGGTGCTGGCCTGCGTCGCCTTCAAGCGTTGGTGGCCCCGCTTTCCGCACATGATTGCCGGCATGTTGCTGGGCAGCCTGCTGGCAGCGGCCCTTAACCAGTGGTTCGGCGCAGAACGCACTGGCATCGCCAGCCTTGGCGCGCTGCGCATTGGTTTTCCGCCACTGTCCAGCCCTGATTTTTCGCCCGAAACCCTCAAGCGCCTGCTGCCGGTGGCAGTGGCGGTGGCTTTGCTGGCGCTGACCGAGGCGGTATCGATCGCCCGTGCCATGGCCATCCGCAGTGGTCAGCGCATTGACGGCAACCAGGAGTTCATCGGGCAGGGTCTGTCCAACCTGGTGGGCAGTTTTTTCTCGGGCTATGCCTCCAGCGGCTCCTTCAACCGCAGCGGCCTGAATTACGCCGCAGGCGCGCAGACACCGCTGTCCACCGTGTTTGCAGCGGTCGCTCTGCTGTTGATGTTGTTGTTTCTGGCGCCGCTGGCTCGCTACCTGCCGACCGCTGCCATGGCCGGCATCCTGTTTGTGGTGGCCTGGGGGCTGGTCGATGTCCACCACATTCGCGAGATCGTGCGCTCCGGCCGGCAGGAGACGGTCGTGCTGGCCGTGACCTTTGTGGCCACGCTGACGCTCGACCTCGAATTTGCCATCTACGCGGGGGTCCTGCTGTCTTTACTGCTTTACCTGGGCCGCACGTCACGGCCGAGCCTGGAGGATGTCAAGCCCTTTCCCGGCCAGTGGCCGCCCGCCTTCCACGCTGCCACTGGTCAGCCGGACTGCCCGCAGCTCAAGATCGTTCGCCTGAACGGTTCGATCTTCTTTGGCGCCGTCAACCATTTGCAGGAGGCGCTGCAGCAGATCGACGAGCGAGAGCCACGACACACACACGTGCTGCTGGTGGCCTCGGGCATCAATTTTGTCGATTTGGCCGGCGCGCACCTGCTGGGCCTGGAGGCGGCCCGCCGCAAGGCCTTCGGGGGGGGGCTTTACTTCTTCAACCTGAAGCAAGAGCCCCTGGACATGCTGCGGCGCGCAGGCGTGTTCGAACAGATCGGGGCCCACCATTTTTTCAAGATGGGGGACGACGTGATCGCCACGCTGTACCAGCGTCTTGATCGCAAGGTCTGCGCCCAGTGCCAGGTGCGAATTTTCCAGCCCTGCGGCCCTCTGCAGGACTGAGCCACGGTCACAGCCCGGGCGGGCTGGCAAAATGCATGCGCAGCGGCCCAGCATCGGACCCTGACAATGTTTTGGAGGCCTCGTGCTGGACATCATGCAACCCTATCTGCCGCTTGCCGCTGTTCTTGGCGGCTACCTGATCGGCTCTTTGTCGTTCGCCGTGATCGTGAGCCGGCTCATGGGCCTGAGCGACCCGCGCACCTTCGGCAGCAAGAACCCGGGGGCGACCAATGTGCTGCGCTCGGGCAACAAGTCTGCCGCCGTGGTGACGCTGCTGTTGGATGCGGCCAAAGGCTGGCTGCCAGTGGCCCTGGTGGCCTGGTTCGGCAAACCTTACGGCCTGGAGTCCGGCACGCTGGCCATGGTGGGCCTGGCGGCCTTTTTGGGTCACCTCTACCCGGTGTTCTTCCGGTTTGTGGGGGGCAAGGGGGTGGCCACCGCCCTGGGCGTGCTCATTGGCATCCATCCCCTGCTGGGCTTGGCCACGGCGCTGACCTGGCTGTTCGTGGCCTGGGTTTTTCGCTATTCCTCGCTGGCGGCCCTGATCGCGGCATTGCTCGCGCCGGCGTATTACGTCTTTGGCGACGGCCTGGCCTGGTACTCGAACAAGTCGGTGCTGCTGGCGGTGTCTGTCATGGCGCTGTTGTTGCTGTACCGGCATGCCGAGAACCTGGGCCGCCTGATGCGAGGCACCGAGTCCCGCTTGGGTGCCAAAAAAGCCAAGCCCTGAGGCCGTGCCGCCCGATGCGGCGGCTGTGGCTCAGCCCTCTTGCCCGGCGTAGGTGCCGAGCTGCAAAATCAGGTGGTGGTTGAGCCGCTCCTGAACCACAGATGCATTCAGTGCGGCCTTGATGCCCGGGTTGCCATGGGCCGTGCGGTGCAGTCGGGGCGGTTTGAGCAGGGCGCCAGTTTCATCCTGCACGATGGCGACACAGGGCCGGTTGAGCTGTTGGCTGCGGCGGATTACAACGGCAACCTGACCGTTGTCCAGTCGAACAATGGTGCCCGGCGGGCAAAGGCCTACGGCACGCACCAGCGTGTGGCCTGCCTCGTCACCCTGCGACTCTGTGTTGCCGATGATCGAGCGCAGCGAGTCGGTGGCGCTGCGCCCTTCCCGCGACTTGCGCGGACTGATCATGGCGGCATACCGATCCGCCACGCGCAGCACCCGGGCCAGCCGCCGTGCCGGTGGCAGGGTGTGGAAATCGCCCTGACCCGTCCTGTCATCATGGTGCAGCTCGATGGTGCCAAGCCAGATGGGGTCTGTCACCCCCAAGGTCGCCAGCATGGCCTGGCCCCGGCTGGCATGCGAGCGGATGGCCTCCATCTGGACCCCGTTCGGCCTCTCCAGCTGTTGGGCCAGTTCGTCCTGCAGCTGTGTCATCGCGATGTTCATGGTCAGAGCGGCAAACACCAAACCCTCGCGCTCTTCGGGCGGGATCCCCAGCTCCGTGCCGATCAGGTGGCACAGCACCGCACACACCAGTGCGTGCGAGGCGCTGTAGCCCACGGACGAGCTGCTGGCAAGTTGGAACAGCAGGTACAGGCCGACATCGGTGTCCCGCCGCAGCAGATCCTGCATCCAGCGGTCGTACTGCCGAACCCTTGACTGGAACTCGCGGATGCTCAAGGGGCTGCCCAACAGCACGCCCAGACCGGCCTCCAGATCCGACCACAGCCCCAGCAGGTCCTCGTAGTCGCCTTCTGTCTGGACGCTCATGCCATGCGACCCGCTGCAGACGTGTTGATCAGTCGCGAAAGTTGTTGAAGCTCAAGGGCAGGTCGGCGATGTCCTTGCGGATCAGCGCCATCGCGGCTTGCAGGTCGTCCCGTTTCGTACCCGTGACCCGGATGGCGTCGCCCTGGATCGCGGCCTGTACCTTGAGCTTGCTGTCCTTGATCAGTCGCTGGATTTTTTTGGCGGCCTCCGCCTCGATGCCGTTGCGCACCTTCACCACCTGCTTGACCTTGTCGCCGCCGATCTTCTGGACGTCGCCCACGTCCAGAAAACGCACGTCCACATTGCGTTTGGACAGTTTGTTGCGCAGGATTTCCTCCACCTGCGACAGCTGAAATTCGGCGTTACCGATCAGCGTGATGTCCTTGTCCTTGAGCTCGATCGAAGCGGGCGTGCCTTTGAAGTCAAAGCGGGTGGCGATCTCCTTGGCGGTGTTTTCCACGGCATTTTTCACTTCGACCAGATTGGCTTCGCAGACAGTGTCAAAAGAGGGCATGGTGGGGTTCCGGCAGTGTCATGGATGGGGTCACGACCAGGGCCCTGGTGCGACAATGGCAGCAATGTTAGTCGAGAAAAACGTCCCGCTGCGGGCTTGCAACACCTTTCACATCGTCGCGCGCGCCCATGCCTTGGTGCGCATTGCCAGCGAAGCGGATGTGCAAGCGGTACTGAACAGCCCCGAGTGGGGCCCTGCCCCCCGGTTTGTGCTGGGCGGGGGCAGCAATATCGTGCTCACCGGTGACGTCAAACCCCTGGTGCTCAAGGTCGAGATCGCCGGTCGCCGGGTGGTGCAAGACGCAGCCAAGGTTACCGTGGTGGAGGCGGGCGCGGGCGAAAACTGGCACGAGTTTGTGCGCTGGACGCTGGACCAGGGCTACCCCGGCCTCGAAAACATGGCCCTGATTCCCGGCACCGTGGGCGCCTCGCCGGTGCAAAACGTGGGTGCCTACGGTGTGGAATTGCAGGACCGCTTTGAGTCGCTCGATGCGATCGATTTGCACACGGGCAAAACCTTTACCTTGAATGCCGCCCAGTGCGGCTTTGGTTACCGAGATTCGGTCTTCAAGCACGCCTCGCAGCCGCTGGGTTTGGCAGGCCGGGCGCTGATCACCCGAGTGCGCTTTGCACTGCCCAAACCCTGGCGTCCGGTGCTGGGCTATGCCGATTTGGATAAAAAAATGGCCCAAACCGGGGTGACGCAGCCCACGCCGCAGCAAATTTTTGACTGGGTGTGCGAGATTCGCAGCGCCAAGCTGCCCGATCCCGCCCGCCTGGGCAATGCAGGCAGCTTCTTCAAAAATCCCACGGTGTCGGCCGAACAGTGCGAGGACATCATTGCACGCGAACCCAGAATCGTGCACTACCACCTCGCGGACGGCTCGGTCAAGTTGGCGGCAGGCTGGTTGATCGAGGCCTGTGGCTGGAAGGGCAAGACAGTGGGACAGGCCGGCGTCTACGACCGGCAGGCGCTGGTGCTGGTCAACCATGGCGGTGCCACGGGCGGCGAAGTCATGACCTTGGCCCGGGCCATCCAGACCAGCGTTTATGAACGCTTTGGCCTGCGGTTGGAGCCTGAACCGGTGGTGGTCTGACACCGCAGGCGGGTCAGTGCGAAAATGTCTCCTATGAAAAAAGCGATGGTTTTGGGTGGTACCGGCTTCATCGGCCGACATGTCTGTGAAAAACTGGTCCGTGAGGGCTGGGCGGTCACGGTGGTGACGCGACGTCGCGGCAACGCGCGCCATCTGCAGCACCTGCCCCTGCTGACCGTGCTTGAGTTCGATGTCCACAACGAAGCTGCCCTGACGGGGGCGCTGGTGGGTCATGATGCCGTGGTCAATCTGGTGGCCATCCTGCACGGCAACCAGGCTGCGTTTGAGCGGGTGCATGTGACCTTGACGCACAAGCTGGCCCGCGCGTGTGGCGCTGCCCGAGTTCACCAACTGGTGCACATCAGCGCTTTGGGCGCCGACCCCTTGCAGCCAGCGGCCGCACCATCGATGTACCTGCGCAGCAAAAGCCAGGGCGAGGCGGTCCTGCTGCAGGCAGCCGCCAACGGGGCCCAGGCGGCATTTGGGCTGACGGTGTTGCGCCCCAGCGTGGTGTTCGGCGCCGAAGACCAGTTTCTGAACCTGTTCGCAAAGCTGCAGGTGCTGGCGCCCTTTGTGCCGCTGGCCGGAGCCGACGCGCGTTTCCAGCCGGTGTGGGTGGAGGATGTCGCCACTGCTGTGGTGCGCTGCCTGGCCCTGGGCAGTCGCACCGCCAGCGCCTCCGGGTCCCGGGTGGTCGAGCTGTGCGGGCCGGAGGTGTTCACTCTGCGGGAGCTGGTTCAACTCGCAGGCCGTTTAAGCGGTGTGCGCCACGGCCTGGGCCGGCCTGTGTTCGGCCTGCCGCGCTGGCTCGGCCGTCTGCAAGCCGCCCTGATGGAATTCCTGCCGGGCCCCACGCTGATGAGCCGCGACAACGTCGATTCGATGGAGCGACCCAATGTGGCCACCGGCAAGGTGCCGGGGCTGGACTCGCTGGGCATCGCGCCAGCGGCTCTGCGTCCGGTCGCCGAAACCTACCTGCGCCAGGGCCAGCCGGATCAGGGCATGTCCGGCATCCGAGCCCGCTCCAGCGGCCGTTAATGCACGCTCACCGCCCGCTCAGGGCGCGGACTTGTCGCTCAGGCTCAGCATGTCGGTACCCAGGTCCCCGCTGAGCAGGCCGCTTTGGGTGTAGATGCCCAGTTTGGCCCGGGTGTCTGCAATATCCAGGTTGCGCATGGTCAGCTGCCCTATCCGGTCGGCCGGCGAGAACATGGATTCGCCCTTTTCCATCGTCAGCCGCTCAGGGTGGTAGGTCAGGTTGGCTGATTCGGTGTTCAGCAGCGAGTAGTCGTTACCGCGGCGCAGTTCCAGCGTCACCTCGCCGGTGACTGCGCGGGCCACCCAGCGTTGCGCCGTTTCGCGCAGCATGATGGCCTGCGGGTCGAACCATCGGCCCTGGTACAGCAAGCGGCCCAGTCGGCGTCCGCTGTCGCGGTACTGCTCGATGGTGTCCTCGTTGTGGATGCCCGTCACCAGCCGCTCGTAGGCGATGAACAGCAGCGCCATGCCGGGTGCTTCGTAGATGCCGCGGCTCTTGGCCTCGATGATGCGGTTCTCAATCTGGTCGCTCATGCCCAGGCCGTGGCGGCCGCCGATGCGGTTGGCCTCCAGGA
>JBAXMQ010000086.1:0-14063 GCA_037134215.1 Betaproteobacteria bacterium
AAAACCGACGAAGAGTGCAAGGCGCTGCTCGCGGGTTTCCGTTTCCCCTTCAAGAACTGAGGTGACCCGTGGCTAAGATGGCTTTAATTGAGCGCGAACTCAAGCGCGACAAACTGGTTGCCAAGTACGCTAAGAAGTACGCGGAACTGAAGGCGACTGCAGGCGACGCCAAACGCAGCGATGACGAGCGTGCGGCTGCCCGTCTGGCGCTGCAAAAGCTGCCGCGCAACGCCAACCCGACACGACAGCGTAATCGCTGCGCCATTACGGGACGGCCGCGTGGCACGTTTCAGTATTTCGGTTTGGCACGCGGAAAGATCAGGGAAATGGCGTTCGCCGGTGAAATTCCGGGCATCGTCAAGGCCAGTTGGTAAGCGACAGGAGACATACACATGAGCATGAGTGATCCCATCGCCGACCTGCTGACACGGATTCGGAATGCGCAAATGGTTGCGAAGACAACTGTTAGCGTGCCATCTTCCAAAGTCAAGGTTGCCATTGCCCAAGTCCTCCAAGACGAAGGCTACATTGACAGTTTCAAAGTGAATGCCATCAAGGGCATACCAGAACTCGAAATTGTCCTCAAGTACCACGCGGGCCGTCCCGTGATTGAGCGTATCGAGCGCGTCAGTCGTCCTGGATTGCGTGTTTACCGGGGTGCCGGTGCCATCCCGCAAGTGCAGAACGGTCTGGGCGTGGCTATTGTGACCACGCCCCAAGGTGTCATGACCGACCGAAAGGCGCGCGCGACTGGCGTCGGCGGTGAAGTCCTTTGCTACGTCGCCTAACGCGTGACATTCAGGAGTAACAGATATGTCTCGTGTAGGAAAAATGCCGGTTGCCGTCCCTGCGGGCGTTGACGTGGTCATCAAAGACGACCAGATAAGCGTGAAGGGCGCCGGTGGCGCTTTGTCGCTGGTTCAAAACGCGTTGGTCAAGGTCAGCAGCGATGCCGGCAAACTCAGCTTTGTGCCGGCCAACGACTCGCGTGAAGCGGATGCCATGAGCGGCACGATGCGTCAGCTGGTGAACAACATGGTGCAGGGCGTCACCAAGGGTTTCGAAAAGAAGCTGAACCTCGTTGGTGTGGGCTACAAGGCCCAGGCTCAGGGCACCAAGCTCAATCTGACGGTGGGCTACTCGCACCCGGTCAACAAGGAGATGCCCTCTGGTATCACCGTGGCGACCCCCACGCCCACAGAGATCCTGATCAAAGGCGCTGACCGTCAGCGCGTCGGGCAAGTGGCTGCAGAGATTCGTGCTATTCGTCCGCCAGAGCCCTACAAGGGCAAGGGCATCCGCTACTCGGACGAGAAAATCACGATCAAAGAAACCAAGAAGAAATAAGGAGTTGCATCATGTTGAGCAAGAAACAGCAACGTCTTCGCAGAGCCCGGCAAACCCGGATCCGGATCGCAACCCAAGGCGTCGCGCGACTCACCGTCAACCGGACCAATTTGCATATCTACGCCAGTGTGATCTCGGGCGACGGCGGCAAGGTCTTGGCGACGGCTTCCAGCGCGGAGCCCGATATCCGCAAGGAACTTGGCGGGTCCGGCAAGGGTGGCAACGTCGCTGCAGCCCAGATGATCGGCAAACGCCTGGCGGAAAAGGCCAAGGCAGTAGGTGTTGAAAAAGTGGCTTTCGACCGGGCAGGCTTTGCCTATCACGGTCGCGTCAAGGCGCTGGCAGATGCCGCGCGTGAAGCGGGCTTGCAGTTCTAAGCAGATCGGAAACAAAGATGGCTAAAGTTCAAGCGAAAATGCAGGGTAAGGCCGAAGGGCCTGAGGATGGCCTGCGCGAGAAAATGATCGCGATCAACCGCGTCACCAAGGTGGTCAAGGGCGGGCGAATTCTGGGCTTTGCAGCGCTGACCGTGGTGGGTGACGGCGACGGTCGCATCGGCATGGGCAAGGGAAAATCCAAAGAGGTTCCTGCTGCTGTGCAGAAGGCGATGGATGAGGCTCGTCGCAACATGACCAAGGTGGCACTCAAGAATGGCTCGATTCACCACAAAGTGATGGGTCAGCATGGCGCTGCGTCGGTGATGATGGCGCCCGCCCCCAAGGGCACCGGGATCATCGCTGGCGGTCCGATGCGTGCGGTGTTTGAAGTGGTTGGTATTACTGATATCGTGGCTAAGAGCCACGGGTCAACCAATCCCTACAACATGGTCCGTGCAACCCTCAATGCGTTGTCGCATGCCACCACACCTTCCGCAGTAGCGGCTAAGCGTGGCAAGACAATTGAAGAAATATTCGTCTAATCGGGCGTTGACAAATGACTACTCCTCAAACCGTCAAGGTTCAACTTGTGCGCAGCCCTATCGGTTGCAAAGAGTCCCATCGGGCCACTGTGCGTGGTCTCGGTCTGCGCAAGATTCGCAGCACCCGCGAGCTGGTGGATACGCCGGAAGTGCGGGGGATGATCAACAAGATCAGTTACCTGGTCAAAGTGCTTTAAGGGACTCATGATGGAACTCAATGGCATCAGGCCCGCCGATGGCGCCAAGCATTACAAACGCCGTGTGGGTCGTGGCATAGGCTCAGGGCTCGGCAAAACTGCCGGTCGAGGCCACAAGGGTCAAAAATCTCGAGCCGGCGGATACCACAAGGTGGGCTTCGAAGGCGGTCAAATGCCTATGCAAAGACGCTTGCCCAAGCGCGGTTTCAAGTCCCAACTGCTCAAGTTCAATGCAGAGGTGACCTTGACGGCCCTGCAGCGGCTCGGTGCGGCTGAGGTCAACCTTGTCACGCTCAAACAAGCTGGCTTGGTGGGTGAAATGGCCAAGGTGGTCAAGATCATCAAGACGGGGGAGCTCACGATGGCCGTCGCGTTGACAGGTATTGGTGCAACGGCAGCGGCCAAGGTCGCGATTGAAGCCGTTGGCGGATCAGTCAGCTGAGTCTGGACCTGGAAGTTTTGATCCGTGGCAACTAACGCAGCGCAATTGGCGAAGACCGGCAAGTTTGGTGACCTGCGGCGCAGGCTCGTCTTTCTTTTGCTGGCCCTGGTTGTCTATCGGATTGGTGCCCATATCCCGGTGCCGGGTATCGACCCGGGTCAACTGCAGCAATTCTTCAACGGTCAGCAGGGCGGCATCCTGGGCATGTTCAACATGTTCTCAGGTGGCGCTTTGTCGCGGTTCACTGTGTTCGCCCTGGGCATCATGCCCTACATTTCGGCGTCGATCATCATGCAACTGATGACCTATGTGTTGCCGGCGTTTGAGCAATTGAAAAAAGAAGGGGAAGCGGGCCGTCGGCGGATTACGCAGTACACGCGCTACGGGACGCTTGGCTTGGCGCTGTTTCAGTCAATGGGCATTGCCCTGGCGCTTGAGAGTTCCCCTGGTTTGGTCATTGCGCCTGGTTTCGGCTTCCGTATCACCGCGGTCATAACACTGACGGCGGGTACATTGTTTCTGATGTGGCTTGGCGAGCAGATCACCGAACGGGGTCTTGGCAATGGCATTTCGATCCTGATTTTTGGCGGCATCGCCGCAGGATTGCCCAACGCCATTGGCGGCCTGCTTGAGTTGGTGCGCACTGGTGCGATGAGCATCATCATCGCCCTATTCATCGTGGTTCTTGTGGCACTGGTCACCTTCTTCGTTGTGTTTGTGGAACGGGGTCAGCGGAAAATATTGGTGAACTACGCTCGACGCCAAGTGGGCAACAAGGTGTACGGTGGGCAATCCTCTCACCTCCCTTTGAAGCTCAACATGGCGGGTGTGATTCCACCGATTTTTGCGTCCTCTATCATTCTTTTGCCTGCGACAGTCGTTGGTTGGTTCAGCACCGGTGAGTCGATGCGCTGGCTCAAGGACATTGCCGGGTCCCTGACGCCAGGGCAACCCATTTATGTCATGTTCTACGCTGGCGCCATCATCTTCTTTTGCTTTTTTTACACTGCGCTGGTTTTTAACAGTCGGGAGACGGCTGACAACCTGAAGAAGAGTGGTGCTTTCATACCCGGTATTCGCCCCGGAGATCAAACGGCCCGCTACATTGACAAGATCCTCCTGCGGCTAACGTTTGCCGGAGCCATCTACATCACGTTGGTGTGTTTGTTGCCTGAGTTTCTGATCCTCAAATACAACGTTCCTTTCTATTTTGGCGGGACTTCCTTGCTGATCATTGTGGTGGTGACCATGGACTTCATGGCCCAGGTCCAAAATTACATGATGTCGCAGCAGTACGAGTCGCTGTTAAAGAAGGCTAATTTCAAGTCTTCATAAGGCGATCAGAAGGTATGTCAAAAGACGATGTTATTCAGATGCAGGGGGAAGTGGTTGAAAACCTGCCTAATGCGACATTTCGGGTGAAGTTGGAAAATGGGCATGTGGTGCTGGGACACATATCGGGAAAGATGCGTATGCACTACATACGAATTCTCCCAGGTGATAAGGTGACCGTTGAATTGACACCGTATGACCTCACACGTGCCCGGATTGTGTTCAGGGCCAAGTAAGAGTAAGTTTTTTGTCGCAATGCCTCTGGCCCGCGACATCACGTGATTTAGGAGAATGAAATGAAAGTTTCGGCTTCGGTAAAAAAAATTTGCCGTAACTGCAAGGTGATTCGGCGCAAGGGCGTTGTTCGCGTGATCTGTACTGATCCACGTCACAAGCAACGTCAAGGCTAAGGGAAAGAGTTAAGAGGACGAACATGGCACGTATCGCTGGTATCAATATCCCGCCCCATCAACATTCAGAGATTGGTTTGACAGCCATTTTCGGTATCGGTCGGACGCGGGCACGCAAGATTTGTGAAGCCTGTGGCATCGCTTATTCCAAAAAGGTCAAGGATTTGACCGACTCTGATCTTGAGCGTATCCGCGATCAGATTTCACAATACACCATTGAGGGTGACCTTAGGCGGGAAACCACCATGAACATCAAACGTTTGATGGACATTGGTTGTTATCGCGGCTTCCGGCATCGGCGTGGCTTGCCCATGCGGGGTCAGCGTACGCGCACCAATGCGCGTACGCGCAAGGGACCGCGCAAGGCTGCGGCGTCGTTGAAAAAATAACAGGCACTGAGAAACCACTATGGCAAAAGCTCCCGCCAACAATGCGGCCCAACGGGTTCGTAAAAAAGTTCGCAAGAATGTCGCCGATGGCGTCGCACACGTGCACGCCTCGTTCAATAACACGATCATCACCATCACAGACCGCCAGGGCAATGCTCTGTCTTGGGCCTCGTCGGGTGGTCAGGGTTTCAAGGGGTCGCGCAAGTCGACGCCGTTTGCCGCTCAGGTGGCGTCCGAGGTGGCTGGCCGTGCTGCTATAGAGCAGGGGATAAAGAACCTCGATGTTGAAATCAAGGGGCCAGGGCCTGGACGTGAGTCTTCAGTGAGGGCGCTGGCAGCTCTTGGCATCCGCATCAACATGATTGCCGATGTGACGCCGGTACCGCACAACGGTTGCCGTCCGCAAAAACGCCGTCGGATCTGATTTTCAACCAAGCCCACCGCCGTCAGTATCTTGCTGACGGCTCCCGTAATGATTTACGGCAGATGACAAAAAGGAAGTTCAAGTGGCACGTTACTTAGGCCCCAAGGCCAAACTCTCACGCCGTGAAGGCACAGACCTATTTCTCAAGAGCGCTCGGCGCTCGATCGGGGACAAGGCCAAGTTCGATTCCAAACCCGGACAACACGGTCGTACCTCGGGAGCTCGCACCTCCGACTATGGCTTGCAACTGCGCGAAAAGCAAAAGGTCAAGCGAATGTATGGGGTGCTTGAGAAGCAGTTCCGTCGCTATTTCGAAGAGGCCGATCGTCGCAAAGGCAACACCGGCTCCAATTTGCTGCTCTTGTTGGAGTCGCGCCTCGACAATGTGGTCTACCGGATGGGCTTTGGTTCAACCCGGGCCGAGGCCCGGCAGTTGGTCTCGCACAAGGCGATGACAGTGAATGGGAAAAGTGTCAATATTCCATCTTACATGGTCAAGACGGGTGACGTGATCGCCGTTCGCGACAAGTCAAAAAAGCAGACCCGTGTGGCCGAGGCGCTGCAGCTCGCCCAGCAGGTCGGTATGCCGGCTTGGGTTGACGTGAGTATCGATAAAGCGGAGGGCACTTTCAAAGCTGTGCCTGACCGTGACCAGTTTGGCGCTGACATCAACGAATCTTTGATCGTCGAGCTGTATTCGCGTTGATCGCGCAGGTTGATTCGTTCAATCTAAACCGTTCCTGAGGCGCTGGGCAGTGCGCTTCAGGTGCTTCACCAGCCTTACCGGTGTAACGGACCGGGGGTATTGAGAGGAAGTCCGCATGCAAAATAGTTTATTGAAGCCCAAAGCCATCAATGTTGAGCAACTTGGCTTGAATCGTGCCAAGGTTGCTTTGGAGCCGTTCGAGCGTGGCTACGGCCATACCCTTGGCAACGCGCTGCGGCGCGTCTTGCTGTCGTCTATGTCGGGCTATGCCGCCACCGAGGTCACTATCGCAGGTGTACTGCACGAGTACTCTTCGATTGATGGTGTTCAAGAGGATGTTGTCAACATCCTGCTGAACCTCAAGGGTGTTGTTTTCAAGTTGCATAATCGAGATGAAGTGACCCTGAGCCTGCGCAAGGACGGCGAAGGTGTTGTGACTGCGAGCGACATCCAGACACCACATGACGTGGAAATCATCAACCCTGATCATGTCATTGCTCACCTGTCACAGGGTGGCAAGCTCGACATGCAGATCAAGGTTGAAAAGGGCCGAGGCTATGTCCCCGGTACCATGCGCCTTCATGGTGACGAACCGACCAAGTCGATTGGCCGTATCGTCCTTGACGCGTCGTTTTCTCCCGTCAAGCGGGTGAGCTACACCGTCGAGAGCGCTCGTGTTGAGCAGCGCACCGATCTGGACAAACTGGTGGTGGAGATTGAAACCAACGGTGCCATTTCGGCTGAAGATGCTGTGCGTTCCTCGGCCAAGATCCTGGTCGAGCAACTGGCGGTGTTTGCACAGCTTGAAGGCAGTGAATTGGCGGCGTTTGACATGCCGGCGTCCCGGGGCAGTTCGCAATTTGACCCAATATTGCTGCGTCCAGTCGACGAACTGGAGTTGACGGTTCGTTCGGCCAACTGCCTCAAAGCTGAAAACATTTATTACATCGGTGACCTGATTCAGCGGACCGAGAACGAGTTGCTCAAGACGCCCAACCTCGGCCGCAAGTCGCTCAATGAGATCAAGGAAGTTTTGGCTTCACGTGGCCTGACACTGGGCATGAAGCTGGAGAGCTGGCCGCCAGCCGCCTTGGAGAAGCGTTGATTATTTGGAGCTTGCGAAGGCTCCCGTGCAAGGGCAGTACCTGATACGGCTGCCTTGATTACAAACTAAAGGAAAGCACCATGCGTCACGGACACGGACTACGGAAACTCAACCGAACCAGCGAGCATCGCCTGGCAATGCTGCGCAACATGATGAACTCGCTCATTGAGCACGAAGTCATCAAGACCACTGTTCCGAAGGCCAAAGAGCTTCGGCGGGTCGTCGAGCCTATGATTACCTTGGCCAAGGAGGCAACGGTCGCCAATCGCCGGCTCGCATTCGACCGTTTGCGTGATCGTGACAGCGTGGTCAAGTTGTTCAACGACCTCGGGCCTCGGTTCAAAACTCGGCCTGGTGGCTACACCCGTATCCTGAAAATGGGCTTCCGTGTTGGTGACAACGCACCCATGGCGCTGGTCGAATTGGTTGATCGGCCTGCGGCCGCAGAAGCCACCGGCTCGGAGCAGGGCAATGGCGAATAGACTACAATAAAGAATACCGCGCGATGGAGCAGTCTGGTAGCTCGTTGGGCTCATAACCCAAAGGTCGGAGGTTCAAATCCTTCTCGCGCAACCAGTTAGTGTCAGCACATGCTGATAACAAAAAAACGCCCACTCAATGTGGGCGTTTTTGTATCCGGCTCAGCACGGTAGCCGTCACAATGCCTGTGGCATACCCTGCGTCCTGCTGCCCATTCCGCGTCGATCATGACCGCAGCTAAGGTCAGCGCTCTGCCATCCTGGCAAAGATGTGCGCTCAAAATATCCCTCTACAGGCTCATATGGTGAGCTGCTCTGGTGCCACACTCAGCCCAATCAGACCTACCAGTCAAATATTGCCGTCCAAGAGCCGGGGCCCATCCTGTCGTTATGAACCCGTCCATTGATACCATGCTCAAACCTGGATTCTTAGCATTTCACGGCAACCGATCTGAACAGTTGGCGGAAGTGGTGACCCGTTGGGCACAACGCAATCCTCTGAGCCCGCTCGAAGATGAGGTCATCCTCGTCCAAAGCAACGGGATGGCTGAATGGATCAAGATGGAGCAGGCGCGTATGGTGGGCGTTTGTGCCGCCACCCGGGTGGAGTTGCCTTCTCGTTTTTTGTGGCGAACTTACCGACAGGTTCTCGGGGCTGAGGCTGTCCCCCGCGAGTCGCCACTAGACAAGATGCCAATGGTCTGGCGGCTGATGGCGTTGCTGCCGCAGTTGGTGTCGGAGCCCCATTTCGCACCAATCAATGGGTTTCTCAAGGGTGATGAGCCTGATCGGATGATGCAACTGGCCAGCAAACTGGCGGATCTGTTCGACCAGTACCAGAACTACCGTGCCGACTGGCTCCATCTCTGGGCTCAAGGACAGGACAAACTCATCTCTGCAAGTGGTGCCAAGGCCGAATTGCCGGCTGAGCAGCGCTGGCAGCCCCAACTTTGGCGTGCCATGTTGAAGACCCTGACCGATGTGCAGCTCAGGAGCATTCGCCCTGAGTTGCAACAGCGTATGGTGAGCCGACTGAATGATGGATCGCCACTGGATGCCAAGGTGGCGCAGCGGATCATTGTTTTTGGCATGAGCCAAATGCCCTTGACCACGCTGGAGGCGTTGGCCGCGCTGTCCAGGCACAGCCAGGTCATTTTGGCTATCCCCAACCCCTGTCGTTATTACTGGGGAGACATCATGGATGGCCGTGAGCTGCTCAATGCCCAGCGCAGACGCCAGCCCCTACGAAATGGTGTGGAACTTTCGAATTTGCCGCTGGAGCACATGCATGCCCATGCGCATCCCCTGCTCGCAGCCTGGGGCCGTCAGGGTCGCGATTTCGTGCGCCAGTTGGACGTTTTCGATGACTCGGAGATGGCCAAAAAGCACTTCGATTTGGCTCGGATCGATATGTTTGACGATGCGCAGGAGGATCACAACACCTCTCTGCTGCATCAGGTGCAAAACCGAATTCGCGATCTGGCGCCCCTTGGTGATCACCCCACGGTTGAGATACAGCCCCAAGACCGCTCCGTTATTTTCCACAGCGCCCACAGCAGGGTACGTGAGCTTGAAGTTCTGCACGATCAATTGCTGAACCTGTTGGCGCAGAAACGCGAGGGGGAGGTGCTCAACCCTCGCGACATCATTGTCATGGTGCCAGATATCGAGCAAATGGCGCCGGCCATTCGGGCCGTGTTCGGGCAATACCGACGGACTGACCCCCGGTTCATCCCTTTTGACATTGCCGACGTGAGTGCCAAAACCGATAGCCCGCTCATTGGGGCGGTCGATTGGTTGTTGCGTCTGCCCAGCCAACGTTGCCACATGAGTGATCTGGTGGACTTGCTGGAGGTCGTCCCCATTGCCCGTCGATTCGGGATTGACCAGGCGGAACTTCCCAAGCTTACGCAGTGGATGGTGGGCGCGGGGATCCGGTGGGGTCTGAACGAGGCGCACCGCTCAGAACTCGGTCTGGACGCTTGCGACAACCAGAACAGCGCCTGGTTCGGACTGTGTCGGATGTTGCTGGGCTACGCCAATGGTGCAGAACCGTTCGATACGCCTTGTACAGGCCTGGAGACCATCGAGCCCTATGCGGAGGTGGGGGGATTGGAGGCTGAACTCGCCGGTTCGCTGGCGCAACTTCTGCAGTCGCTTATGAAGTGGTGGACCATTGCACGAACATCAGCCACCCCTCAGGCCTGGGCCAGTCGCTGTCGGGAACTCCTTGCAGACATGTTCAAGTGCCAGACAGACCACGACAAGCAAGCGATGCGGGCCTTGGAGCAGGGCCTGGTGGCTTGGCAGGATGCGAGTGAGCAATCGGGTTTTTCGCTTGAAGTGCCGCTGATGGTCGCCCGAGCGGCCTGGCTGGACGCCGTGGAAACACCGAGTCTGAACCGTCGCTTTCGGGCCGGTGGGGTGACTTTTTGCACGCTGATGCCCATGCGCGCCATTCCCTTCGAAGTGGTGTGCTTGCTTGGCATGAATGACGGGGACTACCCCAGGCGCGGTGCGCGCAGCGATTTTGATTTGATGGGCATGCCCGGTTCTACCCGCCCCGGAGATCGCTCACGTCGTGACGATGACCGTCAGCTCATGCTCGAGGCGCTCTTGTCCGCCAGGCAAGTCTTTTATGTCAGCTGGTGTGGGCGCAGCGTGCGGGATAACAGCCATCAGCCGCCTTCGGTGCTTGTCTCCCAATTCAGAGACTATCTTGCAGCTGCCTGGGGCGATGAGGTGGTCCAACTGCGGACAACAGAGCACCCTTTGCAGCCCTTTAGCCGGCAGTATTTTGAGGAGGGCAGCGCACTTTTTACCCATGCTCGGGAGTGGAGGGCCGCTCATAGGGTCCCAGACACTCTGAAGGGGGAGCGCTCAGCGCAGGCAACAGAGACACCGCTGGCAACTTTCGTGCAGGATCCCAACGTCCCCTTGACGCTTGGGCAATTGACGCGGTTTCTGCGAAATCCCGTCAAAGCTTTCTTTAGACAAAGGTTGCACGTTGTCTTCGACGAAAACCCGGACACCGACACCGACGAAGAGCGATTCAGCCTAGACGGCCTGGAACAATATGGCTTGTTACAGGAACTGTTGGCGACCGCAACCGCCCAGAGCGATGAGGTAAGGGCTCAGGCATGCATCGACAAAGCCTTAGCCAAACTGCAACGATCAGGCCAACTGCCGTTCAAGGCCTTGGGAGAACGTGAGCAGCAGGCATTGGGCAAGACACTCGCCGCGATGCTGGGGGCATGGTGCAGCGAACAGGCGAAGTTTCCAGGAACTGCGGCTCGCACCTCCATCCGTGTTGAGGCAGAGGATACCGTTCTGGAGGACTGGGTTGACCAGCTCAGAAGCGGTGAGGTGGCCATCATGGCAGATGGATCATCAAGCAGGGAAGTTGCGTGGTTCGACATGAAACCCAGCAAATTGTTGGGGAGAGGGAAAACACGCTCTGCGCGTCCAGAAAAGCTGCTGGACGCCTGGGTCCGCACACTGGCCATCGCGGCAAGTGGCATCTCGGCGCAAGGCATTTTCATGGGTCGAGACGGCTTGGTTCGCATCCCTCCTTTTCCCAAAGAGCAGGCCGACGCGATGCTCAAGCGCCTGGTACAGCTCTGGCTCGATGGCATGCGTTCACCGCTGCCATTGCCGTTCAAAACGGCGCTCGCTTTTGTGGCTGACCAGGATGCGGTCAGCACCTACGAGGGCGACTTCAGGCTCAGCGCTGAAGTCGAAGAGCCATGCTTGTCCCGGATGTTCCCCAATTACGACGCGCTGGGGGCGGATGAACGATTTGAAAGGCTGGCCCAAGACATCTATGGCCCGCTGTTGCAATGGGCAAAACACGGCGTCAAAGTTGAAGGCTATGCAGCCGCAGCACACGATGAGATGGCCACTGGTGATGAGGAGTCTGCATGATGGGTCACGCCGAACAGACGGATGCGACAAGCACATCAGGGCACTCCGACTCGCCTCAGGTCCTTCGGGCCGAGACTTTGGACCTCTGGGGCAGCCGCTTGATCGAGGCCAGCGCGGGTACGGGTAAGACGTGGACCATTTCAGCGCTTTACGTGCGCTTGATCCTGGGGCATGGCGGCGACAACGGTTTCGCGCGGCCATTGCTGCCAGCAGAGATTTTGGTGATGACCTTTACCCGAGCCGCAACCCGCGAACTCTCGGACCGCATCCGAGCGCGCTTGCTGGAGGCGGTCCAGTGGTTTCGAGGCAACAAGCCAGACGGTGCGAGCGACCCTTTCTTAGAGTCGCTCTTGTTGGCCTACCCACACGACCAAGACCGGGATCATGCGGCGTGGCGGCTCGCGTTGGCGGCCCAGAGCATGGATGACGCTGCGGTGCACACCATCGATGCCTGGTGTCAGCGCATGCTCAGAGAGCACGCCTTTGACAGCGGCTGCCTGTTCGACGAGGAATTGATTGCCGACGAGGTCACCATGAGGCTCGAAGCCGTGCAGGACTATTGGCGGCAGTCTCTTTATCCATTGGGTCTGGAAAAGCTGGAGCAGGTCCTGGGTGTATGGCCAACGCTGGAAGCATTGGACAAGGATATGAGGGACCTCTTGGGCCAGGACATCAGTCGGGATGAAGGTGCTGGCACCCTGAGCAAAGCTTTGGATGAGGTTGTGAAGGCGCGTGCTGACGCCCTGCGTCTGCTCAAGGATGGTTGGGCAGAGCGGGCTGCCGCCATGCAGGATTGGCTGAATCGGCAAACTTCTGGACCGAATAATGGCTGGAATGGCAGACGCCTGAGGAGAGCTGACTATGAGAGGTGGCTCAAGACACTTGAAGATTGGGCCAATGGGACGCTCCCTGTTGAGATACCTGATCTGAAGACCGGATGGATACGACTAACCCGACAAGGGCTTCAAGAGGCGCGCCATGTCGGCGCAGATCCCATCGACTTGCCCAGCATGTTCACGGAGTTCGAGCAACTCTTGCCGGCCCTCAAACAACTGCCGTCCATTTCAGAAAAGTTACGCAAGCATGCCGCCGTTCATGTTGCTGCGCGGTTATTGCATCTCAAGCGCCAAGGCGGGACTTTTGGTTTTGCCGACATGCTCAGCCGGCTCAGAACGGCGCTGACAAGTGATAACGGCGCACGCTTGCGCGAACGCATCCTGACCCAGTACCCCGTAGCGCTGATCGACGAATTCCAGGATACCTCCCCTGTGCAGTACCAGATCTTTAACCAGATCTACGACACAGCGGCCAATGACAGGCAAAGCGCCATCTTTTTGATCGGTGACCCTAAGCAGTCCATCTACGGGTTTCGTGGGGCTGACATTTACAGCTACATGCAGGCCAGAAAGGCCACCACCGGACGCCACTACGTCTTGCAAACCAATTTTCGATCGACCGATTCATTGGTCGGCGTCGTGAACCATTGGTTTGGGCAAGCAGAGTCCAGCACTTCCAAGGGCGCCTTCATGTACCGCGAAGGCTCCGTCAATCCACTGCCATTCACACCGGTTCGTGCCAACGGACGCGCTGAGCGCCTGGTAACACGCCAGGGTTTGATGCCCGCCATGACCTTGGTTCATGACGTGGCGCTTCGCAACTCGCGGGAGGCTGTCAGGGTCTTTGCGACACGCTGCGCCGAGCAAATCGTCACTTGGCTGAATGATGCCAATGCCGGATTTGACCATTTGGACAAAGCTGGCAAATCGATTCGGACGCCTCTGCGTCCAGCAGATATCGCCATTCTGGTGCGCACAGGCAAAGAGGCAGATGCAGTTCGCCGCCAACTTGCTCTGCGCTCGATCGCCTCGGTTTACCTGTCAGACAAGGACTCGGTTTTCGAGAGCGAGGTGGCGCAAGACTTGGTTCATTGGCTGCGGGCAGTGGCGGCGCCCCAGGACGCCCGGCAGGTGCGCGCTGGTCTGGCGACTCGAACGATCGGGCTGAGTCTGAAAGAGTTGGAAAGTCTGGCCAGCAGCGATGACACCCTGGACAAGTACATCGCTCAATTGCGCCAGTTGCAGACGGTTTGGCAGACCCAGGGCGTCCTGGCCATGTTGCGCCAAAGCTTGCACCAGCTCGGGCTGCCAGCCCTGTGGCTTGAGAGTTTGGACGGCGAGCGCAGGCTCACGAACTTTCTTCACATCGCAGAGTTACTGCAAACCGCTGCCGCGACCTCGGACGGTGAGCAGGCCCTGATTCGATGGCTGCAGACTGAAATCAGCAGCGGTGACAGTCAAGCCGATGAGCAGATCGTTCGCCTGGAAAGTGACGCTGATCTGATCAAGGTGGTCACCATCCACAAAAGCAAGGGGCTCGAGTACTCAGTGGT
>JBAXMQ010000087.1:0-14018 GCA_037134215.1 Betaproteobacteria bacterium
GCCGCCCGCTTGATCGGGTCTTTGAGTCGTTGGTAAGCCTCGTTGATGCGGACCGACCACTGCATCGCCAGCCGCTGGGCTGCTGCCCCCTGCGCGGCAAAACGGTCGGGATGCGTCTCGCGCTGCAGGTCTTTCCAGCGCTGGTCAATCTCGGCGCGCTCTTGCGCAAACCGGGCGGGCAGACCAAACAGCTCGAAATCGCTGGACTGGAGATTCACACCCGGAACGACTCACCGCAACCGCAGCGGTCGCGTTCCTTGGGGTTGTTGAACTTGAACCCCTCGTTCAAGCCTTCGCGCACGAAATCAAGCTCGGTGCCATCCAGGTAAGGCAGGCTTTTGGGGTCGATCAGCACCTTGACACTGTGGCCTTCGAAAACCACGTCTTCGGCGTTGAACTCGTCCACGTACTCCAGCTTGTAGGCCAGGCCCGAGCAGCCAGTGGTCTTGACGCCCAGGCGCACCCCCACACCCTTGCCGCGCTTGGCCAGGTAGCGCGTGACATGCCGCGCAGCGGCTTCCGTCAGGGTCACCGCCATGTCAGTGGCTCGCGGCCGGCGCGTGCTTCTGCCGGTAGTCGTTGACGGCAGCCTTGATGGCGTCCTCAGCCAGGATAGAGCAGTGGATCTTGACCGGGGGCAAGGCCAGTTCCTCGGCGATTTCGCTGTTCTTCAGCGCGGCAGCCTGGTCCAGCGTCTTGCCCTTGACCCACTCCGTCACCAGCGACGACGACGCGATCGCCGAGCCGCAACCATAGGTCTTGAAGCGGGCATCCTCAATCACACCCGTCTCAGGGTTGACCTTGATCTGCAACTTCATCACATCGCCACAGGCGGGCGCACCGACCATGCCGGTGCCCACCGATTCATCGCCTTTGTCAAAGGACCCGACGTTGCGGGGGTTCTCGTAGTGGTCAACGACTTTTTCAGAATATGCCATGGTGTATTACCTCGTTGGGTTCAGTGGGCAGCCCACTGGATGGTGCTGATGTCAATGCCATCCTTGAACATCTCCCACAGGGGGCTCAGGTCGCGCAGCTTGGCGACATTCAGTTTGATGGTCTCGATGGCGTAATCGATTTCGGCTTCGGTGGTGTAGCGGCCGATGGTCATGCGCAGGCTGCTGTGCGCCAGCTCATCACTGCGCCCCAGGGCGCGCAACACATAGCTCGGCTCCAGGCTGGCCGAGGTGCAGGCAGAGCCGCTCGAGACCGCCAGTCCCTTGATGCCCATGATGAGCGATTCGCCCTCCACGTAGTTGAAGCTCATGTTGAGGTTGTGCGGCACCCGGCGCTCCAGGTGGCCGTTGATAAAGACCTGTTCCACGTCCTTCAGGCCATCGAGCATGCGCTGGTGCAGGGCACGGATACGCCGGTTTTCGACAGCCATCTCAGCGCGGGCGATGCGGTAGGCCTCGCCCATGCCGACGATCTGGTGGGTGGGCAGCGTGCCGGAACGCATGCCGCGCTCGTGCCCGCCGCCATGCATTTGCGCCTCGATCCGCACCCGCGGCTTGCGCCGCACAAACAAGGCGCCGATGCCCTTGGGGCCATAGGTCTTGTGGGCGGTCAGGCTCATCAGGTCCACCGGCAGGCTGGCCAGATCAATCTCGACCCGACCCGTCGCCTGCGCCGCATCTACATGGAACACCACGCCGCTCTCACGGCAGATGGCGCCAAGGGCGGCAATGTCCTGGATGACGCCAATTTCGTTGTTGACGTACATCACGCTCGCCAAAATGGTGTCGGGCCGGATGGCCGCCTTGAACACCGCCAAGTCAACCAGGCCGTCCGCTTGCACGTCGAGGTAGGTGACCTCAAAGCCCTGGCGCTCGAGTTCGCGGCAGGTGTCGAGCACGGCCTTGTGCTCGGTCTTGACGGTGATGATGTGGCGTCCTTTGGTCTTGTAAAAGCCGGCTGCCCCCTTGATCGCGAGGTTGTTGGACTCGGTAGCGCCAGAGGTCCAGACGATCTCGCGCGGGTCGGCGCCAATCAGGGCGGCCACCTGCTCACGGGCCTTTTCGACGGCGGCCTCAGCCTCCCAGCCCCACGCATGGCTGCGTGAGGCCGGGTTGCCAAAATGCTGGCGCAACCAGGGAATCATGGCATCCACCACCCTGTCATCGCAGGGGTTGGTGGCGCTGTAGTCCATGTAAATCGGGAAATGTGGGGTCGTGTCCATAGCAGGGGCTCGGGGCCGTTGAAGTCAGGTCTTGTTAAAAGCGTTGCCCAAGGCAAACACCGAATTGGGCGCGTTGATCCGGATCGGCTTGGCCGCCGGCAGGCTTGAGATGGCCCGCTTGATCGTTGGCTTGATCTCCACCTGCAAGCCCTTGGCCAACTGATCGTCGACCAGTTTTTGCAGGCTGACCGAGGCCAGGAATTCCACCATCCGGACGTTGAGCGAGGCCCAGAGGTCGTGCGTCATACAACGCTCGCCCTCGCCCAGACAGTTTTCCTTACCGCCGCACTGGGTCGCATCAATGGGCTCATCCACTGACAGAATGATGTCGGCCACCGTGATGTTTGCCGGGTTACGCGCCAGTGTGTAGCCGCCGCCTGGGCCCCGGGTGGACTCGACCAACTCATGGCGCCGGAGCTTGCCAAACAGCTGCTCCAAATAAGACAGCGAAATTTGCTGGCGCTGGCTGATCGCCGCCAGGGTGACGGGCCCGTTGTTCTGGCGCAGCCCCAAGTCAATCATCGCGGTAACCGCAAAGCGGCCTTTGGTGGTGAGACGCATCACATACTCCTTGAAAGCCAACGTTGGTTGACTAAACAGCTCAAGTATAGCGATAAACCTAGCAATTTGCTCAAGTACCCAAACTGATGAGTCACTTTCTGGCCGCTGCTGCGGCTGGGAGTATGGCGATCACATTGTCGGCGCCGGATGCACCGAAGGTCTGTTGCTTCAGGACACCCAGTTGATCTCGAACCCGAGCGGCTTTTTCGAACTCCAGGTTCTTGGCGTGTTCCATCATGAGTTTTTCGAGGCGCTTGATTTCGCGCGACACATCCTTCTCGCTCATATCTTCAAACTGGGCGCGCTGACGGGCGTCCTGCTCCAGCCGCTCGGCTTCCTTGCCCGCCTTTTCGCTGTAGACACCATCGATCAGATCGCGAACCTCCTTGACGATGCTGCGTGGCGTGATTCCGTTGAGGGTGTTGTGCGCCACCTGCCGGGCGCGGCGGCGCTCGGTCTCACCCATGGCCTTCTTCATCGATTCGGTCACCCGGTCGGCGTAAAGGATGGCGCGGCCATGGAGATTGCGTGCAGCGCGGCCGATGGTCTGGATCAGCGAGCGCTCCGAACGCAAAAAGCCCTCCTTGTCGGCGTCGAGAATGGCCACCAGGCTGACCTCGGGAATGTCAAGGCCTTCCCGCAGCAGATTAATGCCCACCAGCACGTCAAAGGTGCCCAGCCGCAGGTCGCGCAAAATTTCCACCCGCTCGACCGTGTCGACATCGCTGTGCAGGTAGCGCACCTTAACGCCGTTGTCCGACAGGTAGTCGGTCAGTTGCTCGGCCATGCGCTTGGTCAGGGTCGTGATCAGCACGCGCTCCTGCTTATCGACCCGGATGCGGATCTCCTGCAGCATATCGTCCACCTGCCGGGTGGCCGGGCGCACCTCAACCTCAGGGTCAACCAGCCCGGTGGGCCGCACCAGTTGCTCCACCACCTGGCCGGCATGGTCTTTTTCCCACTGCGCCGGCGTGGCCGAGACAAAAATGGCCTGACGCATGCGGGCCTCGAACTCCTCAAACTTGAGTGGCCGGTTGTCCAGTGCGCTCGGCAGCCGGAAGCCATACTCCACCAGGGTCGTCTTGCGCGCCCGGTCGCCGTTGTACATCCCGCCAAATTGGCCGATCAGCACATGGCTCTCATCCAGGAACATCAGCGCGTCCTTGGGCAGGTAGTCGGTCAGCGTGGCCGGCGGGGCGCCGGGCGGGGCGCCGCTGAGGTGGCGGCTGTAGTTCTCGATGCCCTTGCAGTGGCCCACTTCGGAGAGCATTTCAAGGTCGAAACGGGTGCGCTGCTCCAGCCGCTGCGCCTCCACCAGCTTGCCCATGCCCACCAGTTCCTTGAGTCGGTCCGACAACTCGGTCTTGATGGTTTCCACGGCGGTCAGCACCTGTTCACGCGGCGTCACATAGTGGCTGCTGGGGTAGACCGTGAAGCGCGGGATCTTCTGGCGGATGCGCCCGGTCAGCGGGTCAAACAGCTGCAAGGACTCAATCTCGTCGTCAAACAACTCGATCCGGATCGCCATCTCGCTGTGTTCGGCCGGAAACACGTCGACCGTATCGCCCCGCACCCGGAACTTGCCCCGGGCAAACTCCACGTCATTGCGCTGGTACTGCATGCGCACGAGCTGGGCGATCAGGTCACGTTGGCCGAATTTGTCACCGCTGCGCAGCGTCATCACCATCTGGTGGTAGGCCTCGGGCTGGCCAATGCCGTAGATCGCCGACACGGTGGCCACGATCACCACATCGCGCCGCTCCAGAATGCTCTTGGTGCAGCTGAGCCGCATCTGCTCGATGTGCTCATTGATGGCCGAGTCCTTCTCGATGAACAGGTCGCGCTGCGGCACATAGGCCTCGGGCTGGTAGTAGTCGTAGTAGCTGACGAAATATTCCACCGCATTTTTCGGGAAGAACTCGCGGAATTCACTGTAGAGCTGCGCCGCCAGGGTTTTGTTGGGCGCAAAAACGATGGCCGGCCGACCCAGGCGGGCGATCACATTGGCCATGGTGAAGGTCTTGCCCGACCCCGTCACCCCCAGCAGGGTCTGAAACACCTCGCCATCCTGCACCCCAGCCACCAATTGCTCAATCGCAGCGGGCTGGTCACCCGCCGGGGGATAGGGTTGGTAGAGCTCGAAAGGAGAATCCGGGTAGCGGACAAATACACCGTCCTTCGCCAGTGGTGTGACATCGGACGCAAGAACATCGGCAGCACGCAGCAGGGGCACGTTCATCGGGCAGGCAGGGTGAAGGGGTAGGACGGGTGTGGCATTCATCGACCACAGCAGCGCGGGGCAAGCTATAGTCGGGGAGCCCGGATTCTGTCACGCTGGGCAACAATGCGCTTCCAAGGTGTCAAGGCCGCAACTTCAAGGGACAAGCCGCTTACAACATGGAAATCGAAGAGATCATCGAGCCGCACGAACGTCGACAGCATGAGCGGCGCGTTTTGCGCGGCCCATCCCAGATCCAGTTTGGCAACCAGCCCTTCATGAACACCCGCACGATGGACGTCAGCATCAGCGGGCTGGGCATTGTGGCGCCAGTCAACCCTCCGGCGCGGACCACCTGCACGGTCAAGTTCATGGTGCCCATCAGCAGCGACCGCCATGTCACCATCACGGCGTCAGCGGTGGTCACCCACAGCATATTTACCCGAGCCGAAGACGGTTTCAAGGTTGGATTGATGTTCACCGGCATGGCCGCAGAAACCACAGCCGTGTTGCAGCGCTACGTGAAAACCTGAGCCGCAGCGCCATGGCGGCGGGGCAGCCGCCGGCCATGGGCACAGGTAAAATCTAGGCCCTGTCCGCCCGACCGCGTCAGGCGCCCCAAACCCTATGCACAGGAACCTGCATGTCTCTTTTTTCTGCTGTCGAAATGGCACCCCGCGACCCCATTCTGGGTCTGAACGATCAATTCGCTGCTGACCCCAACCCGGCCAAGGTCAACCTGGGCGTGGGGGTGTATTACGACGATCAGGGCAAGTTGCCCTTGCTGGCATGCGTTCAGGCCGCCGAAAAAGCCATGATGGCGGACCCCAAGGCGCGCGCTTACCTGCCGATCGATGGCCTTGCCGCTTATGACGCCGGCGTCCGCTCTTTGGTCTTTGGTGCCGACAGCGAGTCGGTCAGTTCGGGCTGCGTGGCCACGGTGCAGGCCATTGGCGGCACGGGCGGCCTCAAGATCGGCGCCGATTTTCTGAAAAAGCTGAACCCGGATGCCGAGGTCCTGATTTCCGACCCAAGCTGGGAAAACCACCGCGCCCTGTTCGCCAGCGCGGGTTTCCCGGTCAAAAACTACCGCTACTACGACGCCCAGCGCCGCAGCGTCGACTTTGACGGCATGCTGGCCGATCTCAAGTCTGCCAAAGCCGGCAGCATTGTCGTGCTGCATGCCTGCTGCCATAACCCGACGGGCTACGACATCGACGCCGCCCAATGGGACCAGGTCGTGGCGGCCTGCCAGTCGGCAAATCTGGTGCCCTTTCTGGACATGGCCTACCAGGGCTTCGGCACAGGTCTGGCCGAAGATGGCGCTGCCGTGCAGAAATTTGTGCGCTCGGGCATGACCTTCTTGGTATCCACCTCGTTCAGCAAAAGCTTTAGCCTGTATGGCGAACGGGTGGGCGCCTTGAGCGTTCTGTGCACCAGCAAGGACGAGGCTGCTCGCGTGTTGTCGCAGCTCAAGATCGTGATTCGTACCAATTACAGCAACCCGCCCACGCACGGCGGCGCGGTGGTGGCGGCTGTCCTTGGCAGCCCTGAGTGGCGGACCCTGTGGGAGAGCGAACTCGCCGGCATGCGGACCCGCATCAAGGCGATGCGCCAGAAGCTGGTGGACGGCCTGAAGGCCGCAGGGGTCACCCAGGACATGGGCTTCATCACACGCCAGGTGGGCATGTTCAGCTACTCGGGTCTGAGCCGGGACCAGATGGTACGGCTGCGCCAGGAATTTGGTATCTATGGCACCGACACCGGGCGCATGTGCGTGGCCGCACTGAACAGCCGCAACATTGACTACGTGTGCGCCTCGATCGCCAAAGTCCTCTGAGCGCTGGGGTCCGGGGCGGCGCTGGCACTACAAAGCACCCTCGGCGCGCAGGGCATCCAGCAGAGCACGGGCCTGTGGCTTGGGGTTTCGCATCAGGTAGAACACCATGGCGTAGCGCGAAGCAAACGTCTGTGGCCGGCCCGACCGCAGCAGGGCCGCGTAACGCTGATCAAACTCCCAACGGCCCCAGTTGCCCAGGTCAGACGCCACCCAGCCGGCCAGCGGCGTGTCCTGTCGCACGAAGTCGGCATAGGCCTTGACCACGCGGGCGCGACTGACACGCTGTCCATCGTTGCCATGCACACTGAGCGCCAGCAGAGCAGCCTGGTATTCCCATTCCTGAAGCCCGGGCGCTTGCAAATAATGCTGTTCCAGCCACGCAACGCCGCTCTCGCCCTGCAACTCCAGCCAGGCCGCCAACATGGCCGATAGCACGGCCGCATCCGCTGGCTGACGCAGCCGGGCCAGACGTTGCTGCAGGGCGGGTGCACGCTCAGGCTCGCCGCTCACGCCCAGCAACAAGGCATACAGCGGCCTGCGGGCCGCCAGGCGCGGGGTATCGAGCCAGTCCAGCAGCCAGGCCGCTCGCAGGCGGCCGCGCAAGCGACGCATCTCGCCATAGGGCGCAACGGCAATTTCCTCGTAGGCGGCCTGCGCCACCAGCGGCTCGGGGCTCTCCAGGTCCATCACGAAAAATGCCAGTCGGCGGTCCCAGTCCGGGGCGCTCCCATCCGTCACCGGCGACAAGGCCAGCAGTTGTCGCAGCCAGTCCGCACGGCTCGCGTCCAACGGTCCGGCACTTTGCCAGCCCGCCGACCCCTGGTGGTAGAGAAGCTGGCTGAGAGCGGTGGGCTCCACCGGCAGCGGCCGCGGTTCTGACGCCGGCAGCCGGATGAGGCCCTGGGGCGGCGCACCTTTGATCAGTTGCCGGACCGCCAAACCGGCGCCACCTGCGACTGGAGACGCCAGCACCACCGTATCGGCCTGGCGCAGGGCTTGGCTGAGCGTGCCCCTTCCGTCCACCGGCGCGCAAATAGCGCAGGCCCAGGCTGGCAACCCTGACAACAGCAACAGCAACAGCAAACTGGCGGCCCGCAACACATCGTTCTTTCGGTTGGCTATGATCAAGCACAGAGTTTAGGCGGCCGGCGTGCCAGCCTAACGACGCCAAGCACCAAGGACACGGACCCATGAGATTCACAGCCCTGAGCCTGACGGCCCTTCTCGTGCTGAGCACCAGCCAGGCATTGGCCTGGAGCAACCACAGCTTTGCCGCCTACCGCGCTTTTGACGCCATGCCCGAGGTGGCGCAGGCTGCGCCGGTGCTGGTGGAGCCGCTGGAGGCCTTCCTGAAAGATCAGGAGGGTGCGATCGAGCAGCTGCTGGCGAGCCAGGACATTTGGGCCAGGTCCGCGCTGGAGGTATATCCGGCCCTGCCGTCGGCCTTGGCCTTCCGGGCCAACCCGGCTCGCAGCGACGAGGCACGCCGGCTGGCGTTCTTGACGGCGCTGCGCGTTGCTCCCAACAGCCGTCTGGCCCTGTACATCCAGCCCGACCCCTGGGGCCCGGCGCCAGCAGCAAATAGCCTGTTACCCCATGCGGCCGTGAACACCCTGCCTGAGGTCGCCAACACCACCTACAAATTTGTCGGCCTGAAGGCTGGCGAACGGGTCGCGGCCTTGGGTGTTCTGGCCACGGCCAGCGACGAGCCCGACTACGGGCTGGACATCAACCTCTGGGAGGACAGCCCCTCCGACTGGGGCAAGGTTTACGGCTTTGGGTCGCTGCCCTTCGGCAATCCAGCGCTCAACTACAGCACCCAAGCACCTTTTCACATGGGTTTTTACCATGAAGATCGGCTGATTTACCTGGCGGCCACCTTCGTGAAGAGAACCTTTCCGTTGCTGCGGATTCACCAGTACAGCGGCTTGGCAGCATTGGCCTTTCGCACCGGGCATCCTTACTGGGGCTGGCGCTTCACTGGCCTTGCGCTGCATTACGTGCAGGACTTGACCCAGCCCTACCATGCCAGCCTCTCGCCCGGCCAAGGCACAGCCAAACTGATCGGCATCAACCTGCTGGCGATGGCGGGGCTACCCCGACTGAAGGACGAGATGGTTGTGCTGTTGTCGAACCGGCATCTGGCGCTGGAGAAGTACCAGAACCAGCTGCTGCTCAATGCAGCGCGGGCCGGGCAGGAAACCGCCGTGGAGAAGGCCTTGCGCCAATCAGACCGGGACAAGCGCTACCCGGCCTGGTCCGATCTGTACAGCCGCGACGTCGTCAGCCGCGAATCCCACGCGGCAGGTGCTCGCCTGACTGATCTGTTGGTGGACGCGATGCCGGCCAGCTATGTGTCTGACCCGCGTTTTGATTTTGGCGTCAAGGAGGCCGGCATCGACCTGGCCGGGGAATTGGGCCGCCAAGGCGCGGCCACCGCCAGCCAGCGGGCCCGGCTGGATGCCGAGATTGCCGATTTGCTGGCGAATTTCGGGGCACACAGCCGCATCTTGGTGCGCGGCGTGCTCAAAGCCGGCGCCCGGCCCTGAGCAGCCATGTCATTGCGACGCAAGCCTTGGCTGGCGAGCGCTGTTAGCTGTTATATTGCACTGCAACATGACTAAAAGGTGAATCACTGTGTTGTATCAACTCTACGAAACCCAAAGGTCTCTCATGGAGCCCTTCGCCGACTTGGCCCAATCGGCGGCAAAGGTGTACAGCAACCCTCTGTCCTTGTTCGGACAAAACCCATTTGCCCAGCGCATATCAGCAGGCTACGACCTGTTGCACCGGCTCGGCAAAGACTACGAAAAGCCCGAATTTGGTCTGCGCACTGTGGATGTGGACGGCGTGGCCGTGGCCATCCACGAGCGGGTCGAGATCAGCAAACCGTTCTGCGAATTGCGCCGCTTCAAGCGGTTTACCGACGATCCTGCGACATTGACCAAGCTCAAGGGGCAGCCTGCCGTGTTGATCGTCGCCCCCCTGTCCGGCCATTACGCCACTTTGCTGCGCGACACGGTCAAAACCATGCTCAGGGACCACAAGGTCTACATCACCGACTGGAAGAATGCCCGTTTGGTGCCCTTGTCAGAAGGTGAATTCCGTTTGGATGACTATGTCAACTACGTTCAGGAATTCATCCGGCACCTGCAGGGCACCTATGGCAATTGCCATGTCATGAGCGTCTGTCAGCCCACGGTGCCGGTGCTGGCGGCCGTGTCGCTGATGGCAACGCGGGGTGAACTCACGCCCCTGACCATGACCATGATGGGCGGCCCGATCGATGCGCGCAAATCGCCCACCGCCGTCAACAACCTGGCCATGAACAAGAGCTATGAGTGGTTTGAAAACAATGTGATTTACCGGGTGCCTAGCAATTTTCCGGGCGCAGGCAGACGGGTTTACCCGGGCTTTTTGCAGCATTCGGGCTTCGTGGCCATGAATCCGAGCAACCATGCCAAGAGCCATTACGACTATTTCCAAGACCTGATCAAGGGCGATGACACCAGCACGGAAGCCCACCGCAAGTTCTATGACGAGTACAACGCCGTGCTCGATATGGACGCGGCCTACTACCTCGACACCATCCGCACGGTGTTCCAGGACTTCTCGCTGGTCAACGGCACTTGGGATGTGATCGGCACCGACGGCCAGGTGGAGCGCGTGAAGCCCGAGGCCATCGCCAGCACCGCACTCTTGTCGGTTGAAGGCGAATTGGACGACATCTCTGGCTCTGGCCAGACCGAGGCCGTCCACGCCATCTGCAGCGGCGTCCCAAAGGCACGGCAGCGGCACTATGAGGTCAAGGGCGCAGGCCACTACGGCATTTTCAGTGGCCGTCGCTGGCGCGACATGGTGTACCCCGAGGTCAAAGCCTTTATCCAGACCTATGCCCTGGCTAAACCGTCAGCGCCCGGGGCGGCATTGCCGGCTGGTGCGGCCGCCCCTGCGGCAGCCCGCGCACCAAGGAAAGCCAGCAAAAGCCGATGACGGTCGCCACGGCAGCGGCCATACTGGCGCTGCTGCCGCAAACCCAGTGCACGCGCTGTGGCTACCCAGACTGCGCCGGCTACGCAGAGGCTGTGGCAGCGGGTCTGGCAGACATCAACCAGTGTCCGCCTGGCGGCCAGGCGGGTATCGAGCGGCTGGCAGCGTTGACCGGCCGGCCGGCGACGCCGCTGAACCCGCTGCATGGCACCGAAGGTCCGCGCCACGTGGCCGTGATTGATGAGAACTGGTGTATCGGCTGCACACTGTGCATCAAGGTCTGTCCGACCGATGCCATCCTGGGCAGCAACAAACGCATGCACAGCGTGATTGAGCCTTACTGCACCGGGTGCGCGCTTTGCCTACCGGTTTGTCCGGTGGACTGCATCTCACTGGAGATCGTCTCACCAGACAGCAGCGGCTGGGCGGCCTGGTCTCAGCCCCAGGCGGATCTGGCGCGGGAACGCTATGCATTTCATAGCGAAAGAAGCAGGCTGGATAAGGCTGAAACCGAGAAAAAGCTCGAAGACAAGGCCCGCGAGGTCCTGGCCGATCTGCCGGCCCATTCGCAGCACACCGACCCAGCGGTGCTGGCGCAAAAGCGTGCTGTGATCGAGGCCGCGCTTGCACGTGCCCGCGAACGCCGCGCCACCGCACGCACGACCGGTTCAGGCTGAGCGCAGGGCTGCCACCACCTCGGGAGGCGCCTGTACCAGTTCAATCAGCACGCCTTCGCCGGCAATCGGAAACTCGTCGTTCGATTTAGGGTGCAGAAAGCAGATGTCGTAGCCAGCTGCACCCTGGCGAATGCCGCCAGGTGCAAAACGCACGCCCCGCGCCGTCAGCCAGGCCACGGCTTTTGGCAGGTCGTCAATCCACAGCCCGACATGGTTGAGCGGGGTGGTGTGTACCGCCGGCTTTTTGTCAGGGTCCAGCGGCTGCATCAGGTCGACCTCGACCCGGTGCACACCCTGCCCCATGGCGCAGATGTCTTCGTCAACGTTTTCGCGCTCACTGCGGAAGTTGCCGGTAAGGTCCAGCCCCAGCATATCCACCCACAGGGTGCGCAGGCGGGCCTTGTCAGCACCGCCGATGGCGATCTGCTGGATACCCAGCACTTGGAAAGGTCGTGTCATGGTGTTTCGCAGTTTCAGACAAATTCAATGATCGGCTGATCGACCGACAGGCTGTCACCCCGGCTGGCCAGCACTTTGCCGACCACGGCATCTGCCGCGGCGAACAACACGTTTTCCATCTTCATGGCCTCGATCACCGCCACGCGTTCACCCGCCTGTACCTTTTGGCCTGGCACCACAGCCAGATCCACCAGCAGCCCGGGCATGGGCGAGAGCACGAAGCGGCTGAGGTCCGGCGGCGCCTTCGCAGGCATGAGCGCATGCAACTCGGCCATGCGGGGCGACACCACCAGCGCGTCAATCCGCAAGCCGTTGTGCTGCACCCGCAGCGCCAGCGGGTTCTTGGGCGTGCCCCGCTCGACCTGGGCGACGAAGGGCCGGCCGTTGACCGTGCCGTTGATGGCAACGTCGTTCAGGCGCGAGGCGCTGCGAATCTCGTAGCTGACAGCGCCCACCCGCACGCGGGCCGAGCCGGTTTCCCCAACATAGTCGTCCACGTGCACCCGGGTGTAGCTGTTGCGCCCTTGCGCCAACAAGGTCACGACCACATAGTCCTTGCCGGCGTCCACAGCGTAACCCGGCAACTGCCCCGACAGGCTGGTGGCACGCTCGCGCGACTTGCGCCGCACAAATGCCGCCAGTGCGGTCAGGAAAGCGGCATCGTCGTGGGGCACGTCTTCGGCGACAAAACCCGCGGCGTAGTTGTCGGCGATGAAGCCGGTATTGAAGTCGCCACTGGCAAAGCGCGGATGCGCCAGCAGCGCGGACTGAAAAGGCACGTTGCTCGACACCCCCCGGATCACAAACCCGTTCAGCGCTGCCTGCATCTTGGTCATGGCATCCGCGCGGTCGGTGCCGTGCACGATGAGCTTGGCGATCATCGAGTCATAGAACATGGGGATGTCGCCGCCATCCTGCACACCCGTATCCACCCGCACGCCCATCAGGTTCGCCGTATCGCCCTGCCACATGGTCTGCGCAGGCGGCGCAAAGCGCACCAGGCGGCCGGTGGATGGAAGAAAGTTGCGAAACGGGTCTTCGGCGTTGATGCGGCACTCGATGGCCCAGCCATTGCGTTTTACCTCTGCTTGCGTGAGCGGCAGCTTTTCACCGGCCGCCACCCTGATCATGAGCTCGACCAGGTCCAGCCCGGTAATGCACTCGGTCACCGGGTGCTCCACCTGCAGCCGGGTGTTCATTTCCAGAAAGTAAAAGCTCTGGTCCTTGCCCACCACGAACTCCACTGTGCCGGCGCTTTGGTACTGCACCGCCCGGGCCAGCGCCACCGCCTGCGCCCCCATGGCCTGGCGCGTGGCGTCACTGATGAAGGGGCTGGGCGCCTCTTCGATCACCTTTTGATGGCGGCGCTGGATGGAGCACTCGCGCTCGTTGAGGAAAATCACATTGCCGTGGCTGTCGCCCATGAGCTGGATCTCGATGTGGCGCGGCTCCTCGACAAACTTCTCGATGAACACCCGGTCATCGCCAAAGCTGTTGCGCGCCTCGTTGCGGCAGCTGGTGAAGCCTTCGAAGGCCTCACGGTCGTTAAAAGCCACGCGCAGGCCCTTGCCGCCACCGCCAGCCGACGCCTTGATCATCACCGGATAGCCAATGCCCTGGGCGATTTCGACCGCACGCTCGGCCGACTCAATGGCATCGTTTACGCCCGGAATGCAGTTGACACCGGCCTTGCCGGCGAGCTTTTTGGACTCGATCTTGTCGCCCATAGCGGCAATCGAATGGTGTTTGGGGCCAATGAAGACAATGCCCTCTTCTTCCACGCGCCGGGCGAAGGTGGCGTTCTCACTCAAAAAGCCGTACCCCGGGTGCACCGCCTGCGCGCCGGTTTGCTTGGCAGCGGCAATGATCTTGTCAATCTGCAGGTAGCTGTCGCGGCTGGGCGCAGGCCCGATGTGCACGGCCTCGTCGGCCAGCATCACATGGCGGGCGTCCTTGTCGGCCTCCGAGTACACGGCCACAGTGGCAATGCCCATCCTGCGGGCGGTCGCAATGACCCGGCAGGCAATTTCACCGCGGTTGGCAATCAGGATTTTGGTAAACATTCAATACGTCCTTCTTTTTCAATACGGCTTG
>JBAXMQ010000088.1:0-14013 GCA_037134215.1 Betaproteobacteria bacterium
CTTCGGAGGCCAATACTCTATCCACTGAGCTACAGCCGCAATGCAAGCCCGGATTGTAGGTGGTTTCACTGGGGGCGACCGCTATAATCAAAGGCTGTATCCAAGCGGCAATTTTTTTGAGGACACCATGAGCGACACCAGCCAATCCCACGCGCACGACGAGGACCACACCGGTCCAGTAAAGACCCCCAAGCAGTTGCTGCTGGCGGTTTTTTTCTCGTTTGTGGTTCCGGTTTTCGCCATCATCGGGCTGGTGTACTTCGTCACGTCAGACAAAAAGCCGGCGGCTGGCGCGGTCAATGTCGAGAAAGCCGTGGCCGCGCGCATCCAGAAGATTGGCGCCGTGGAAATCCGTGACGCCAACCGCCAGCTCAAGACTGGCGAAGAAGTCTTCAAGGCCCAGTGCACCGCCTGCCACACGGCCGGCGCGGCTGGTGCGCCCAAGTTTGGCGACACCGCCGCCTGGGCCCCGCGCGTCAAGACCGGTTACGACGCCTTGCTCAATTCGGCCCTCAAAGGCAAGGGCGCTATGGGCGCTCAGGGCGGTGGCGATTATGAAACGCTGGAAATCGGCCGGGCCGTGGTCTACATGGCCAATGCGGGTGGCGGCAAGTTCGAAGAACCGAAGGCGCCCGCCGTCGCCGAGCCCGCCAAGTAACACGCTGCTGCGACGCGCTTGTAGCCAGCCGGTCCCAGACCGGCTTTTTTTCGGTCTTTTCGGCTTGTAAGTCCCGTCAAATATGGGCTTCTAGCTGCTTTTTTTGTAGCAATTGAGGGCTGGTTTGGTAGCCATGGCGCGTCGGTAGTTCAGCCGCCAACACCTCTTGCGGCACCCACAAGCCGGCCTCGACCGCGTCGGCTGCCTGCCCCATGTCCATGGTGTGGACCAGGCCGAAGCCGGTGTCGGTTTCCAGGTAGAGCCGCCCCAGTTCGTCAAGCAGGCAGCGTTGCACGCGTGCCGGGCGGCCTGTATGGTCGTGCACCGATCCATCGGGCTCGACGCGCCAGACCAGGGGTGTCGCTTCGAGTTCCACGTAAACGCGCTGGGGACCATTTTGGAAATACCATTGGCCCAGCCGGTCGGCCTGGTAGTTGCGGCCGATGAAATCAACCAGTTTTTCGTGGCGCAGCGGCGAGCCTTTGCTCTGCGCGTTGCCTCCGGCAAAGGGGCCAAGGGCCTGGGCCCGGTCGTCGCGCATGTACCACTGGCCACGGGCATCAAGCCCGAGCCAGCCGTAGCAGTCGGGCACATGGGGCCACTTGGCCAAGGCCTGTCTAACGATGTCGTCCATGGTGTGATCGGGTCGCAATCAGTGGTGGGCCAAAAGCCAGCTGCCAACGGCTTCAGGTAGATCGCGCACATGGCCGGGCCAGCGCCCTTGAGGGAAGCCCACGTGCCCGCCCTGTGCCGGCTGCCAGAGCTTAACCCAGGGCGTGGCTTCCCGCGCGTCCGGCAGGCTCCAGCGGGGAACAAAGGGGTCATTCAGGGCATTGACCACCAGTGCCGGTACCCGAATGCGATGCAAGTGGGGCTTGGCCGAGGCCCGCGTCCAGTACTCGTCCGTGTTGCGAAAACCGTGCAGTGGCGCCGTGAACAGGTTGTCAAACTCATACAGGTTACGCGCCGCCCGCAGGGCTGAGGCGTCAAACAGACCTGGGTGCTGGGCCAGTTTGCGCAGGGCCTTGGGTTTCATGGTGTTCAGAAACATGCGCGTGTAAACCAGGCGGTTGAAGCCATGGCCTATGGCCCTGCCGCTGGCCGTCAGATCGATGGGTGCTGAGACGCTGGCCACGGATTGCACCACCCGTGCCGCCTGTTCGCCCATTTCTTCGGCCCAGCGCAGCAGGACATTGCCACCCAAGGAAATGCCGACGGCGATGATGGGGCCTGTGTGCTGGGCGCGCATGCGCCCGAGTATCCAGCCGATTTCTTCGAAGTCGCCGGAGTGATAGGCGCGCGGGCCCAGATTGATTTCGCCGCTGCAGCCCCGAAAGTGGGGTACCGCATAAGCAAAACCCCGGCTGCGCGCAAAGTCAGCAAAAGATTCGGCGTAATGGCTGCGCGACGAACCCTCCAGCCCATGGAACAACACCAGCAAGGTCTGGCCAGTTGGCGCGTCAAGCCAATCGACATCAACAAAGTCGCCATCGGGCGCCGTCCAGCGTTCACGCCGGTAGTGCAGATCGGCACCGATCACGCGGCGCGCGTACAAAGCCGGCCAGATGGTCTGTAGGTTGCCGCCCGGGAGCCAACCAGGCGCTCTGTATTTCATAGCATCAAGACCAATATCGGTGAAGGTTGCAGGCCAATTGCCTGTTCGGGTTGGCCCGGGCGGCGAATCGCTATTTTCGCCCGGCTTCGGTGCCTGCTGCCTTGTGCGCGTGGCCTTGGCTTACGCTGGCGCAAGCTTTTGCCAATTCATGCGTGCAAACTTGGTGCTCACTGCTTGGGAGGGCGCGATGAGAGCTCGGTTTTTGCTGCTGATGGCCGTGCTGGCCCTGTCTGCTTGTGGCTACAACGATTTTCAGCGGCTGGATGAGCAGACCAAGTCAGCTTGGAGCGAGGTGCTGAACCAGTACCAGCGGCGTGCTGACCTGGTGCCCAATATTGTGGCCACCGTGAAGGGCGAGGCCGCCTTCGAGCAGGAGACACTGACCCGGGTGATTGAGGCGCGTGCCAAGGCCACCTCGATCCAGGTGACCCCGCAGACCCTGAACGACCCGACCGCTTTTCAGAAATTTCAGGCGGTGCAGGGCGAACTGGGTTCGGCCCTGAGCCGCCTTATGGCAGTGTCGGAGCAGTACCCCAGTCTCAGGGCCAACGAGGGCTTCCGCGACCTGCGGGTGCAATTGGAGGGCACGGAAAACCGGGTCACGGTGGCGCGCAACCGTTACATCCAGGCCGTGCAGGCCTACAACGTGCTCACACGCAGCTTTCCGAGCAATCTCACAGCCATGGTCTTCAGTTACGCGCCCAAGCCGGTGTTTGTCGTGAGCAACGAGGCTGTCATCAGTGCGCCGCCCGTGGTTGATTTCAACAAGAGGTAAGTCGCTTGCACCGCATGGCTGTCATGAGGTTTTCGTCACTGCGCCAGTGGCGCGCGTGGCGGGTAGTCGCCCTGGCGCTGGGGGCCCTGTTGGCCTTGCTGACGGGTTGGGCGCAGTTGGTGGTTCCCGCGCTCAGCGGCCACGTCATCGACACCACCGCCAGTTTGCCGGCGCTGGGGCGGCAGCAGATGGAAGCGCGTCTGACCAATTTTGAGCAGCAGCGCGGTACCCAGATCGTGGTGCTGCTGGTGCCAAGCACCCAGCCCGAAGACATTGCCAGCTACGCCAACCGGGTGGCCAATACCTGGAAGATCGGACGGCGCGGGGTGGGTGACGGGCTGCTGCTGATTGTGGCCTTGAGCGACCGCCAATTGCGGGTGGAGGTTGCCAAAAGCCTGGAGGGCGCTGTCCCCGATCTCGCCGCCCAGCGCATCATTGACGCGGTGATCACGCCGGCCTTCAAGCAAGGTGACTTGCTGGGCGGGCTCAACGCGGGGCTGGACCACCTGATGGCCCGCGTCACCGGCGAACAGCTGCCACTCCCCGCCGCGGCGCAGACGCGGCCCGACAAGGGCATCAGCTGGACGGACCTGTTGATCTTTCTGTTTTTTGGCGTGTCGGTGTTGGGTTCGATGGCCCGCCGGCTGTTCGGCGGTTCGGGCCGAGGCGGACGGTGGCGCGGGGGTGGCTTGGGTGGCTGGCCCGGCGGTGGAGGCAGCCCAGGGGGTTTCGGCGGCGGCATGCATTCCGGCGGTGGTGGTGATTTTGGGGGCGGCGGCGCCTCGGGACGCTGGTGATGATGGCGCAGATCGGCCGACTGTTCGGACACCGCTGGCGCCAGGCCACGCTGCCGCGACACAGTCTGTCAGGCTCGGTATTGGCCCGGCTGGGCGAGCGGGTGCGCAGCAGCGAGCTGCGGCACTCGGGCGAAATCCGGGTGTATGCGGAAGCCGGGTTGCCGTTGAGCGACCTGTGGCGCGCCGAACCGTTGGACCAGACCATACGGGCGCGCGCCGTGACCCAGTTCAGCCAGCTGCGCGTTTGGGACACAGTGCACAACAACGGCGTCCTCGTCTACCTGTTGCTGGCCGAGCGCAGTATCGAGCTGGTGGCTGATCGGGGTCTGATGGCACGGGTGCCGTCCGAGGTCTGGCAAGCCCTGGTGACCCGCATGGCCACGGCCTTCAAACAGGATGCCTTTGAGGCCGGTTTGGCCGGCGCGATTGATGAGGTAACCCTGTTGCTGTGCCAGCACTTTGCGCTGGCACCGGGGGACGCCAACCCCAATGAACTGCCGGATCAGCCCGTGTTGGGCTGAGCCCGGCTTATCTGAGCTCCCGGATCAGCCCGTGTTGGGCTAAGCCCGGCTTATCTGAGCTCAGCTTACTTTTTCTGGCGGTATTTACGCAGCGCAGCGATTTGCGCTGCCATGACCGCCAGCTCGGACGTGGCGCGAGCCAGGTCGAGGTCGGTCTTGGCATTCTTGACGGCTTCCTGTGCCGCGAGCTTGGCGGCGTTGGCTTTCTCGTCGTCCAGATCCTTGCCACGGATGGCGGTGTCAGACAGCACGGTCACGCCGTCGGGCTGCACTTCCAGGATGCCACCGGCAACAAACACAAACTCTTCGCTGCCGTCGGCCATGGTAATGCGCACCGAGCCCGCCTTGATGCGGGAGATCAGCGGCGTGTGGCGAGGGTAAATGCCCAGTTCGCCCGCTTCGCCAGGCAAGGCGACGAAACGCGCCTCGCCCGAGAAGATGGACTCTTCCGCGCTGACCACATCGACATGGATGGTGTTCATTCGCGCCGTCCTTTAGATTTTCTTGGCTTTTTCGAACGCTTCGTCGATGGTGCCGACCATGTAGAACGCCTGCTCGGGCAGGTGGTCACATTCGCCCGCCACAATCATCTTGAAGCCGCGGATGGTCTCAGCCAGGCTGACGTACTTGCCGGGCGAACCAGTGAACACCTCGGCCACGTGGAAGGGCTGGCTCAAGAAACGTTGGATCTTGCGGGCGCGGGCAACCGTCAACTTGTCTTCGGGGGCGAGTTCATCCATACCCAGAATGGCGATGATGTCGCGCAGCTCTTTGTAGCGCTGCAGGGTGCCCTGCACCGCACGGGCCGTGCTGTAGTGGTCTTCGCCAACCACGTTCGGGTCCAACTGGCGGCTGGTTGAGTCCAGCGGGTCCACGGCGGGGTAAATGCCCAGCGAGGCAATGTCGCGGCTCAGCACCACAGTGGAGTCCAGGTGGGCGAAGGTGGTGGCAGGTGACGGGTCGGTCAAGTCGTCGGCAGGCACGTACACGGCCTGAATGGACGTGATGGAGCCGACCTTGGTGGAGGTGATGCGCTCCTGCAGACGGCCCATTTCTTCGGCCAGGGTAGGCTGGTAGCCCACGGCGGAAGGCATACGGCCCAGCAGTGCCGACACTTCGGTGCCGGCCAGCGTATAGCGGTAGATGTTGTCCACGAAGAACAGCACGTCACGGCCTTCGTCGCGGAACGACTCAGCAATCGTCAAACCGGTCAGGGCCACGCGCAGCCGGTTGCCTGGGGGCTCATTCATCTGGCCGTAGACCATCGCCACTTTGGAGTCTTCGAGCTTTTCCAGGTTCACCACGCCGGAGTCAGCCATCTCATGGTAAAAATCATTGCCTTCACGGGTCCGTTCACCCACACCGGCAAACACCGACAGACCGGAGTGGGCCTTGGCGATGTTGTTGATCAGCTCCATCATGTTCACGGTCTTGCCCACACCGGCGCCACCGAACAGGCCGACCTTGCCGCCCTTGGCAAATGGGCACACCAAGTCAATCACTTTGATGCCGGTTTCCAGCAGTTCCTGCGAAGGGCTCAGCTCGTCGTAAGACGGTGCCTTGCGGTGAATCGACATGTGCTTGGCTGCGTTGACCGGGCCACGCTCGTCAATTGGCGCGCCCAGCACGTCCATGATGCGGCCCAGCGTTGCGGTACCGACCGGCACCATGATGGGCTCAGCAGTGTTGCTGACCATCAGCCCGCGGCGCAGGCCGTCAGACGAACCGAGCGCAATGGTGCGCACGATGCCGTCGCCGAGTTGCTGCTGGACTTCCAGCGTCAGTGTCGAGCCTTCGAGTTTGAGGGCGTCGTAAATCTTGGGCATCTGGTCACGTGGAAATTCCACGTCCACCACCGCACCAATACACTGAACAATTTTTCCTTGGGCTTGAGCCATTTTGTTTGCTCCAATAAATTTGAATCTTGCGAACTGCGGGTGCGGCGGGCTTAGGCCCCGATCGCGGCAGCTCCGGAGACGATCTCGGACAATTCCTTGGTGATCGCCGCTTGACGGGTTTTGTTGTAGACCAGCTTCAACTCGCCGATCACATTGCCTGCGTTGTCGGTGGCCGCCTTCATGGCCACCATGCGCGCCGCATGCTCGGACGCCATGTTTTCAGCCACCGCCTGGTACACCAGCGCCTCAACATAGCGCACCAGCAGGTCATCAATCACCGCCTGGGCATCGGGCTCATAGATGTAGTCCCAGCCGTGCTTGGCGCCCGTGGCGCTTTCGCTGGCGCGGGTGTCAGCCTGCATCTTGGCAGCCGACAGCGGCAGCAACTGCTCCAGCACGACCTCTTGCTTCATGGTGTTGATGAAGCGGGTGTAGGACAGGTAGACCGCGTTGATTTCGCCCCGGGCATAGGCATCGAGCAGCACCTTGACCGGGCCGATCAGGCGCTCCAGATGGGGCTTGTCGCCCAGTTGCGTCACGTGTGACACCACCTTGGCGCCGATGCGGTTCAAAAAGCCGAAGCCCTTGTTGCCGATGGCCACCGCCTGCACCGCCACCGAAGCGGCTTGCAGTTCGCGCAGCTTGTTGGTGACGACCCGCAGCACGTTGGTGTTGAGGCCGCCGCACAGGCCCTTGTCGGTAGTGACCACAATCATGCCGGTCACGCGCGCGTCGTTGGCCTTCATGAACGGGTGCACATACTCGGGGTTGGCCTGACCGAGGTTGGCCGCGATGTTGCGCACCTTGTCCGCATAGGGACGGGCCGCCCGCATGCGCTCCTGCGCCTTGCGCATCTTGGAGACCGAGATCATCTCCATGGCCTTCGTGATCTTCTTCGTGCTCTCGAAGTTCTTGATCTTGCCGCGAATTTCCTTGCCTGTTGCCATAAAGAGATTCCTTCGCTGTTACTTCAGGTCAATCTCAGGCGAAAGTTTTCTTGAAGGCGGCGATGCCTGTGGCCAATTCGGCCTCAGCGTCCTTGTCCATGGCCTTGGCAGCTTCGAGCTTGGCCAGCAAGGCGGCGTGCTTGTCCTTGAGGTAGGCATGCAAACCGTGTTCGAACGCCAGCACCTTGTTGACCGGGATGTCATCGAGGAAACCCTTGTTCACGGCGAACAATGTCGAACCCATGAGCGACACCGACAGCGGGCTGTACTGAGCCTGCTTGAGCAACTCGGTCACGCGGGCACCGCGGTCGAGCTGCTTGCGGGTGGCTTCGTCCAGGTCCGAGGCAAACTGGGCAAAGGCCGCCAGTTCACGGTACTGGGCGAGGTCGGTCCGGATACCGCCGGACAGGTTCTTGATCAGCTTGGTCTGGGCTGCACCGCCGACGCGTGACACCGAGATACCCGCGTTGATGGCGGGCCGGATGCCAGCGTTGAACAGCGAGGTTTCCAGGAAGATCTGGCCGTCGGTGATCGAGATCACGTTGGTGGGCACGAAGGCCGACACGTCACCCGCCTGGGTTTCAATGATGGGCAGGGCCGTCAGCGAACCGGTCTTGCCTTTGACGGCGCCTTTGGTGAAGGCTTCGACGTAATCGGCGTTCACTCGGGCCGCGCGCTCCAGCAGACGGCTGTGGAGGTAGAACACGTCGCCGGGGTAGGCTTCCCGGCCGGGCGGGCGACGCAGCAGCAGGGACACTTGGCGATAGGCCACGGCCTGCTTGGACAGGTCGTCGTACACAATCAGTGCATCTTCGCCGCGGTCACGGAAATACTCGCCCATGGTGCAGCCCGAGTAGGCGCTGACGTACTGCATGGCGGCGGATTCGGAAGCCGTGGCCGCCACCACAATGGTGTACTCCATGGCGCCGGCTTGCTCCAGCGAACGCACCACGTTCTTGACGCTGGAGGCCTTTTGGCCGATAGCGACATACACGCAGGTCATGTTCTGACCCTTCTGGTTGATGATGGCGTCAATGGCCACGGCGGTCTTGCCGGTTTGACGGTCACCAATGATCAGCTCGCGCTGGCCCCGACCAACCGGGACCATGGAGTCGATCGACTTGAGGCCGGTCTGCATCGGCTGGCTCACCGATTCGCGAGCGATCACGCCAGGTGCGACCTTTTCGATCACGTCGGTCATTTTGGCGTTGATCGGGCCCTTGCCGTCGATCGGCTGGCCCAGGGCGTTCACCACACGGCCTTTGAGTTCGGGACCCACCGGCACTTCCAAAATACGGCCCGTGCACTTGACGGTATCGCCTTCGGAGATGTGCTCATAGGCACCCAGCACCACGGCGCCGACCGAGTCGCGCTCGAGGTTGAGTGCCAGACCGTAGGTCGGCAGGCCGTCGCTGCCAGCCGGGAACTCCAGCATTTCGCCCTGCATCACATCGGACAGGCCGTGGATGCGGCAAATGCCGTCGGTCACGGAGACAACCGTGCCCTGGTTACGGACATTGGCACTGGCGGACAGGCCTTCGATCCGGCTCTTGATCAGTTCAGAGATTTCTGCGGGATTGAGTTGCATGACTCTTTCCTTCTTTCTTTGGTTGGGCTGGCAGTCCGGGCTTGGGGCCTCAGGCTGTCAATGCCACTTTCATTTGTTCCAGACGGGCTTTGACCGAACAGTCAAGGACCTCGTCCCCCACCACCACTCGAACGCCACCGATCAACTCGGGCTGCAGTTCGACCGACAGATTGAGCTTGCGAGCGAAGCGCTTCTCCAGCGTGACACCCAGTTCGGCCAGGGCATTTGCCTCGATGGCAAACGCGCTGAACACCACGGCATCGGACGAGCCGCTCTGCGCATTTTTCAACGCCCGGAACTGTGCCGCGATTTCGGGCAGCACAGCCAAGCGGCCGTTCTCTATCACGGTGCGCAGAAAGTTCCTGGCCATGTCCGGCAGGTCTACCTTGGCCACACCGGTCATCACATCAAACACCTGGGCGGATGTTGCATTGGGGTTGTCGGCAAACTGCTGAAGTTGCGCATTGCCGGCAATATCCTTCAGGGCCTCGACCCAGACCGACACACTGGCAAGGTCTGCGCTGGCAGCCTTGAACAGTGCTTCGGCGTAAGGACGTGCAATGGTGGCGAGTTCGGCCATGGTGTCCTCTTACAGCTCAGTCTTCAGACGACCCAGCAGGTCAGCATGCACGCTGGCATTGACCTCCCGGCGCAGGATCTGCTCAGCGCCCTTGACCGCCAGTGCCGCCACCTGCTCACGCAGGGCTTCCCGTGCTTTGACGGTCTGCTGCTCGGCCTCGGCCTTGGCGGCCGCGACGATCTTGCCGCCCTCGTCAGTGGCCCGGGTCTTGGCTTCTTCGATGATGGCCAGCGCACGGCGCTCGGCATCCGCCAGGCGGGCCGCCGTCTCGGTTCGCGACTTGGCCAGCTCGTCTTCAACCCGCTTGTTGGCGGATGAGAGCTCGGCTTTGGCCCGGTCGGCGGCGGCCAAGCCGTCGGCGATCTTTTTGGCACGTTCGTCCAGCGCGGCAGCGATGGGCGGCCACACGAAATTCATCGTGAACCACACCAGGATCGCCAAAACGAAGATCTGGACGAACAGGGTTGCGTTGATACTCACAGCAACACCCTTTCAGTCAGTTGGGTAAAAAAGCCGCCGATTACTTCAGCACGAACGGGTTGGCGAACGCGAACATCATCGCGATACCAACACCGATCAGGAAGGCCGCGTCGATCAGACCGGCCAGCAGGAACATCTTGGTTTGCAGTTCGTTCATCAGCTCGGGTTGGCGCGCGGCCGACTCCAGGTACTTGCTGCCCATGATGCCGATGCCGATGCATGCGCCAACGGCGCCCAGACCAATGATGAGACCGGCAGCGAGTGCAACAAAGCCGAGTACGTGTTCCATTTAAAGCTCCTGAGGATAAAAGTGAATGGTTAAAGAAAAAGGAAAGGGAAACGCTGGAAAACCGGAATGATCAGTGGGCATCGTGGGCTTGGCCCACATACACCAGGGTCAGCATCATAAAGATGAATGCTTGCAGGGCCACGATCAGGATGTGGAAGATAGCCCAGATCGAGCCGACGATGACTTGGCCGATTGGCAACAGGATGCCTGACAGCGACAGGGCAGCGCCACCACCCATCAGGGCGATCAGCATGAACACCAGCTCGCCGGCGTACATATTGCCGAACAGTCGCATGCCGTGTGACACGGTCTTGGCGGCAAATTCAATCATCTGCATCAGGAAATTGATGGGCCAGAGCAGGGGGTGGGCGCCGAATGGGGCGGTAAACAGCTCATGCACCCAGCCGCCGAAGCCCTTGATTTTGATGTTGTAGAACAAACACACCAGCAGCACCGAGATGGACATGCCCAACGTGGTGGACAGGTCGGCGGTGGGCACGACGCGCATGTAGGCGTGATGCGGGTCATGGCCGGCGGCGCCGTAGATCAGTTCCCAGATCTTGGGAATCAGATCAACCGGCAGAAAGTCCATGGCGTTGAGTAGGAAAATCCAGACAAACACCGTCAGCGCGAGCGGCGCGACCAGCTTGCGGCTCTGTGCGTTGTGGATGATGCCTTTGGCCTGGGTCTCGACCATTTCAACCAAAATCTCGACCGCGGCCTGGAAACGGCCTGGTACACCGGCCGTGGCCGATTTGGCCGCTTTCCAAAGAAAAAATGTGCCCATGACGCCCAGGAGCACCGACCAGAAAATGGAATCGAGGTTGTAAACCGAAAAATCGATCACCCCCTTCATCGGTTTGTTCTGCAGATGCGTCAGGTGGTGAACAATGTATTCACCAGCGGTCGGTCCGTGTTCAGCAGCCATCTGTTTACTCGTTATTCAATTTGGGGCGCCCATTCCGGGCGCCGTCATTACTGTTTTCTTGGGGCGCACCAACAGCGCCACCCAATACACCTTCATCGTCACCACCAAGCCCACCAGCATCGCCGGCCAACTTAGGCCCGTCACCAGCTTAGGCGCCGCGAACAACATCGCCAGCGTCAAGCCTATCTTGACCATTTCCCACACAAAAAACCCCGCCACCGCAGCCCCGGGGCTGGCCAGTGCCACGCGGCTCAGCAAGCCCCGCGCAAACAGCGCCGCCGGTAACACCACCGCCAACGCGCCGTAACCCGCCGACCAGGCTGTGCCTGATGACTGGGTGACTGCCCAAGTGAGCAAGGTCAGCAGCGTACCTGTCAAAGCCTGCCACCGCACCACCTGCCAGGCCGACACCGACGGGTCCCGCTGTCGCAGGGCCCTGGCTTCTTCAGCGGTCAGCGGCTTGTGCGGCTCAACACCACGCGCATTCGCTTCGTCATCCGCCTCGTAGCTTGTGCTCGCGACAATTATCGGCATATCACGTTACACCCGGGTTACAACTTGGCAATTGTCACAAAGCCTTCGATTATACGTAGAAACCCGCACGTGGGCGGCGTCTTGCGATTCAGGAGGCTCTGGCGCACCTTGGCGGCTGGCCTCACCATAGGGTGCCTGCGCGGCATAATCAAGTTATGAACCAGCTCCCCCCTCTGCCCTGCTACCTCAACGGTGAGTTCACCGAACTCCAAAACGCCAAGATCAGCGTGATGGACCGGGGCTTTATCTTTGGTGACGGTGTCTATGAGGTGGTGCCGGTCTACGGCGGCCAGCCCTTCCGCTTTGCCCAGCACATGGCGCGGCTGGAACGCAGTTTGACCGAGTTGCGCATCGCCAACCCAATGAATCGCAGCGAATGGGCCGCTGTTGCATCTAAATTGATAGCAGACTACGTCCAATCCACAGGGGCTGGCGGCCAAAATAGCGATCAGATGATCTACATCCAGGTGACCCGCGGCGTGGCCATGCGCGACCACGTCATGCCGCAGGACATCACGCCCACGGTGTTTGTGATGAGCAACAAGATGAGCGTCCCGAGCGAGGCCGCGCGCCGACAGGGCGTGGCCTGCGTCACAGCCGATGATTTCCGCTGGGAAAAAGCCCACATCAAGAGCACCAGCCTGCTCGGCGCCGTGTTTTCTCGGCAAATTAGCTTTGATGCCGGCGCCACCGAAACCGTCATGTTCCGCGACGGCTACCTGAGTGAGGCCGCCGCCAGCAACGTCTGGGTGGTGAAGGGCGGCCTGGTGCTGGGAACGCCCAATGACAACCTGGTGCTCGAGGGCATCCGCTACGGCCTGATCGAGGAAATCTGCCAGCAGCAGGGCATAGGTTTTAGCCTGCGCCGCATCAGCCGTGAGGAAGTGCTGCAGGCCGACGAACTGCTGCTGTCCAGCGCCAGCAAAGAAGTGCTGGCCATCACCAGCTTGGACGGCAAACCGGTGGGCGGCGGCCGGCCCGGCCCTGTGGCCGAGCGCCTGTACGCCGGCTACCAAGAGGCCAAGCTGGCCTCGCGCAGTGCGGTCGCTGCCTGAAAGCCGCCATGACGACACCGGTCCCACCCGAGGCGCCGCCGTCGCTGATCACTTACCCGTCCAGCTTTCCGATCAAGGTGATGGGCGTCAAGGTGGATGGCCTGGTGCACGCCATCACCACCATTGCGCTGGCTTTTGACCCCGACTTTGACGCCAGCACCATCGAGCTGCGCGAAAGCAAGGGCGGCAAATACCTGGGCGTCACCATCACCATCACCGCCACCAGCCGGGAGCAGCTCGACGAGCTGTACCGCACCCTGTCCACCCACCCGATGGTGAAGGTGGTGCTGTAGCGCACCGTGGAGCTGTCGCCCCAAATTCTCGGCCGGGTGCCCTACCTGCCCACGGTGGAAGCGATGCAGGCCTTCACCGCCGAACGAGGCGCCGAGACCCCGGATCAGCTATGGATTTGTGAGCACCCCAGCGTTTACACACAAGGGCTGGCGGGCAAAACAGAGCATATTTTCAACCCAGGCGACATCCCGGTGGTGCAGACCAACCGCGGTGGTCAGGTGACCTACCACGGCCCGGGCCAGGTGGTGGCCTACCCGCTGCTGGACCTGCAGCGCGCCGGCTACTTTGTCAAAGAGTACGTGTACCGGCTGGAAGAAGCGGTGATCCGAACCCTGGGCCATTTTGGCGTGACCGGGCACCGGGTGGGCGGCGCGCCCGGCATCTATGTGCGGCTGGACGACCCGGGCTCGCACGCACTGCTGCCGCAGCGTCCGGCCAGGGCCGACGGGCCGGCTGCGGCGCCGGTGTTTACCGGGCTGGGCAAGATCGCTGCGCTGGGCATCAAGGTGAGCCGGCACTGCACCTACCACGGTGTGGCGCTCAATGTGGCGATGGACCTGGAACCCTACTCGCGTATCAACCCCTGCGGCTATGCCGGGCTGGCCACGGTGGACCTTTCTACAATTGGTGTCCAGGTGGATTGGCAGGCTGCGGCGGACCTGTTGGCTGGCAAGCTCGCCGCCTACCTGGCACCCTGACCGCTTCCACCTTCACCGCAGGAACCGCATGACCACCGCCAACACCGTGCGCGACGCGCAAAGCACCGCCACCTACGACGCCAGCGCCAAGCAAAAGGCCGGTGCCAAACTCTCGCGTATCCCGATCAAGGTGCAGCCGGGTGAGGTGCTGAAAAAGCCCGACTGGATCCGCGTCAAGGCCGGCAGCCCGAGCACCCGGTTTTATGAGATCAAGGACATCCTGCGCAGCAACAAGCTGGTGACGGTGTGCGAGGAGGCCTCCTGCCCCAACATCGGCGAGTGCTTTGGCAAGGGCACGGCCACCTTCATGATCATGGGCGACAAGTGCACGCGGCGCTGCCCGTTCTGCGACGTCG
>JBAXMQ010000089.1:0-13689 GCA_037134215.1 Betaproteobacteria bacterium
AAGCGAGCCCTATATGAATCAACAACTTGCGTCATTTGGTGTCGAACTCGGGGGCTAAGATCATAGCCAAAGCGCTGAGTCAAATTGGCTGCAATCTGCGTTGTCTCCATCTTATTGCGAGACCAGAAAATTGCCAGCGCCACAGCTCTCGCCGAGTCAACTGCTTCTGGATGGTTGTGCGTGAATATGGTGGCTGCATCCGCCCACTGCACTGCTTCTTCCTCGGTACTCGCCAGAAAGCCGACCGGAGATATGCGCATGGCTGCTCCATTGCCCCAACTTCCATAAGGTTGAGGAGGATCTTCAAAGATCCAAAGCGCAAACCTTTGACCCCAGCCGCCGTTCTCGGCGTAGCGTTGGCACCACGTCTGCAAAGTGGATGCTGGATCACTGCCGCGAATCAGTGCATCTGCAATTCCAACAGTACAAACTGTGTCGTCAGTGAATCCGGCTTCGGGATGAAACAGAGGTTCAAACGCCTTGCTTCGGAGGTTCTTGAATTCATAGGCTGAGCCAATGACATCGCCGGTAATTGCTCCGAGCATAGTGATTAATCTTTCGCTAGTTTGCTACTGAATCGCATTGCATCAAAACACTCCTTCTCTGAGCTTGTCTGAGGCGCCTGGCCGGCCTTTTCGACCCGTGGCCGACAACTGAATTTGCAGCTGCGCTGCGTGTTTCGTACCCGCCTGCGGGCTCCAAGGCTACGAATCGCTCGCCCATTTCACGATCAAACTGGGTGTCCAGGTTCTTCACGATAATGCCCAGCGCCTTTGACCGAACCAAGCACCGAACTCAGCCGAACTGGACCACCCCGCTATGCCCCATTCGGCGATGAAAAAAGCCCCGCTTGCAAAAAAACAAGGGGGCTTCAATACTGGTGGCCTGGGGCGGAATCGAACCACCGACACAAGGATTTTCAATCCTCTGCTCTACCGACTGAGCTACCGGGCCAAGGAGCGAAAGTATAGCAGCAGCGGAGGGGCTGCCGGCACTTTACAGGGCGACGCGTTTGCCTTTGCTCAGGTCTACACCGAGTTGCTTGAGCTTGCGGTAGAGGTGAGTGCGCTCCAGCCCGGTTTTTTCGGCCACGCGGGTCATGGAGCCGTTCTCTTTGGCCAGGTGGTACTCAAAGTAAGCTTTCTCGAACCCGTCGCGGGCCTCCCGCAGGGGCTGGTCCAGCGCAAAGCTTTGTTGCGGCTGCAACGCGGGCTCCAGGGCTACAGCAGGCACTGCCACGCTCATGCTGACGGACGCACTGGCCGGCACGGGCTGGGCTGCACCGGGTTTGGTGCCGGTGCCAGTGCCGTTGCCGTTGCCGTTGCCGTTGCCGTTGCGTGATAAGCCCTGGTCCACAGCTTTGAGCAGTTTTTGCAGGGTGATCGGTTTTTCCAGAAAGGCTGCTGCACCGATTTTGGTGGCCTCCACTGCGGTGTCGATGGTGGCGTGGCCGCTCATCATGATGACTGGCATCGTCAAGACGCCATTGGCGGACCATTCCTTGAGCAGGGTGACGCCGTCGGTGTCGGGCATCCAGATGTCCAGCAACACCAGATCGGGCCGGGCACGCAGGCGGGCGGCACGGGCTTGGGCGGCGTTTTCCGCCACCTCAACCTGGTGGCCTTCGTCGTTGAGGATTTCCCACAACAGGTCGCGGATGCCGAGTTCGTCGTCAACCACCAGTATGTTTGCCATGTTCAGCGCGTTCCTTGGGATTAGACCGGGTTGTCCGCAAGGATCTGATGGTCCGTGCTTGTGGCGAATGATAACGACACTTGCGCGCCTATCACGGCACCATCCGACAGCCGGTTGCCCAGGTCAATGCGGGCACCGTGTTCGTCGGCAATTTTCTTCACCACTGCCAGCCCAAGGCCGGTGCCCTTGGCCTTGGTGGTGATGTAGGGCTCAAAGGCGCGCTTGAGGATGTGCTCGGTAAAGCCGGCGCCGCTGTCGAGCACGCTCAGGCGGACCCGGCCGGTCGCTGCATTCCACTGGGTGCGCACATTGACGCTGAAGGCGGGGCCATGATGGCCGGCCGATTCGGTGGCATCAAGCGCATTCTGGATCAGGTTGTGCAGCACCTGACGCAGCTGCTCGGCATCACCGGCGATGGCCGGCGCTTTGGCATCAAGTTCTGCGGCAATGGGGACTGGCGTGCCCTCACTGGCGTACAGGTGCAGCACATCGGCCACCAGCCCGTTGAGGTCCAGCGGTTTGAGCTCTGCCGCCGGAAGGCGTGCAAAGTCGCGAAACTCATTGACCAGGCGCTTCATGGCATCCACCTGGTCGACGATGGTTTTGACCGATTTGGTCAGCAAGGCCTGCTCGGGCGGCGCCAGCTTGCCATCCAGCTTGTGCGCCAGTCGCTCGGCAGACAGCTGGATGGGCGTGAGCGGGTTCTTGATCTCGTGGGCCAGCCGGCGGGCTACCTCGCCCCAGGCCTGGGCTCGCTGGGCTGACACGATCTCGGAAATGTCGTCGAACACCAGCAAATAGGCGGCCCCCGGCAACTCGGCTCCGCGCACCACCAGGGTCAGGGTGTCATCCGGGCGGCCCGCCTGGCGCGCCGCTGACCCACCCAGCTCGAAGGATTGCTGCCAGTGGTCTGCCCCGTGCTCGCGCCGAGCGCCCAAAAAGGCGTCAAATTGGGCCTGGATATCTGCAGCAAAAGCCTCTAAACCTTCTATTTCAGCCAGGGGTCGTCCCTGACAGGCTGCCAGCGGCACCCTCAGAATCCGGGTGGCGCCGGGGTTGGATGACACCACGCGGCCCTGCGCGTCCAGCACCACCACGCCGGCGGTGAGGTTGTCAAGAATGGTTTGCAGGTTGGCACGGGCGGCGTCCACCTGCCCGATGCTGGATTCAACCGCCTGCCGGGCGTCGGCCAGCTGCTGGGTCATCTGTGCGAACGATCGGGTCAGGCCGTCGAGCTCATCCCGCCCTTGCAAGGATGTCTTGGGCGTCAGGTCGCCAGCCGCCACCTGGCGCACGCCGTCGGCCAGCAGCAGCAGGGGCCGAGCGATCTGGTTGCCCAGCACCACAGCCAGCAAAACGGCACCAAAGACGGCCAGAAACAGGGTGAGCGTTAAGGTGCCGATGTACATGCGCTTGAGCCCTTCGCGCGCCAGCGCCCGCTCCTGGTATTCGCGGTTGGCCTCGGTCACCGCGAGGGCGTTGGCCACCAGGTTGGGCGGCAGGATCAGGGTAGCGAGCAGAAAGCGCGGCTCTGCCAGCAGCCCCAGGCTCGCGCTGGAGGCCAGCACCAAGGCCTTGATTTGCGCCTTGGCAGGCGCACCCGGGATGGCGTCTTCAAGCCCTTCGGTCCAGGTGATGGCACGTTGCGCTCGGGCCTGCCGGAACTGTTGGACGCTGGGCCTGTCGGGGTTGAGCTGGTACTGGGAGCGGCCGGTGGCGGCGAGCAATTGTCCGGTCCCGCTCCAGAGCAGCAGGTCGCTCGCACCGAGTTGGTCGCGTGCCCGCTCCAGCGGCAGGGTCAGACGTGCGTCGGGAACGTCTGCCAGCTCGGTGCCCGCCGTGCGCGCCTTGTTCACCAAATCTGTGGACAGGGTTTCGATGGTGGCGCGGCCCAGGTTGAGTCCCGCATCCAGCGCGCCCTCAACCTTGACGTCAAACCAAGATTCAATCGAGCGGGCGACGAACTGATAAGACACCACATAAATCAGCACGCCGGGCGCAAAGCCGGCCAGTGCAAAGACGGCGGCCAGCTTGACCAGCAAGCGGCTGCCAAACTTGCCCTGGCGCATACGCTTGAGCAGCCTGTAGGCAATCCACAGGATGACGACCAGCAGGGCGCCGGCCACCACCACGTTGAGGACGAACAGGTGCGCGTAGTTCTGCTCATACATGTCGCGGTTGTTGGTGGCCTGGGTCAGCAGCAGCAGCAAGACCAGCCCGACGGCGATCATCACTGCGAGACCGACGGCCAGCGCCCAGCGCAACGCGCGCGGGTTGCGCCGCACTGAAGGCCGGCTGGCGGTGGATGGCAGCGGCTGGCTCACTTGGCGCCTTCTGGGGGCAGTGTTCGGCTGGCGCTGGCCGACAGGCTCCAGTCGGTGTCGCCCAGAGTTCCGATCTGCAGAGGCCGGGGCAACTGGCTGGCATCGAGCCGGAAGCGGAAGTCCACCAGGTGCCGCTGGCCCGGCTCAAGGTCACTGACGTCAGCAATTTTCCAGCGCGAGATACGTTGCACCGCCGCCAGTGCGTCGGGCAGTGTGTCAAAAGACTGTGTCAGCGCCATGCCCAACCCGGCCGTGAAGACGCCGGCGGCGATGTTCAGGCGCCAGCGCCGGGTCAGCGGCTGAAACGCAAGCCGCAGGTGGCGTTGGGCACTGACCACGCGCTTGTTGGTCCAGTACCACCGCTCCCGATAGATGTCCGCCTCAGCGACAAAGATCACGGGGACGCCTTTGAGCAGCGCCTCCTCCACCGCCTGCGGCAGCTCAAACGGGACTGACGCCGACAGCAGCACCGCGTCGCCGCTGCGGTCTAGCTGAAGCTGCGTCACCTCCAAGCCTTGGGCTTGGGCCGCTACCGGCAGCCAGAAAACGCAGGCCAAGCACAGCCACGCCCACCAGCCCAACCCGTCAGAGCGGCTGTTTTTCCAGCAAGGCGTAATAGAAGCCGTCGTGTTCACTACTAGGATTGTCCGGGACGGGCCCGACCCCTGGACTTGAAACCGGTAGCAAATGGCCGGGAGAGGGCAGCAATCGGGCCTGGGTGTTGTTTGCAAGAAACGTTTCGATCTGGCTGTCCCCCTCGGCACGAAAAACAGAACAGGTACTGTAAAGCAGCCGTCCCCCTGGCCGCAAGGCCGGCCACAAGGCTGTCAGCAGCCGCTGCTGAATCACCGCCAGCTGCGCAATGTCGCTGGGACGGCGCAGCCAAGGCACGTCCGGGTGTCGACGGACGATGCCCGACGCGGAGCAGGGCGCGTCGAGCAAGATGGCATCAAACAGCTGCCCGTCCCACCAACTGGACAGCACGGCGGCGTCGGCCACCACCACCCGGGCCTGCAGGCCCAGGCGTTGCAGGTTTTGATGAATGCGCTCGCAGCGCAGCGGGTCCAGGTCCAGCGCGGTGAGGTCGCAGTCGGCCAGCTCCAGCAAATGGGCGGTTTTGCCGCCGGGCGCGGCACAGGCGTCGAGTACGCGCAGCCGGCCTGCGCTGGCCAGCCCCGACAACAGAAGGGGCGCTGCCAATTGCGCCGCCGGGTCCTGGACCGACACCATGCCCTGGGCAAAGCCCGGTAGCGCAGTGACAGACTTGGCTTGAGACAGGGTCACGCCACTGGCCCCCACCCATTGCGCCGGCATTCCGGCCGCCTGCAACTGCGCCAGGTAGGACACGGGGTCTGATTGGCGGGCATTGACACGCAGCGTCATCGGGGCCGCGACATGGTTGGCGCGCAGAATTGCTTGCCATTGCTCGGGCCAGTCGTGGCGCAAACGGTCGATCCACCAGGCTGGATGGTTCCACTGCGACTGGGGCAGCTGGTCGGCAGCGCGCACCAGATCGGCCCGTTCGCGCAGAAAGCGGCGCAGACAGGCGTTCAGGAAACTGGCCTGGGGACGGGTAGACAGCCCTTTTTTGGCGGCCTCTACGGTCTGGTTCACCAGGGTGAACACCTCATAGCGGGCGCCCAGATCGGTGTCTGCGAGCAAGAGGGCCACCGCGGTAGCCAGCAGGGCCTGCGCGGCAGGCGGTGGCGCACGGCTGACCAGCAGCCGACAGACACCTTGGGCCCGGCCCCAGTGACGCAGCACCTGAAACGTCAAGGCCTGCACGCCCGGACGCAGGTCTGGTGCCAGCTGCGCCAAGGCGGCGGTGCCGGAGGTGCCCTGCTGCACGGCCAGCACCATCTGGGACGCCGCCTGCAACTGACGCCACAGGGGCGGCTGCACGCTGACTTGGGTTGGGTTCACCATGAAAAACGCCTCAAGCCCATATACAGCGGGCTTGAGGCGCTATTCTTGTTATAGCAAAGGCTATTCGGTGACAGCGCCTTCGCCCGCCGCGGCCAGCTCGGCATCGCCGGCCAGCTCGGCCGCTTCGGCATCCGCGATGGCGCGGCGCTCGGCGTCGTCCATGTTTTCGCGAACCTTGCGGGCCTCGTGGTAGGCCATGCCGGTGCCAGCAGGAATCAGGCGTCCGACGATCACATTTTCCTTGAGGCCACGCAGCTCGTCTCGCTTGCCCATGATCGCTGCTTCGGTCAGGACACGGGTGGTTTCCTGGAAAGAAGCCGCGCTGATGAAGCTGTCGGTCGACAACGAGGCCTTGGTGATGCCCAGCAGCAGGTTGGTGAAGGTGGCCGCCAACTTGCCATCGGCGCGCAAGGCGTCGTTGGTGTTGAGCATTTCCGAACGCTCGACCTGTTCGCCGTTGATGTAGCTGGAGTCGCCAGCGTTTTCGACCACGACCCGGCGCAGCATCTGGCGCACGATCACCTCAATGTGCTTGTCGTTGATCTTGACACCTTGCAGCCGGTACACGTCCTGAACCTCGTCGACGATGTAGCGGGCGAGCTCTTCAGCACCCAGCAGCCGCAGGATGTCCTGCGGATCGGCCGGGCCGTCCACCACGCTCTCGCCTTTGTTGACCACCTGGCCCTCGTGCACCAGGATGTTTTTCTCCTTGGGCACGAGCTCTTCCCAGATCGCACCTTCGGGGTCCGTGATCTGCAGTCGAATCTTGCCCTTGGTTTCCTTGCCGAAGGAGACAGTACCGGTCATTTCGGCCAACACGCCCTTGTCCTTGGGCGAGCGGGCTTCAAACAGCTCGGCCACCCGCGGCAGACCGCCGGTGATGTCGCGCGTTTTCTGACCTTCGATCGGGATCCGGGCCAATACCTCGCCAGGGGCGACGTCTTGACCGTCACGCACCTGCACCAAAGCACCCACCGGGAAACCGATGGTCACAGAGTGGTCGGTACCGGGGATCTTGACCTCGTTGCCGGAGGCATCGATCAGTTTGACCTGGGGCCGTACCACCTTGGCCGCGCCACGACGCTTGGGATCGATCACCACCAGGGTTGACAAACCCGTGACCTCGTCCACCTGTCGGGCCACGGTGAGGCCTTCCTCGACATTTTCGAACTGGGTCTTGCCGGCGAACTCGGTGATGATGGGGCGAGTCAGCGGGTCCCAGTTGGCCAGAATGGCGCCGGCCTTGATCACCTGGTCAGACTTGACCGTGAGCACTGCGCCGTAAGGCACCTTGTGACGCTCCCGCTCGCGACCATGTTCGTCATGGATGACGATTTCGCCCGAACGGGAAATCACCACCAGTTCCTTCTTGCTGTTGGTCACATAGCGCATGGTCGGGTTGAACCCGATGCTGCCGTTCGACTTGGCTTCAACGCTGGAGGCAATGGCCGCGCGGGACGCCGCGCCACCGATGTGGAAGGTGCGCATGGTGAGCTGGGTACCGGGCTCGCCGATGGACTGCGCCGCAATCACACCCACAGCTTCACCACCGTTGACCAAGCCACCGCGACCCAGGTCGCGGCCATAGCACTTGGCGCAGATGCCGAAACGGGTTTCACAGGTCAGCGCCGTGCGGACCTTGACTTCGTCAACCCCGGCCTTCTCCAGATCCTCGAGCATGTCCTCGTCCAGCATCACACCGGCCTCGGCCAACACAGAGCGGTCTTCGGGATGCATCACGTCTTCGGCAGTGACCCGACCCAGCACACGGTCGCGCAGCGACTCGATGACCTCGCCGCCTTCGACGATGGCGCGCATGAGCGAACCGTCGTGCGTGCCGCAATCCTGCTCGGTCACCACAAGGTCTTGGGTCACATCGACCAGCCGGCGCGTCAGGTAGCCCGAGTTGGCCGTCTTGAGCGCGGTATCAGCCAAGCCCTTTCGGGCGCCGTGGGTGGAGATAAAGTACTCCAGCACATTCAGGCCTTCGCGGAAGTTGGCGGTGATGGGGGTCTCGATGATGGAGCCGTCAGGCTTGGCCATCAGGCCGCGCATGCCGGCCACCTGACGAATCTGGGCCGCGGAACCGCGGGCACCCGAGTCAGCCATCATGTAGATGGAGTTGAACGACTCCTGAGGCACCAGATTGCCATGGCGGTCGGTCACCATCTCCTTGGACAGCTTGGCCATCATCACCTTGGAGACTTCGTCACCCGACTTGCCCCAGATGTCCACCACCTTGTTGTAGCGTTCACCAGCAGTGACCAGGCCGGACACATACTGCTGTTCGATCTCCTTGACCTCTTTTTGGGCCCGGCTGATGATTTCGGGCTTCTCCGGCGGCACCAGCATGTCGTCGATGCAGATGGAAATACCCGCACGGGTCGCGAGGCGGAAGCCAGCCTGCAGCAGTTTGTCGGCAAACACCACCGTCTCCTTAAGACCGCACTTGCGGAAGGACACGTTGATCAGCTTGGAGATTTCTTTTTTCTTGAGCGCCTTGTTGATGTTGGCAAAAGGCAGGCCCTTGGGCAGGATCTCAGACAGCAGGGCGCGGCCGGCTGTGGTTTCCCACAGCTTGGTGGAGCCGATGAACTCGCCCGTTTCCTTGTTCTTGGTGTACTCGGTCAGCCGCACATTGATGCGTGAGTTGAGCTCAACTTCACCGGCATCGAAAGCGCGCTGCACCTCACCCGTGTCTGAAAAAATCAGACCTTCGCCCTTGCCGTTGATGCGGTCACGGGTGGTGTAGTACAAGCCCAGCACCACGTCTTGCGACGGCACGATGGACGGCTCGCCATTGGAGGGGAACAGCACGTTGTTGGAGGCCAGCATCAGGGTGCGGCATTCCATCTGCGCCTCAACCGACAGCGGTACGTGGACAGCCATCTGGTCACCGTCGAAGTCAGCGTTGAACGCAGCGCACACCAGCGGGTGCAGCTGGATGGCCTTGCCCTCGATCAGGATGGGCTCAAAAGCCTGAATGCCCAGGCGGTGCAGCGTGGGCGCCCGGTTCAGCATCACCGGGTGCTCTTTGATCACCTCTTCCAGGATGTCCCAGACCACGGGGGTGCCGGTCTCGACCTCCTTCTTGGCCGCCTTGATGGTGGTGGCAATGCCCATGGCTTCGAGGCGGGCGAAGATAAAGGGCTTGAACAGCTCCAGCGCCATCAGCTTGGGCAGGCCGCACTGGTGCAGCTTGAGCGTGGGGCCGACCACGATCACGGAACGCCCGGAGTAGTCGACGCGCTTACCCAGCAAGTTCTGGCGGAACCGGCCGCCTTTGCCCTTGATCATATCGGCCAAGGACTTGAGGGCGCGCTTGTTGGCGCCTGTCATGGCCTTGCCACGGCGGCCGTTGTCCAGCAGCGAGTCCACAGCTTCCTGCAGCATCCGCTTTTCATTGCGGGCAATGATTTCGGGCGCCTTGAGCTCCAGCAGACGGCGCAGTCGGCTGTTGCGGTTGATGACGCGGCGGTACAGGTCGTTCAGGTCGGAGGTGGCAAAGCGCCCGCCATCCAAGGGAACGAGCGGACGCAGGTCGGGCGGCAGCACCGGCAGCACGTCGAGCACCATCCATTCGGGCTTGATACCGGACTTCTTGAATGCCTCAAGCAGTTTCAGGCGCTTGGCGTTCTTCTTGATCTTGAGTTCGGAGCCGCTTGGGTCATTGCGCAGCTTTTCAATCGAACCGTCGATGTCGATGCCTTGCAGCAGGTCCTTGATGCCTTCGGCGCCCATCTTGGCCTGGAACTCGTCGCCGTATTCCTTGAATTTGGCGTCGAAATCGTCTTCCGACATGATGCTGTATTTTTTCAGCGGGGTCATGCCGGGGTCAGTCACCACATAGGCTTCAAAGTACAGCACGCGCTCGATGTCGCGCAGTGTCATGTCCAGCACCAGGCCAAGGCGGCTGGGCAGCGACTTGAGAAACCAGATGTGGGCGCAGGGTGCCGCCAGGTCAATGTGGCCCATGCGCTCGCGGCGCACCTTGGTCTGGGTCACTTCAACGCCACACTTTTCGCAGATCACGCCGCGGTGCTTGAGCCGCTTGTACTTGCCGCACAGGCACTCGTAGTCTTTGATGGGGCCAAAAATCTTGGCGCAGAACAGACCGTCGCGCTCGGGCTTGAAGGTGCGGTAGTTGATGGTTTCGGGTTTTTTGACTTCGCCAAATGACCAGGAACGGATTTTCTCGGGAGAAGCCATGCCGATTTTGATGGCATCGAAATGCTCATCCGGCGTGAATTGCTTGAACAGGTCGAGTAGTGATTTCATGACGCTATTTCCTTGTTAATCAGTCGAGGCTGGGCCCACTTGCGGCGCAAGAGGGCCCAACATGCAAAACATCAGGAACGTTCCAGTTCGATGTCGATACCGAGCGAGCGTATTTCCTTGACCAGCACATTAAAGGACTCCGGCATGCCGGCTTCGATCGAGTGCTCACCCTTGACAATGCTTTCGTAGACCTTGGTACGGCCCTGCACGTCGTCTGACTTGACCGTCAGCATTTCCTGCAGCGTGTAAGACGCGCCATAGGCCTCCAGTGCCCATACCTCCATCTCACCAAAGCGCTGGCCACCAAACTGGGCCTTGCCGCCCAGTGGTTGCTGCGTCACCAGACTGTACGGGCCGGTGGAGCGGGCATGCATCTTGTCGTCGACCAAATGGTGCAGCTTGAGCACGTGCATGTAGCCGATGGTCGTGGGGCGCTCGAACAGGTCACCACTGCGGCCGTCGAACAGGTTGGCTTGGGTGCGGGCTGCCGTCAGCCCCTTGGCCTTGACGATGTCGTCTGGGTAGGCCAGCTTGAGCATGTCGCGGATTTCTTGTTCGGACGCGCCATCGAACACTGGCGTGGCAAAGGTGGCACCAGCACTGAGGTTGCCCGCCATCTCCAGCACCTGCTCATCGCTGAGCTGGGACATGTCTTCCTTGCGGCCTGAGCCGTTGTAGAGCGACTCGAGCAACTGGCGCAGCTCGGCCATCTTGGTCTCGGCCTGCAGCATGTCGCCAATGCGTTGGCCAATGCCCTTGGCAGCCCAGCCGAGGTGCACTTCCAGCACCTGGCCCACATTCATCCGTGAAGGCACGCCCAGCGGGTTGAGCACGATGTCGCACGGTGTGCCGTCGGCCATATAAGGCATGTCTTCGACCGGGACGATCTTGGACACCACACCCTTGTTGCCGTGACGGCCGGCCATTTTGTCGCCTGGCTGCAGCCTGCGCTTGACGGCCAGGTAGACCTTGACCATCTTGAGCACGCCGGCAGGCAGTTCATCGCCCTGTGTGAGCTTCTTGCGCTTTTCCTCAAAGGCGAGGTCGAAGCTGTGGCGGGTTTGCTCCAGCGAATTCTTGATGCTTTCGAGCTGGCCGGCCACCTCGTCCTCGGCCGGACGGATGTCAAACCAGTGGAACTTATCAACGGCAGCCAGGTAGGCTTTGTCGATTTTGGTGCCTTTGGCCAGTTTTTGTGGTCCGCCATTGGCAACCCGCCCAACCAGCAGCTTTTCGATCCGGTCGAAGGCGTCTGCTTCCACAATGCGCAGCTGGTCGTTCAGGTCCAGACGGAAGCGCTTGAGTTCGTCGTCGATGATCTGCTGAGCACGGCGGTCACGCACGATGCCTTCGCGGGTGAACACCTGCACGTCGATGACGGTCCCCTGCGAGCCCTGGTCGACGCGCAGCGAGGTGTCTTTCACGTCACTGGCTTTCTCACCGAAGATGGCGCGCAGCAGCTTTTCTTCTGGTGTCAGCGTGGTCTCACCCTTGGGCGTGACCTTGCCGACCAGCGTGTCGCCGGGCTGCACTTCAGCACCCACGTAGATGATGCCGGACTCGTCCAGACGGTTGAGTTGCTGCTCGCTGAGGTTGGGGATATCACGGGTGATTTCCTCCGAGCCCAGCTTGGTGTCGCGCGCCATCACCACCAGCTCTTCAATGTGGATCGAGGTGTAACGGTCTTCCGCCACCACACGCTCGCTGATGAGGATCGAATCCTCAAAGTTGTAGCCGTTCCAGGGCATGAACGCGACCAGCATGTTCTGGCCCAGCGCCAGCTCGCCCAGGTCGGTGGAGGCGCCGTCGGCCACGACGTCGCCCTTGGCCAGCCGGTCCCCCTTCTTGACGATGGGTCGCTGGTGGATGTTGGTGTTCTGGTTGGAGCGCTGGTACTTGATGAGGTTGTAGATGTCTACCCCCACCTCGCCGGCCTGGGCTTCAGCGTCATTGACACGGACCACGACGCGGGTGGCGTCGACATAGTCGACCACCCCGCCCCGCGTGGCGGTGACCACAGTGCCTGAGTCAACGGCTGAGACCCGCTCGATGCCGGTACCCACAAAGGCTTTTTCCGGACGCAGAATGGGCACAGCCTGACGCTGCATGTTGGCGCCCATCAAGGCGCGGTTGGCGTCGTCGTGCTCCAGGAAGGGCACCAAGGAGGCTGCCACCGACACGATTTGTGAAGGCGACACGTCCATGTACTGCACCCGCTCGGCGCCCACCAGGATCGATTCGCCGGCTTCGCGTGCCGAGATCAGCTCGCCAGTCAGGACGCCCTGCTTGTCGAGTGCGGCATTGGCCTGGGCGATCACGTACTTGCCCTCTTCGATGGCGGACAGGTAGTCGATCTCAGTCGTGACCTTGCTGTCGATCACACGGCGGTAAGGTGTTTCGATGAAACCGTACTCGTTGAGTCGCGCATAAAGCGCCAATGAGTTGATCAGGCCGATGTTCGGGCCCTCGGGCGTCTCGATCGGGCAGACCCGGCCGTAGTGCGTCACGTGCACGTCACGCACTTCAAAGCCGGCACGCTCACGCGTCAAACCGCCCGGGCCAAGCGCCGAGACGCGACGCTTGTGCGTGATCTCGGACAGCGGGTTGGTTTGGTCCATGAACTGCGACAGCTGAGAGGCGCCAAAGAATTCTTTGAGCGCGGCCGAGATCGGCTTGCTGTTGATCAGGTCGTGCGGCATGAGCGGCTCTTGCTCGGCTTGACCAAGACGCTCCTTGACGGCCTTTTCAATCCGTGCCAGCCCGGTGCGGTACTGGTTTTCGGCCAGCTCGCCGACGCAACGCACGCGACGGTTGCCAAGGTGGTCGATGTCATCGACCTCACCGCGGCCATTGCGCAAGTCCACCAGGATCTTGACCACTGCCAGGATGTCCTCGTTGGTCAGCACCATGGCACCGGTCGACTCTGCGCGTCCGGTCTTGGCATTGAACTTCATGCGTCCGACGCGCGACAGGTCGTAGGTGTCCGGGTTGTAGAACAAGCGCTGGAACAGCGCCTGCACCGCGTCCTCGGTGGGCGGCTCGCCAGGGCGCATCATGCGGTAGATCGCAACGCGGGCAGCGAACTCGTCCACGGTCTCGTCACTGCGCAGGGTCTGCGAAATGTACGCACCCTGATCCAGCTCATTGGTGTAGATGCAAGCCAGTTCCTGCACGCCAGCAGCACGCAGCTTTTTAAGCAGGGCTTCGGTCAACTCTTCGTTGGCCTTGGCGATGATCTCACCGGTGTCGGCCTCAACGATGTTGCGGGCCACCACCCGGCCGACCAGGAAATCTTCGGGCACGCTGATGTGCTCTGTACCGGTCTGCTCCAGCTCACGCGTGTGGCGGGCCGTGATCCGCTTGTCCTTGGCCACGACTACCTTGCCGCTCTTGTCAGTGATGTCAAAACGTGCCACCTCGCCGCGCAGGCGCTCGGCCACAAACGCCATCTGGGCACCGCTGTCCA
>JBAXMQ010000090.1:0-13573 GCA_037134215.1 Betaproteobacteria bacterium
CATGATGACCGACGCGCTGAATGTCGCCAACAAACAGGCCGTCCGCAGCCAGATGGACGCCCTGGCCCAAGCCAAGCCTGGCACGGTAGAGCGCCATTTGGCGCAGGCCTACCACCCCGATGCGCAGTGGCGCGGCTCCCACCCCTGGAACGAAGTGCAGGGCCTGCCGGCCATCGCGCAGACCTTCTGGCAGCCGCTGTTGGACGCTTTTCCGGACCTGGAGCGGCGAGATGAATTGTTGGTTGGCGGCCACTACCAGGGGCGTGACTATGTCGGTGCGGTCGGTCACCTGTGCGGGCGTTTCCAGGGCGACTGGCTCGGCCTGCCAGCCACCGGTCAACTGCTGTATTTGCGTTATGGCGAGTTTCACCAGCTGGTCGACGGCCTGATTGTGCAAAGCACGGTGTTGCTGGACGTGTTGGACGCCATTCGCCAGATGGGCTTCTGGCCGCTGCCACCCAGCCCGGGCTTCGAGGGCATGTGGCCCGGGCCACTGGCGGGCGACGGCCTGGTGCTGGCGACGCAGGACCCAGCCGAATCAGCGGCCAGCCTGGCGCTGACGCTGGCCATGCAAGCCTCCTTGGGTGCCTATGACGATACCCTGAGCCTGGGGCGCGATGGCCTGCTGGCCATGCCGCAGCGCGACTATTGGCACCCGCACATGATGTGGTTTGGCCCGAGTGGCATCGGCACCTCGCGCGGGCTCGATGGCTTTGTGGACGTGCACCAGCTGCCGTTTCGCACCGCCTTCCCGCGCGACCCCAAGCAACCCCAGCCGCCCGGCATGGGCCAACACGGTGGCAGCCACTATGTGCGCATTGGCGACGGCCGTTTTTCGGCCACCGGTGGCTGGCCCAGCCGGCACATGATGCACCAGGGTGGTGGCTGGCTGGGCCTGCCGCCTACCGGGCGCGCCATCACCATGCGGGTGATGGATTTTTACAGCGCCGAGCAGGGCCTGATCCGGGAAAACTGGGTGCCGATCGACCTGATCAATGTGCTGCTGCAGCTCGATGTGGATGTGTTGGCGCGTGTGCGCCAGCAGTTCGGGCAGCGCGGCCGTTGATGCCGGCTCTACGGGAAACTACGGATACCCGGGCGCCTCACAGTCGGCTACATTGCATACGTATGCAAATTTTTCATTCGACCAGATCAACCAGGGTGTTGTTGTCATGATTCGTTATCTCAAGCGGGGCAAAGACGCCCAAGGTCGGGCTGATGACGATGCCCAGGTGCGCGCCACCGTGACCGGCATCCTGAAGGACATCGAGCAACGCGGTGACGCCGCCGTGCGCGAGTACAGCCACAAGTTCGACGGCTGGGACCCGGCCAGCTTTGCCTTGTCGCAGGGGCAGATCGAGGCGGCTGTGCGCCAGCTCTCGGCCCGCGAGATTGAAGATATTCGCTTTGCCCAAACCCAGATCCGCAACTTTGCCCAGATCCAGCGCGACAGCATGCGCGATGTGGAGGTGGAAACCCTGCCCGGCGTGATCCTGGGGCACCGGCATATTCCGGTCAACGCGGCCGGCTGCTACGTGCCTGGCGGCAAGTACCCACTGATCGCTTCGGCCCATATGAGCGTGCTGACCGCCAAGGTCGCCGGCGTGCCGCGTGTGGTGGCCACCGCGCCGCCGTACCAGGGTGCGCCGCACCCGGCCATCGTCGCTGCCATGCACTTTGCCGGCGCTGACCAGATTCTGGTGCTGGGCGGTGTGCAGGCGGTGGCGGCCATGGCCATTGGCACCGAGTCGGTGGCGGCCGTGGACATGCTGGTGGGACCGGGCAATATGTTTGTGGCTGAAGCCAAACGCCAGCTGTACGGCCGGGTTGGCATTGACCTGTTCGCCGGACCGACCGAAACGCTGGTGATTGCCGACGAGTCGGTCGACGGCGAGATGTGCGCGGTCGACCTGCTGGGCCAGGCCGAGCATGGGCCCACCTCGCCGGCGGTGCTGCTCACCACCTCGGAAAAACTGGCACGTGACACCATGGCCGAGGTCGAGCGCCAGCTCAAGATCTTGCCCACCGCTGGCATTGCCAGCAAGGCCTGGGAGGTCTATGGCGAGGTGATTGTGTGCGATACCGACGCAGAGATGCTGGCCAAGGCCGACGAGATTGCCTCCGAGCATGTGCAGGTGATGACGCGCGACCCGGACTACTTCCTCAAAGGCATGACCAATTACGGCGCGCTGTTTTTGGGGCCGCGCACCAACGTGAGCTTTGGCGACAAGGTCATCGGTACCAACCACACCCTGCCCACCAACAAAAACGCGCGCTACACCGGGGGCCTGTGGGTCGGCAAGTTCCTCAAGACCTGCACTTACCAGAAGGTCTTGACCGATGCCGCCAGTGCCAGCATTGGCGAGGTCTGCTCACGACTGTGCCATATGGAAAACTTTGCCGGTCATGGCGAGCAGGCCAACCTGCGGGTGCGCCGCTACGGCGATCGCGCTGAGGTGCCCTGGTACCAGCCGGTGCCCGCGTTGGACGGTCAGCCATGAAAGGGTCTCGCCCCGAACAGGCGGCGCTCACACGCGACAACGACCTGACGCAAACCGATGCCACGCGCCGTGTGGTGGAGAGCATGGTGGACGGCTTGAACGACCACACCATCGACGGCATTGGTGCTTTTTTTGCGGCTGATTTCCGCTGGATGGGCAATGCCGGTTGCGGCACCAAACGCGGTTTGCGCGAATTCCAGGACAACTGGCAGCGGCCCTTCCAGGCAGCCTTTTCTGACAAGGTGTGCATTGACGAAGCCCGCATCGTGCAGGGCGAGTGGATGGCCGCCTTCGGGCGGCAGGAAGCCACGCATTCGGGCACCTTCATGGGCATCGCACCGACCGGCAAACGGGTCGAGATCCGCTACATGGATTTCTGGAAGGTCATGGACGGCAAGATCGTGGACAACTGGGTGATGGTGGATTTTCCGCATGTGATGCAGCAACTCGGCGTCGACCCCTTTCAGGGTCAGGGCTGGGAAGCCTTTGACCGGGGCGAGCGTGCCCCACCGCGCCCACAGTCTGCTGCATGACGGCACCCCGCACGCCCTCTTCCCGGCTCGATGGCCGCCGCGCGCTGGTCACCGGCGCCGGGCGGGGTATTGGCCTGGCTGCGGCCCATGCACTGGCGCAGGCGGGCGCGGTGGTCACGCTGGCGGCCCGGTCACGCGACGAATTGCAGGCGGCTGCCGACGCCATTGCCGCCGATGGCGGCAAGGCCGAAGTGCTGGTGCTGGATGTCACCGACCCGGTGGCGGTGAAACAGGCGCTGGCCGATGCCGGGCCGTTTCAGATTCTGGTCAACAGTGCCGGCACCAATCGCCCGGCGCTGATTACCGAGACCTTGGACACCGACTTTGACGCCGTGGTTGACCTCAACCTCAAGGCAGCGTTTTACCTGGCCCGCGAAGTGGCGCGTGGGCTGATCGGCGCAGGCCTGCCCGGCTCATTGATCCAGATCTCCTCGCAGATGGGCCATGTGGGTGGCCCGAAACGCGCGGTGTACTGCGCCACCAAACACGCGGTGGAGGGCATGACCCGGGCCCTGGCCTGGGAGCTCGGGCCGCACCAGATTCGTGCCAACACCCTGTGCCCCACGTTCATCGAGACCGCCATGACCCGCCCTGCATTGGCCGATCCGCAATTTCGGCAGTTCGTGCAGTCCCGCATTGCGCTGGGCCGCTTGGGCCAGGTGGAGGACATCATGGGCGCGGTGGTCTTCCTGGCCAGTGATGCCTCGGCCATGGTGACCGGCAGCGCGCTGATGGTGGACGGCGGCTGGACAGCGCAATGAAGGCGCAGGCCACCTCGCTCGATGTGGCGCGTCTGGCCGGCGTGTCGCAGTCGGCCGTGAGCCGCTGCTTCACCTCAGGCGCCAGCGTGTCGCACGCCATGCGCGACAAGGTGCGGGAGGCCGCACGCAAGCTGGGCTACCAGCCCAATGCCCATGCCCGCAGCCTGATCACCGGGCGCTCACGCATCATCGGCCTGGTGCTGTCGGCGCTGGACAACCTGTTTTACCCGGCGGTGCTGGAGCGGCTGGCCAAGCGGCTGCAGCAGGACGGCTATCACCTGCTGATTTTCATTGGCGACAACGCCAACTCGGATGACCTGGTCCAGGAAATCCTGCAGTACAAGGTGGACGGTATCGTGCTAGGGGCCACCACCCTGTCCTCGGCCCTGGCGCAGCGCTGCGCCGATGCCAGTATTCCGGTGGTGCTGTTCAACCGCATCATGGCCTCGGGCAGCGCGGGCGCCGTCAGTTCGGTGCGTTCCGACAACGTGGGCGGCGGCCGCGACATTGCGCGCTTTTTGGTGGCCGGCGGCCACCAGCGCATTGCCTACATTGCCGGGCGTGAAGACTCATCCACTAACTTGGAGCGGGAGCGCGGCTTTCGTGAGGGACTGGCTGAGCAGGGGCAGCGCATTTATGCCCGCGCCATCGGCAATTACGATGTGGACCAGGCCCGGCTGGCCACGCTGGCGCTGTTTGCCAAAGCGGCAGACCGGCCCGACGCGGTGTTTGTCGCAGGCGATCAGATGGCCATCGCTGTGATCGACACCCTGCGCCACGAACTCGGCCTGGCTGTGCCGCAGCAGGTATCGGTGGTCGGCTTCGACAATGTGCCCCAAGCAGCCTGGGCCTCTTACGAATTGACCACTTTCGAGCAGCCTGTGGCGCCGATGGTCGAAGCCACGGTCGAGCTGCTGCAGAGTTACCTGCGTCAGGCCCAGACGCCGCCAAGCCGCAACCTGGTGGTACCAGGCCAGTTGATCACCCGTCAGTCGGCGCGTTTGCCGGCGCCAGAGGGCCCGCCGTCATGAAGGGTTTTGATGCCGAGTTCAGCAACCTGGACCACTACATCCGGGTGATTACGGCGCGCATCTGGGAGGGTCGCCGCATTGACGATATCCGCCAGTATTACAGCGACCCCTGCGTGGTGGAAACGCCCATGTCGGTCAGCACGGCCGTCGACGACGTGATCACCGGCACCCGCGCCACCCTGGCCATGTTCCCGGACCGCCGGCTTCTGGCCGAGGACGTGATCCAGTCCGGCGACGAGGAAGGTGGCTTTTTGAGCTCGCACCGCATCATCTCGCCCATGACCCATGCGGGTGACGGCAGTTTCGGCCCGGCCAGTGGCGCCCGCGTGCACGCCCGTACCGTTGCCGATTGCGTCTGCAAGGACAACCGCATCGTGCACGAGTGGCTGGTGCGCGACCAGGCCGCCATCGCACTGCAGATTGGCAGCACGCCGCAGGCGCTGGCGCAGAGATGGCTGAACCAGCGCGGTGGCTGGAACAAGCCTGTGGCCCCACCGGCGCCGGCGGGCTATGTGTCGCACATCAGCCAGCACCCCCAGGCGCAGGCCTATGCCCAGCTGATCGAGGCACTGGCCCACGGCGCGGGCGACATGGCCCTGTACGACGAGGCGGCCCAACAGATCAGCCCGGGCGAACACACCAACTATGGTCACCAGGAAATAGCCGGTTTCTGGCGCAGCGTGTTCGGCGCCCTGCGGGTGCAGCAGTTCACGGTGGAGCACCTGGCCTGGCAGCAAGACCAAGCTCACAGTGGCCGCAGTGACCGACTGAGCCTGCGCTTTAGAGCCAAAACGGTCCATAACCCTCGTGATAGCTCACTTCTTCGCTACGGAAAAGAGAGCGGACGCGAGGTGGAAGTGATGGGCATTGTGCACGCCGAGCTGGTGCAGGGCCGGGTCCTGCGCGAGTGGGTTTTGATCGATGACGTGGCGATCTGGATGCAAGTCCTGACGCCGCAAGCCTGAGGCACTGACATGGCGCGCGTGCAGCTGAACAATATTTCCAAGTCCTGGGGCAGCGCCGTGGGCGTCAAGCACATGTCGCTGGACATCGCCGACGGCGAATTTCTGGTGCTGCTGGGCCCGAGTGGCTGTGGCAAGACCACCACCATGCGCATGGTGGCCGGGCTGGAGGACCCCACTACAGGTGAGGTCTGGATTGGCGATCGCTGCGTGAACGGCCTGGAGCCCAAGGACCGGGATGTGGCCATGGTGTTCCAGAGCTACGGCCTGTACCCGAACATGACGGTTTTTGAAAACATCAGCTTTCCGCTGCGCATTCGCGGCACGCCGGCGGCACAGATCAAGCCCGCCGTGTTGAAGGCCGCAGCGCAGGTCGAGCTGACCGACTACCTGGACCGTCGGCCCAAAGAGCTGTCGGGCGGTCAGCGTCAGCGGGTGGCATTGGCACGCGCCATCGTGCGCCAGCCCAAGGTGTTTTTGATGGATGAGCCACTGAGCAACCTGGACGCCAAGCTGCGCGTCACCATGCGCTCGCACATCAAGCACCTGCACCATGAATTGGGCGTGACCACCATTTACGTGACGCACGACCAGATCGAAGCCATGACCTTGGCCGACCGGGTGGTGGTGATGAGCCGTGCCGAGATCCAGCAAATCGGCACACCCGAGGTCATTTACAACGAGCCTGCCAACCTGTTTGTGGCTGGCTTCATTGGATCGCCCTCGATGAACCTGATTGCCGGTGCGCTGCGCGACGGCGTATTTGAGGCGCCCGGCGTGTCGGTGCCCGGTTTTGGCACACAGAGCCTGCCGGACGTGGTGCTGGGCGTACGCGCCGAAGACATGGCCGTGACGGCGCTGGCGCAGGCCCAGATCCGGGCCGAGGTGTTCAGCTTTGAGCTGACAGGCGACTCCACCCTGGTCATGGTGCGCATCGGCGAGCAGGTGGTCACCGCGCGTGCGGGCAAGGACTACTGCGTGGGCATCGGCGAGCCCGTCGGTTTTGCCCTCAAGGCCGAACAATGTCATATTTTTGATGGCCAGACGCAGAACCGGCTGCGGCTGCAAGCCAATTAACCCCCGGCTCTTTTTGGAGAATGTCATGACCCAACGTATTCTGCGTCGTTCCCTGCTGGCAACGGCAGTCCTGCTGGCAACCCTGCCTGGCCTGTCGCATGCCCGTTGCAACAGCCTGTCCAACGCCAAGCCCGGACAGATCAACATTGTTGGCAACACCTTCCCGGCGCTTGACCACATCGCCAAGGAGATGGAGTCTTGCACCCAAGGCGGGCTCAAGGTCCAGTACAAGCTGGTGCCTTCGCCGCAAAACGAAACCGAAACATTGCAGGCCTTCGGCTCCAGCGGCAAGTCGGCATTTGACGCCGCCGTGGTGTCCATGGGCACCTTCACCAAGCTGCAAAGCGCGGGCCAACTGCAATCCATGACCGACCTGGTCAACAAGTACAAGGCCAAGTACAAAATTGAAGACAACATGCTGGTCAAGGTCAATGGCGAGGTGATGGCCATTGCCTTCATGCAGAACGCGCAAAACCTGTTCTACCGCAAGGACCTGTTCGACAAGCACGGCATCAAGGTGCCCGCGACCTACGCCGACATGATGGCCGCTGCCAAGACGCTCAAGGAAAAAGAGCCCAGCATCGAGTTCCCGATTGCGCAGACCTTTGCCAAGGGCTGGGACAGCGCCACCGAGTTCAGCAACATCTTTGCGGGTTACGGCGGTCGCTTTTTCAAAGCCGGCTCGGCCGCGCCAGATTTCAACAGCGACGCTGGCGTGAAGGCGCTGGAGACCATGAAGGCCATGACCGCCTACATGACACCCAACTACCTGGCATCGGGTTCGGACGACGTGATGAACCAGTACCAGCAGGGCAAGGCGGCCATGGGCGTGCTCTGGGCCAGCCGCGCCTCGCGCATGGACGACCCAGCTGCCTCCAAGATTGTGGGCAAGATGGAATTCACCGCCGCACCGGCCGTGATGGCCGGTGGCAAGTCGGCCACCCACCTGTGGTGGGACGGCGTGGTGATGCCCAAGAACTTGGGCGGTGACCGCGAAACGGTTTTCCAGGTGCTGATGGAGGCGCTGGACGAGGAAACCACCGCCAAGGGCAATGACCTGACGATCTGGGTGCGTTCGAGCTACAAGCCCACGCGCTTTGCCAATGGCGTGGCAGCTTCGGCCAAGGCGGGTGCACCCCAGTGGCCCTCCGAGCCCTACTTTGGCTTGGCTCACGGCGAGATTGGCAAGATCATCCCTGATGTGATGACTGGCGCCATGACACCCAAAGCCGCCCTTGATGCAGCTGCGGTCGCCTATTCCAAGTCTGCCGCTGAAAAAGGCTTCCTGAAGTAAGACCTAACGCGTGCGTTTTTCCACCTTTCTTCGCTTTGTGGCGCCGTCAGCAGCGCTGATGCTGCTGCTGTTGGCGCTTCCGCTGGCGGTCACCTTTTACCTGTCGGTGCGCAGTTGCGCGCTGCAGATGGAGGTGGTCACGGTGACAGAAAGCAGCCCGTTTGGCACGAAGGAGGTGGTGACGCAGCGTGCGGTGCTGGGGCCCGACGGGCGAGCGGTCAGCCTGTGCCGCTTTGTCGGGCTGGAATATTTCCGCAAGGTGCTGGGGCTGGACGTCGGCGATGGCGAGCAGGCCCTCAGCAGTGCACCGCCCGACGCCGGTGGCACGGCCGCGGCGGCCGTGCCGCAACGTGCCACTGAGTTTCTCGGTGCTCTGCGCTTCACCCTGCTCTACACCTTTGGCACCACACCCTTTGTGCTGTTGCTGGGCTTTGCGCTGGCGCTGGGTGTGAACCAGGTCGGCCAACGCTGGCGGCCCGTCTACATCAGCGCCTCGCTGCTGCCCTTCATCATCACGCCGGTGGTGGGTGCGCTGGCGATCAAGTGGCTGTTTCGCGATAACGGCCTGGTGCCGTATTTCTTGTCTCAGTTCGGTATTTCGCTGTTCTGGATGGCGCAGGCCTGGTCGGCCCGGTTGCTGATCATCCTCTACGGCATCTGGCATGTGGTGCCCTTTGCCTTCATTGTGTTTTATGCCGGCTTGCAGTCGGTGCCGCAGGACAGCCTGGAGGCCGCCCGTATTGATGGCGCCAGCGCCTGGCAGCGCCTGTACTACGTGACCCTGCCGCACCTGGCGCCGCTGTTTGTGTTTGTGACGCTGATCCACCTGATGGACGCTTACCGGGTGTTTGAGCCGGTGGTGGTGCTGACGCAGGGCGCCTTCACCACCAGCGTGCAGTACCTCACCTACTACATCCTGTTGCAGGAGAACAACCCCTACAAGGCCAGTGCGGCCGCGGTGCTGACCACCGCCGGCATCGCCGTGCTGCTCATTCCCCTGCTGGTGCGCACCTGGAAAGAACAAAGGCGCGGAGGATGAAGCCATGAAACGCCCCGCACGCACCTGGAGCCTGTTGCTGCATGGAGCCCTTCTGCTCTGGCTTCTGCTGGCCTGCCTTCCCATCGTCTGGACCGCCGTCATTTCTCTGCGCCAGTACGTGGACGCGTTCTCGGTGCCGGTCAAGTGGTTGGCGCCGGTGACCTTTGAGAATTACAGCCGGCTGTGGATCGACAAGGCTTTTTACCGCAACTTTCTCAACACCGCCATCGTCACCATGGGGACGGTGAGTGTCTCGCTCACTGTGGGTTGCCTGGCGGGCTACGCGCTGTCGCGCTACCGGGGCGCGGTGGGCTTTTGGCTGCTGATCACAGCGCTGGTGTTCCGCTCGCTGCCGCATTCCACACTGCTGCCCTCGTTCTATGTGATGTTTGATGCCCTGGGCATCCGCGACGAGTTTTTCACGCTCATCCTGGTGCTGGTGGCCATCAACCAGCCCTTCACGATCTGGATGCTGCGCTCGTTTTTTGTCAACATCCCGCAGGAGCTGGACGAGGCGGCGCTGGTGGATGGCTGCAGCCGTTTCCAGGCGTTTCGGCGAGTGATCATCCCGGTGATGTGGCCGGGCGTGGTGACCACCGGCCTGTTTAGCTTTTTGCTGGCCTACAACGACTTTCTGCTGAGCTCTTCGCTGGTCAACGCCGAGCGCATGACCATGCCGGCTGCCATTGCCAACGCCATCTCGGCCGACAGCGAAGCGTTTTTGATGCAGGGCGTGGCAGGTGCGGTCAGCATCACCATCCCGCTGATCATCCTGGTGCTGCTGTTCCAGCGGCAGATCGTCTCGGGCCTGACCCAGGGCGCCGTCAAGGGCTGAGCGCACACCGTAACTGACGTCCCCATTGCGAAAAAACGCACCGATGCCCGCCACCACCTCACTCCCCGTCACGCCGGTTGCCAATCAAGCCGCGAAGCAGGCGGTGTGGGACTGGTGGGCGGCACTGGACGGCGCCGATGCGGTGGCGGCCCAAGCCAGCCGCCAGCTGCTGCACCCCGATCTGGTGTTCCACGGGCACGACCCGGTCAACCAGCTGCAGGGGGTGGACGGGTTTCTGGATGGCTTCTGGCGGCCGCTGCGGGCCGCCTTCCCGGACCTGCAGCGGCACACCCATTTGTTGCTCGGTGGCTCCTCGCAGGGCCGGCGTGACGGCGATGCCAGCCGCGACGGCCGGCATTGGGTCAGCGGCATGGGCTTGATGAATGGCCGCTTCCAGGCGGACTACCTCGGCATCCGCGCCACTGGCGAACAGGTCAGCCTGCGCTGGGGCGAGTTCTGCCGCATCGAGCAGGGCCGCGTGGTCGAGATTTTTTTCCTGATCGACCTGATCGACCTGCTGCAGCAGCTTGGCATTGCGGTGTTGCCACCGGCGCGTGGCGTCGATGGCATCTGGCCGGCGCCGCGCGCCGGCGACGGCGTCATGCTGCAGCCGCAGGACGAGGCGCAGACCCGGCACAGCCTGGACCACATTTGGCGCTTCATTTACCAGGGCTTGAACCGCTACGACCAGAGTGAACTGCGCAGCATGGGCATGGCCGACTGGTTCCACCCGCGCGTGCACTGGTTTGGTCCGGGCGGCATCGGCGCCTGCTTGGACTTCGCCGCTTTCGAGACTCTGCACCAGCAGCCCTGGCTGGTGGCCTTTCCCGACCGCTCGGTGCAGGACCTGGATGCGCTGATTGCCGAGGGCCCCTACAGCGGTGCGCCGGGCTGGGCCGGCGTCATCGCCACCCACAGCGGGCCCTACCTGGATAGCCCAGCGACCGGGCGGCGCATTGCGGTCAATGGCCTGGACTGGTGGAAGCGCGAGGACGAGGTCTACACCGAGAACTGGGTGTTTGTCGACATGGTGCACCTGTTCCGCCAGTTTGGGGTGGACTTGCTGGCGCGGGCCCGTGACCAGCAAGCCCAGCGGGCTGAGGCTGCGGCATGACCGGCGCCGAGGTGCATGCCTTGAACAAGGCCGCGCTGGCGCCGCTGCGGGCGGCGCTGTACGACTACCAGGGCGATGCCTTGCAAGCGGCGCTCAGGCAGCTGTTCCGGCCCGACGCGGTGGTGCAGCTGGCCACGCCCTTGGAAGACCTGGCCGGGCCCGAGGGCCTGTACCAACAGGCTTACGCCCCCTTGCAGCAGGCCCTGCCCGATCTGGAGCGACGCGACACCATTGTCATGGCCGGTCCGAGCCCGCAGGGGCACGACTGGGTCGGCTGCTGCGGTTATTACACCGGCACCTTTGTACGGCCCTGGCTCGATATCCCGCCCACCGGCCACCAGGTGGCAATGCGCTTTCATGAGTTCTACCGCATGGTGGACGGCCAGGTGGTGGAGATGCAGGCGCTGTGGGACATCCCCGAGCTGATGCTGCAGGCCGGCGCCTGGCCAATGGCCCCCAGCCTGGGGCGCGAATGGCAGGTGCCAGGACCGGCCACGCAGGATGGGCTGGCGCTCGGGCCGCGCGACGGCCCGCGTTCCGACAGCAGCCAGCAGCTGGTGCTGGACATGCTGGCCGGTCTGTCGCGCTATGCCATTGGCGGCGTGGCGGCGATGCAACTCGAGCGCTATTGGCACCCCAAGATGAATTGGTATGGGCCTGCCGGCATCGGTACCGCGCGCGGCTTGGCGGCATTCCGGCATTGGCACCAGATTCCATTTCTCAATGGCATGCCCAACCGCCGGGGTACCGGTGGCAAGGGCGAGTTCCTTGCCGACGGCGACTATGTGGCGGTGACGGGCTGGCCCAATATGCACGCCACCATCAGCGGTGACGGCTGGCTGGGCATTGCGCCGGCCGGGCAACAGATCACAATGCGCAGCCTGGATTTCTGGCGCTGCGAGCGCGGCCTGATTCGTGAAAACTGGGTGCTGGTGGACCTGCTGCATGTGTACCGGCAGGTTGGCGTCGATGTGCTGGCACGGCTGCGCGAGTTCAACAAGGCCCGCGCGCCACTGAACCTGCAGGACTGGGCATGAAACCGACACTGCTGTTGTTGCCGGGCACCCTGTGCGATTCGCGGATTTTCCGGCACCAGTGCCGGGCCTTGCGTGACGTGGCGGACCTGCGTGCGCTCGACTATGCCGGCCTCGACCGGTCAGGCGCCTGGCTCGACCGCTTGCTGGTCGAGCTGCCCGAACAGTTCTCGATTGCCGGCTTTTCGCTGGGCGGCCTGTGGGCGCTGGAGTTGCTGCGCCGTGCGCCGCAACGGGTTCAGCGGTTGGCCCTGATCGCCAGCAATGCACGCCCCGCCAGTGGGCGCGCGCGGCGCCGCAGCGCCAGTCAGTGGCGCGTCTGTCAGCGCCAGGGCCCGGCGGCCGTGGCCCGTGGCGCCAAGCCGGTCTACTTCCACCACCCGATCCAGCGCCAGCGACACGGACCGTTGGTTCGGGCCATGGCCGATGCCACGCCGCGTCACGTGGCACGCGCTGAGTTCGCGTGGGCCGCCGCACGCCCGGATAGTCTGCCAGCCCTGCACGACTTTGGCGGCCCGCTGCTCCTCGTCAGCGGCGAACACGACTGCCTGTGCCCTGCCGCTTGGCAGCGCGAAATGCAGCAGGCCCAACCGGCTGCGCGCTGGCTGGAACTGCCCCGCGTTGGGCACTTTGTGCCGCTCGAAGCACCCGGCCGCTTGAGTCTGGCCCTGCGGCAATGGCTGCAGGCCTGACCCAGCAGCGCCCGTCACCAACCCTTTCCACTCAAGGTACCCCCATGTTGACCGAAGCCCAACTCCGCGAGCGATTCATCCCTTTCAGCAGCCTGCGCTACAGCACCGAGGCCTTTATTGACTACCGCATCCCGGGCTGCGCGCCCAAGAAGAACTACGCCTTGATCGGGCCTGGCGTGTCACAAAACCCGAACCAGCCCGTCAGCCTGCGGGAGAAGCACGGCTTTCAGGTCGGCGGCGTGGCCATGCCACCGGGCAAAATCAACCCGCCGCACATGCACTTCACGGCCGAAGTCTTCATCTGCACCAAGGGCCGCTGGAACCTGCACTGGGGCTTTAACCCCGAGCCGCTCAAAGCCGAGATGGGCCCGGGCGATATCGCCAGCATGCCGACCTGGATTTACCGGGGCTTTCAGAACGTGGGCGATGACGAGGGCTTCATGTTCACCGCGCTGGGCCAGGACGACACCGGCGGCATCCTCTGGGGCCCGCAAACCCTGCAGGCGGCCCGCGAGCAGGGCGTGCACCTGACCGAAGACTACCGCATCATCGACGAGCAACTCGGCCAGACCTGGGACGAAGAAACCATGCGCCGGCTGCAACCCATGACGCCCGAGGAGATCGCCCAGCTGCGCCGCTGGACACCCGAGCAGATGGGCCAGCGCGTGGTGCGCCACGCTGATTTGCAGTGGTCCGACCG
>JBAXMQ010000091.1:0-13424 GCA_037134215.1 Betaproteobacteria bacterium
AACTGGCCGAGGCGCTGGCCCGGCAACACATTTTGGGCGCGGCAGATTTCATGATTCAGCAGCTCGGCGTTGAACGGACCACGAATGTCAACGCAAATGGGGGTGTTGACAGCAATTAGCCTTTGGCGCAGAGGCCTATGCCGAGCTTGCCATTGCGCTGCTGGCGGGCCGCCCGGCAGACCTGGACGTGCCGGTGCTCGATGAAGTGCAGTACCTGCAAGCCGACTGGACGCAGGCCCGGCCCGGGCGAGGTGCCAGACCCCATTGTTTCTGAGCGCCCTGAGGGTGTGCAGCCCTGCACCACCGCGCCCTCTTCCCGAGCTAAGTATGATCAGCCCATCATCGCCATTACAGGAGTATTGAGATGCAAGCCATCGAGCTATCGACCACGATATCAGCGCAGGGCGGCATTGCGCTGCCGGCTAATTTCAAAGCCCTCTACGGACGGGACGCGCGCATGATCCTGTTGATCGACGACGACGTGGCGCTAGCCCCGCAGACCCCCAACCGTCTTGAGCGGCAGGCGAACCTACGCCAAGCCTTGGCAGCGGTAGCGCAAGCGGGTACGTTTGCCCATCTTGAAGATTCAGGTGATTGGCAGCGCGAGGTGCGCGCCGAGCGCCCTCAACCCGGTCGGGCGGACTGATTCCCATGTGGCTTGCCGACAGCAACATTCTCATTCGCGCTGCATCAGCGCCAGATCACCCCTTGCAAGATTGGTTGCAAAATCAATTGCCCGCCATCTCCGTCGTCACGCGCATTGAGGTGCTTGGTTTTCACCGTCTGCGTCCAGATGAGGATGTTTTGCTGAGGGTGCTGTTGTCATCTTTTGACGAATATGCCATCAGCACACAAACCGCAGCGCTAGCTATTGATCTGCGCCGCCAACGAAAAATTTCGCTTGGCGATGCCCTGATTGCCGCCACCTGCTTAGAGCACGGCTTGAAGCTGGCAACTCGCAATGCAAGCGACTTCGACTGGATTACCGGACTCACCGTTGATGCCCTGGCGGGCTTTGCGGCGTGAAGCGCACGGCGACTGAAGCAGAAATTCGCGTCAAGGACATGCAAGCCCTGATTGGTGCCTTGGGCCTGGTGGACGCCGAAGCTTTATGGCCGCCACCTCGCGCGACCGGTTCAGTTACACCAAATGGCGTCGGCAGGGTTTGCCTGCACGGGTTTGCAATCGCTGGCAGCGGCAAGTCAGATGAGCACTGCCATGCCGCCTGCTTCTCCGCCAAACCCAAGTGGTGGTCATTGATGCGGGAGCCCTCCGGTATAAAAACTCAGGGATGAAAATTGGTAAACGGCGTTAGACGCCTCAATAGGATGCGTATATGTTCGACTTCGAAAAGAAAGTGCTGCTCGTCACGGGCGCCGCAAGCGGAATCGGGAGGGCTACGGCAGAGTATTTCTTCAAGTGCGGGGCCACCGTTTTTTTGGCCGATCTGAACGCCAATGTGGTTGCGGAGCTTGCGACAAAGCTGGATGGATCGGGTTCGCGCATCGCCAGCATGAAATACGACGCGAGCCAGTCAGCCGATGCGAAAACTGTGGTGGACGCCTGCGTGTCGCGGTTCGGAAAAATTGACTTCCTGGTTCCCTGCGCGGGGATCTACGATGACAACCTCATCAAGGATATTTCTGACGAGCAATGGTTGCACACCATCAATGTCAACTTGAATGGCGTCTTCTACATTGTCCGACAGGCCATTCCTGTGATGAGCGATGGAGGTGCCATCGTCAATATGGCGTCCCAGGCAGCTCATCTTGGCGGAAGCGTTACGCATGGTCACTACGGTGCGACCAAAGGCGCGATTCTGGCATTCACACGAACACTGGCCAAGGAACTCGGCCCAAGAATCAGAGCGAATGCGGTTTCACCAGGTTCAATTGAAACGCCCATGATTGCCAGAAACATCGCAACACAAGGTGAAGAGATCGTCCGTCACACGCCTTTAAAGCGGCTGGGAAAGCCTGAGGAAATTGCAAGCGTTGTCGCATTTCTCTGCAGTGACGCTTCCAGTTTTGTTACCGGAGAAACCATATTGGTCACCGGCGGCTCTTACATGGGTTAAGCAAGCGAGCAATACATGGTTTTCCATGTTGAGAATCCATGATGAACGGCTTCTGCAACCCGCACCGGCTTGACACCCGAGTTCGCGTACAGCTGGGTAGTTAGCGCACGTGCCACTCCTGCGTCAGGGGCTTGGCGCCGACCAGTTCACCGTAACCCGCGCCGGTGGTGCCGCTCGGGTTGGCCCCAAAGTACCGCTCGTCCAATGGCAGGTTCGCCGATTGCCAGCGCACGTCACAGGACAGGCGCACCCGCTGGAGCGGGGAATGGTTTTCCAGCGATCCGTGCAGGATGTACATGCCGAAGATAACCACATCGCCGGCCTCGAAATTGCGCGTCATCAAGCGAGTGCCGCGCTCGCGCGCCAGGGACAGAGCGTCCTGCGCCAGGGTGGCTTTGCGTGTGGTGTCGCGCGCCACGTCAAAGCCGATCATCGGATCAATCAGATCGCGGTAGTGGTGGGAGCCCTCGACGAAAATAAGTGGGCCATCACTCACCGGTACGTCACCGATCGGCAACCACACCGTGTAGACCTGGTCGTGTGCGCGGGTGAAGAATGGGTAATCGAAATGGAGTCCGGTTGCACGGCCGGGCGCTCCGGCACGCAGAAACATGTAGTCCTGTGGCCGCGCCGGCACTCCCAACAGGCTCGTCATGATGCCGTGCAACGCGTCACCATGGCTCAGTGCGCGCAGGCTGGGGCCCTCGCTCACCGATTGCCAGAATTTTCCCCGATCGTCAATCAGTTCGTCGCGCCGGCTGGTGCCAGTGGCAATGCCTGCGCTGGCGGGCTCGGCCACCTCGCCAACCGCCACCAGACGTTCAAAGACCTCCTGTCGCGCGGCTGCCACCAGGGCTTTGTCCAGCACGTTCTTCAAATAGACAAATCCGTCGGCGACCATGCGTTCGCGCAACGCCTGCGGACGCTCGAGCAAGGCTGCGCTATCGGGCAGCTCACCGACCATGTTGTCGGGCACTTCCTGCCCTTGCAATCTGCAGCCTTGCATGTGTGTCTCCTTGTCTGAAGTAGCGAATTGCGCCGGCCGGTTACATCGCTGCCGTGAAACCGCCGTCCACCGTCATGACCAGGCCGTTGACATAGGCAGCCTCGTCCGACGCCAGAAACACGGCGGCCGGCCCGATCTCCTGAGGCTCACCCCAACGCCCAGCCGGTGTGCGTTTGCAGACCCAGTCGTTGAACTCCTGGTTGCCGAGCAAGGGTGTATTGAGCTCCGTCGCGAAATAACCCGGCGCGATGCAGTTGACCGTAACCCCCGCGGGCGCCAGTTCGACTGCGAGTTGCCGGGTCAGCGCATGCACGGCGCCCTTACTCGCCACATAGGCCGAGACGGTGGGCCGCGCGGCCAAAGCGGTAATCGACCCCGTGACGATGATTCGCCCGCGCCGGTTTGGCACCATCTGGCCGGCGGCCGCCTTGCATAGCACCCAGACCGCTGTGAGGTTCGTAGCCAGTACCCGCTGGAAGTCTGCCAGCGCAAACTCGCCGATCGGCGCACGATGGTTGATGCCAGCGTTGGCGACCAGGATGTCGAAACGGCCGCGCCGCCCGGCTATGTCGGCCACGGCATGTTCCGCTGCGGTGGTGTCACTGACGTCGAAAGCAAGTGCCTCGCCGGAAAGGCCCTGTGCATGCAACTCGGCAACCCTCGCTGTCAGTGCGGCACTGTCCCGCGCGTTAAGCACCACATGTGCACCTGCCCGCGCCAGTGATTCGGCCATAGCCCAACCAAGCCCGCGCGAGGCCCCCGTGACGAGCGCCACCTTGCCGGTCAGGTCGAACATAGGCTTGTACTCCTCGCAGGGGCAGGTTCGACTGGCCGTGTCGAGTTCATTCCGGCTGCCCGTCGATCTGCCTTACCAGGCCGGCGAAGGCCTGTTGCAGTAACCCGTTGTCCGTGCCGGCGGCGATCATGGTGTAACCCATATCCTGAGCCCGCCGCACCCAGGCAGGGTCTGTGGCCATGAAGCCCGGCACCTTGCCATGGCGCCGGCAGGCCTCGACCACCTTGCGCATCGCGGCGTCGAAACGTGGATCGTTGAAGCGCCCCGGTATGCCCATGAAATTGGACAAGTCGAAATGGCCCACCCACAACACGTCGATGCCGTCCACGGCAGCGATCTCCTCGACGTTGGCCAACCCATGTTCGGTCTCGATCTGCGCGATGACCAGGGTGCGCTCGTGGGCGATGCGGATCTTCTCGTCAACGTCACCACCCAGGTAGTCGCACTGTGCAAAACCGAAGGCCGCGCCACGCCGCCCGATGGGTGGATAGCGGCATGCCTGGACGATGGACTCGGCATGCGCGCGCGATTCGACCATCGGAATCATGACGCCGGTGGCACCAAGATCGAGCGACCGCGCCAGCCACGTGTATTCGCCACGCGGAACCCGCACCATGGGCTCGATCGGCAAGCCGCGGCAAGTGGAGAACAACCACTTGAGCGTTTCGAAACCCAGGCCCGCGTGCTCCATGTCGTACAACACGAAGCGGCAGCCGGCGTTGGCGAGAATTGCGCTCATGCCGGGCGAGAAGAATTCGAACACCATCGCGCCGGCAACCGTCTGGCCGCCAAGCAGTTGTGTCTTGATCGTATTGGGTTTCATGGCTGAGCCTCGGCGTGGGCAGCCGGGGCGCGCACCTGGCTGCGGTCTTCATCCTCGAGCTTCTGCCAGAGGGCGCGAACCATGCGCATCAACAGCTGTGACTCCTCCCAGCGGTCGGATAGTTCGTAACCGTCGGCGCCCGTCATCGCGTACTCGCGCGGCCCGAGCTCGCAGAGGAAAGTCAGTACCGCATCCTGGGAGGCGCGCCGGCGCCAACTGCGAAAGCCGTACTCCCACCAGCCCATAAAAAGGTCGAGCCAGTCTTTCTGGTGGGCGAAGCTGATCTGCACCTGGACCTGCTCGCGGCTGGCCACCCGGCCATGGAAGCCCCAGCAGTTGTCAAGGATGCGGTGCATCAGGCGGTGGTTCTCGTCGGAGATCGGCCAAGCGAACTCACGCCCCACGACATAGTGCGACAGGTCGCCGGTCAGCCGCAGGTCCGGGTACCGGTCGAGCAAGCGCAGCGTGAAGAGCAGGTCCGTGGTCATGCGGTCGCGGTGGGTTTCGATGTGCAGTGCCACCCCTGCCCGGGCGGCCATTGCTCGCCAGCCGTCGATCAGCGGGATGCACTCGGCGACCGTATGCGGCCGCACATCGGCCTGCAGGTTGAGATGGTCGGCACCGAATTCGGCAACATTGGCCAGGATCGGCGCCAGGTCGTCGACCGTCCTGGGGTAACACTGCGCCTGCCAGGTCAGGCCCCAGTCGCGCAGCTGCCCGGTAACCTCACGCACGTAGTCACGATCGAAGAAACGCACCCCCGCTCCGTCGAAGCCGGCCGCGTGGATCATGTCGAGCTTGGTCGCGAGCGACCACTCGGCGCCGTCGGGGCGCCGCCGCTCCATGGCCCACATGGATTGGTAAACCCGCAGCTGCTGCATCAGGAGGCTTCGGCCGCGATTTCGTCGGCGTCCTTGAAGAAACGCGTGCCCAGGTCGCGCTGGTTCTCGTAGATCGACCCCTGCTTGGGAGCCGCCGGGTAGGGCAGGCGCACCGGCACGGCCGTCATGCGTGGCTCCAGCGTCTCGGCGCCGCTCACCAGCATGTCCCCCCAGGCATTCCAGTCTGTGGGCGGATGGACCAGTGGCCAGGCATCCGCGGCGCGGTACTGGTGCAGCAGGAAGCGGCGCGGCTTGCCCGAGGTGTTGGCGGACGACCCGTGCAGCAGGCGCACGTGGTGCACGGTGATCGAGCCTGCGCGGCCTGTGCACATGACTGCCTTCGAGAAGTCAATCCCGCTGGTGACGGGATCGATGCCGCCGACAAAATGGCCGTTGGCGTTGTGCTCGTAGATCTTGTCCTTGTGGCTGCCGGGAATCACGAGCATCGAGCCGTTGTCGGTCGTGAAGTCGTCGATCATGATGCCCACGGCGGCCAGGTCATCGTTGGTGTGCGGGTAGAAGGCCCAGTCTTGGTGCCACTCGATCGGTGAGCCGAAGCCCGCCGCCTTCAGGTTGAGCTTGGACAGGTCGAAACGGACGTTCGGGCCCCAAAGCTTGTTTAGCACGGCAACGATGCCGGGGTGGCGGACCATGCGCGCATACACCGGATGGTGCTGGTGCGGGGTCTTGATGCGGCGCAGGCGTGGCTGCTCTGCGCTGTGGCCCGGTTCGAGGTCGAACACATCGGTGTGCTGCAGGGTGTTGCGGGAGCGTTCGACGAACTCATCGGTAACCTGCCGCAGATCGGCGATGTCCTGCGCCGACAAGACGTCGGGCACGACGATGTAGCCGTCGCGCTCATACCGCGCGACATCGTGGTCTGTGATCATTTTGTCTCCTCGGCGGCGTGCCAGTTCGGTTAGTTACAGCAGGAGCAACCTTAATTGACCCACACTTCACATCGTATTATTATGTTACGCGGTTGCCACATAAGCAATGCTTGGTGATGGTGCCGAACTACAACAACCGTTGGCGATGGCCGACACATAGGAGACAACATGGCGATATCTAGACGTGCCGTTTTAGCTTATGGTGCTGGCGCAGCCAGTTTCATTGCCTCTCCGGGAATCACCCGGGCGCAAGGCGCCCCGATCCGTTTAGTTCTTTCGCACCACCTCCCGACCACCCACCTTGGGCACAAGATTACCGAGACATTTGCCTCGCGTGTCAAGGACGCCACCGGCGGGCAAGTCACGATCGACATTCGGCCGGCATCGCAGTTGTTCAACCTGCGCACGTCGGCCGAGGCGCTGCAACTCGGCACACTCGACATGTGCTGGAGCGACTTGGGCACCCTGGCCAACTGGCAGCCACACATGGGCTTCATTTCGCTGCCCTTCCTGTTCAACGATTTCGACCATGTCAAGCGACTCATGTACGGCCCCACAGGGCGGCAGGTGGCCGACATGGCCAAGGAGTCGATGGGCGTGGAGATCCTGTCCTTGGGGGCCTCGGGCTTTCGGGTGTTCCTGTCGCGCAAGCCGATCCACAAGGCCGACGACGTGCGGGGCATCAAGTTGCGGGTGCCGGAAATCCCGACCTGGGTCGCCATGGCCAAGGCGATGGGCGCCAACCCCACGCCGATCCCGGCCGGCGACATGTACACCGCCCTGCAGACCGGGGTGATCGACGCCATTGAAGTGCCGGCGGACTACATCGTCTCTGCCAAGATCTACGAGGTGGCGGGCTTTGCCACCAAGACCCACCACATCTTCACCGAAGTCTCGCTGATGGCCAGCGCCAAGCGCATGGCGACGCTGCCGGCCAATGTGCAAAAGGTCATCCGTGATGAATCGGTGCGGGCGGTGCAGAAGGACATGTGGGACGCTAACATCGCGGAGCAGACAGCCGCCTGGAACGAACTGGCAGGCCGCGTCAAGGCCGATGCCGCCCCCGACATCGAGAGCTTCCGCTCCAAGATGGGCCCGGTGCTGACCGACTTCGTGACCAAGACCGGGCCGAAGGGCAAGGCCCTGGTCGACGCCGCCATCGCTGCCGCCAAGGGTTGAACGAGATGCCGGGCCCGAATACTGGCTCGCACCAAGCACCTCTCCACCGCACGGGAATGTTCAACCGTCTGGATCAGCTGGCCGGAGGGCTTGGCGCGACGCTCAAGGCGATATCCGTAGTCTTTCTGGCCAGCTACTTCGTGCTGGTGTTGCTTCAGGTTTTTTTTCGGTACGTGATTAACGAGTCCCTGCCGTGGGCCGAGGAGCTGGTGCGTGGCCTGATGGTCTGGGGCGTCATGATCAGTTCGGCCCTGGTGGCGGGATCGCGCGGCCATATCCGTGTCGAGGTGCTCGAACTGATGCTGCCGCCCTTGGGCCGGCGGATCGTGGTCTGGATCTGCGACGCACTGTGCCTTGCCTTCAGCGTGCTGCTGTTGTGGGCGGCCATCGAGCTGATGAGCCGCTCCTGGCTGCAGCGCTCGCCGCTGCTGGAAATCCCCAAGTGGTCGGTCTACATGGCCTTGGCGATCGGTGCCGCCTGCGAGGCTCTGATGCTGCTGGTGACCTGGAACCGGCCCATGGACATCGAGCAACCGGTGGACACCACCCTTTGACCCCTGCCTTGTGAAGGTTTGCGCATGACGATTTCCCTTATGTTGGGGCTATTCTGCATCTTCATGGTGCTGGGCGTGCCTATCGGCTACTGCATGGGCCTGGCGGCCATCCTGGCCATCCTGTACGACGGCCAGCTACCGGTGCTGATCCTGGCCCAGCAGTACTACGATGCGCTGGACAACTTCTCGCTCTTGGCCGTGCCGCTGTTCGTGCTGGCCGGCGAACTGATGAGCGTCGCCGGCATCACAGAGCGGCTGGTGAACATGTCGCGGGCCCTCATCGGGCATTTCCGCGGCGGCCTGGCGCAGGCCAACATCATGACCAACATGTTCATGGGGGCCATATCAGGCTCTGCGCTGGCTGACCTCACGGCGATTGGCTCGATCATGATTCCGGCGATGAAGCGCGAGGGCTACAAGCCGGCGTTCGCCGTCGCCGTCACCGCCTGCGCGTCGATGATGGCGCCCATCATTCCGCCGAGCATCATCGCCGTCATCTATGGCTCGGTCACGGGTGTGTCCGTCGGGGCCTTGTTCCTCGGCGGCGTCTTCCCTGGCATCCTGGCCGGGGTGGCCATGCTGCTGCTGGCGTGGTACATGGCACCGGGCGCGGGGGCGCACCCTTCGCCGCGCGTTGGCTGGGCGGAACGCCGCACGGCGACCTTGCGGGCCGCACCGGCCATTCTGATGCCGGTCATCATCATCGGCGGCATCCTGTCAGGCGCCTTCACTCCCACAGAGGCCGGTGCCATTGCTGCCTTGTATGCCTTGCTGTTTGGCTTGGCTGGGCGCCGCCACGGGTTTGCCTCGCTCTACCGCAACTTTGCCGCAGCTGCCGCCATGACGGCTGGCGCCCTCGTCACGCTGGCGGGCGCCGGGCTGTTCAGCTGGGTGCTGAGCCGCGCCGGTATCGGCCAAACCACCCTGCAGCTGATGCTGGCCATCACCAGCGACCCAAAGCTGGCGATGCTGGTGCTGATTGTCTTCTTCTTCCTGCTCGGCACCTTCCTGGAGCCGGTCCCGGCCCTGATCATCGTGGTTCCGATCATGGGGCCGCTGATCGCCCACCTGGGTTACGACCCGGTGCACTTTGGCATTGTCACCATCATGCTGTTGGTGCTCGGCTCGGTGACTCCGCCGGTGGGCGTGCTGGCCATGGTGGCCTGCAAGATCGCGGGCATCCGCTACAACCAGTCCTTTGGCATGCTGCTGCCCTTCACGGTCGCGTGGCTGGTGGTGATCCTGCTGGTGGCCTATGTGCCCGATCTGGTGTTGTGGTTGCCGCGCGTCATGAAGGGCGTGAACTGACGCGCCAGCAGGCGCTTGCAAGGAGAGGCAATGACGGAGTTCCGTGTGGGCATCACCAGCGATGTGCTGATGTCGGATGGCGTGCCGATTTTTGGCACCGAAGTGTTGCGCATGCTGGACGTGCCGGGTTTGCAATGGGAATACATGGGCCAAGACTCAGGCAGCATCACGCCGGCGCATGCTGCGCATTACGACGCCATCTGTGCCATGACAACCCGGCTGACGCCGCAAAGCCTGGCCGGTTCTGACCACCGCTTGAAGCTGATTGCACGTTTCGGTGTTGGTTACGACAGCATCGATGTACCAACATGCACCGCTGCTGGGGTGTTACTGACGATAGCACCCGACGGCGTGCGACGCCCGGTGGCCAGTTCGGCCCTGACACTGGTGCTGATGCTGGCGCACAAGGTGCTGATCAAGGACCGTTTGACCCGCGCCGGCCGTTGGGCCGAAAAGATGGACCACATTGGCACCGGCCTGACCGGCCGCACACTGGGCTCGATCGGCATGGGCAACATCGGCGCCGAGTTGTTTCGTATCGCCAGACCGCTGGACATGCAGCACATCGCGCACGATCCGGTGGCCGATCCAGCCGTGGCAGCAGCGATCGGCGTGCGGCTGGTCGACATGGATACCCTGTTCCGCGAGTCCGACTTCCTGACAGTCAACTGTCCACTGAACACCCAGACGCTCGGCCTGGTCAGTGCGCGCCTTATTGGCCTCATGAAACCCAGCGCCTACCTGATCAACACCGCCCGCGGGCCAATCGTCGACGAAGCTGCGCTGGTGGCCGCGCTGCAAGGCGGCCATATCGCCGGTGCCGGGTTGGACGTGTTCGAGCAGGAACCGACGCCGCCAAGCAACCCGCTGCTGGCGATGGACAACGTGGTCGTCACGCCCCATGGAATTTGTTTTACCGACGAGTGCATGCACGGATTGGCAGAGAGTGCATTCCGCGCTGTGCTCGAAGTGGCGGCTGGGCGAACGCCACCCTTTGTTGTCAACCCCCACGCCCTGAACCGTCGCCGCTGAGCACCAGGCATCGGAGCAGCCTGTGCAGTCCTTGGCGCACGCGCTGGATACCGTGTGGTGGTCAACTATGCGCGCAGGCGCGGCGAGCAAAGGTGCGGTGGACAGTTTCACAACTGGCCTGGGCAAGGAGGTCGGCAAGGATGGAATCCCTGTCGTGGGCATCCGGCCCGGAATGATCGCCACGGACATACTTGAGCCTATCGGCGGTATGACCCTGATGCAGGCGACTGCCCCGACGATCCCGCTTGGTAGGGTGGGTCAGGCGGACGCTGACCGACGGCACGGCGGCGGATACTGACGGCACTGGGCGGTCGAAATGGAGAGGTGATGCTCGATTGCTTGGGGGAGGAGCCCGCACGGGGGCCGACGGGCAGCGCTGTCAGGGCATGACACTGCCGCCATTGACTTCGATCGTCTGCCCGGTGATGTAGCTGGAGAGCTTCTCGCTGGCCAGGAAAAGCATGGCGCCAGAACACTCATCCGCCCGGCCCAGGCGCCCCATGGGGATCGTGGCGCTGAGCTGGGCCAGCAATTCAGCGCTGGTGTGGCCATCGTGGATCGGTGTGGCGATCACGCCGGGTGCGACTGCATTGACGCGAATACCGTCGCCGACCAACTCCTTGGCCAGGGCGCGGGTCAGCGTCGAAATGTAGGCCTTGCTCGACGAGTACAGCCCCGCACCCATGCTGCCGCCACTGCGCGCCGCCTGCGATGTTAGGTTGATGATGCAGCCGCCACCCTGCTGGCGCATGAGCGGTACGACGTAGCGGCACAGCGCAATCATGGAGCGCGCGTTAAGGTGGAACACCTCGTCGATCAGCGCGTCACTGGCTTCGACCAGAGGTGTCCTCCTGACGAATCCCCCCGCGTTATTGACCAGCACGTCGATGCGGCCAAAGTGCCGATGCACCTCTGCGGCCAGCCGTTCGATCTGCGCAGTTTCAGACACATCGGCGCGGAACACCGCGCCGCTGCCGCCGGCGGCCCGCACACGGGCCAGGACGGCGTTAGCCTGCTCGGGGTGCGAATGACAATGCACGGCGATGCGGGCGCCCTGCGCTGCGAAATCCACAGCTGCCGCGGCACCGATCCCAGAACTCGCACCGGTGATCAACACCACCTTGTCCGTCAGGTCATCCATCCATGGACTCCGACATCAATGGCTGTGGGGCCGGTGCAGCTTGCACTCCGGATTGAGCCGCACACCGAATCCTGGCTGGTCCAGTGCCGAGGCCTTCATCCGGCCACCTTGCGGCACCGGCTCGTCCAGAAGCAGTGGGTTGAACATCGGCACAACCTGATCGGCCTTGGGCGCCATCATCAGGAATTCAGCGAATGGGCTGTTATGGCGGGTAATGACGAAGTGGTAGCTGTAGACCGAAGACCCATGTGGTACCACCATGCTGCCGTGGGCGTCGGCAAGCGCCGAAATTTTGATGAGCTCGGTCATGCCACCGCACCAGCCGACATCCGGCTGGATCAGGTCGCAGCAACCCATCTCGAGCAACAGTCGGAACCCCCAGCGTGTGGCCTCGTGCTCCCCGGTGGTCACCATCATGCCGGCTGGCACTTGGCGGCGCAGTTGCGCATAACCCCAGTAGTCGTCTGGCGGCAGTGCTTCTTCGATCCACTTCAGGCCATGCGAATGTGCGGCCTGCGCCAGTCGGGTGGCGTAGTTGATGTCGAGGCTCATCCAGCAGTCGTACATGAGCCAGAAATCCTGGCCGACACGCTGGCGCATGTCAGCAAGTTTTTCGATATTCTTGTGCAGGCCCTCTTCACCTTCCGCCGGGCCATGCTGCAGCGGCATCTTGCCACCAATGAAGCCCATCTGTTGGGCCAGGTCGGGGCGGGCCCCCGTCGCGTAGAACACCAGTTCGTCGCGCACCGGGCCGCCCAGCAATTGGTGAACTGGCTCCTTGCGCACCTTGGCCAGCAGGTCCCACAGGGCCAGGTCGACACCCGATATGGCATTGATCACCACCCCCTTGCGCCCATAGTAGAGCGTAGCGAAATACATCTGGTCCCACATTTTTTCGATGTCGGTGACGCGTTGGCCCTCGAGGAAACGTGCCAGGTGTTTTTCGACGATGAATGCGCCGATCTCCCCTCCGGTTGTGACGGCAAAACCGACCGTTCCGTCACTGGCCTCGATCTCCACCACCAAGGTGCCCAGCACATTGATCCCAAAGGACTGGCGGCTTTGTCGGTATTCGGGGTAACGCGCCATCGGTGTGGCGATGTGGTCGTCTATCCAGTGCTCCTTGCCCTGGTCGTGGTAATCGGCGCCACCGCCCCGGACGGTGAAGGCGCGCACATGCCGGATGACTGGAGTACCCATGGGTTTGTCTCGCTGGTTGTCAGGTCAGTAGGATTTAGACCACGCCCGCACTGGTCAGCGGACTAGGACTTATCAGTTTAGCAAGTTTGGCACTTGGCTAAGCTTGTCAGAAATACTGCTGATACCTAGTCTTCAGCTCAGTGCATTCGCTTCATTGCAGTCGCACCAGCTCGGACACGGCCAAGCTCAGATGGTGGTCATTGATGCGGGTGCCCTCCAGTCTTGGCAACATCACGAAACGGGTTGCGAATCGCCAGCGCGTTGGCGCTTGTCGGCCCAGGTAACTTGATATTGAGCCCGTCTTGCATGTCCTCAGAATACAAAATGGCGCAATCACTCAAGGCCGCAGCAGAAAGGAAGCTTAAATCCACCACATCGCAGGTGTCAATCAAGGTGGTGCAAAGGGCCTCAACATCTGGCAGCGCCACAGCGCGCTTTCTGCGCAGCACATTGGTGTCGATAAACGCCTTCACCGCGCGTTGGCCTCGTCGCGGTCAAAGGCAAAGTCTGCGCCCCAAGACCCTCGCAAGTGGCGCA
>JBAXMQ010000092.1:0-13401 GCA_037134215.1 Betaproteobacteria bacterium
TGACGACGTCGCCTACAAAGCACGATGCGAAGCGCTCGCGCACCTCGGGCGGCTGATGCTTCATCAGGTAGATGCAGATGTTGGTGTCCAGCATGTACTTGGGGTTCATAAAGCCTCGCGTTCGCGTTCGATGTTGTCGCCTCTGCCCTCCGCCATGAAGTCTGGCGAAAACTTGGCGAGTTTGCCCAGTACATCGCCCATACGCCGGCGTGCCGGTCGAATTCGCAGTTCGTCCCCTTGACGCTCGATGATCAAGTCAAGATCCCACGTGCCGTAGGCCAGTTCGGCGGGTATACGAACCGCCTGTGAATTGCCGTTCTTGAATAACTTGGTGTTGGCCATGGCTAAGCTTTGTTTGGATGTACGTGTACATCTTAACGTGAAACGAGATCCTGATCAAAACCGATCAGTCCGACCGATCAGCCCGCCTTTTGCTTAGCCACCCGTGCCAAAATCAAACCATTCATGATCGGCTTCTATTTACCGCCGTCGCTGCGGGCTTCATCTCCCGCGGCAGGTTTTTTCAGCCGGGCCAGGTGCCCCGCCTCTGACCTTTGAAAATCTTCTACGGCTGGCGTATGGCCGGTGCCGGATGCGGCATACAGCTGATGTTGTCGGCGCTGTTGAACCAGTCCTTCGGTGCCTACGTGGCCGTGTTGTCGGAGGAGCGGGGCTGGAGCAAGACCGCCCTGTCGGGGGCGGCCGCCCTGCAGTCAGTCGAGTCGGCCATCATGGGCCCAGTCCTGGGTTTTGCGCTGGACCGTTTTGGCCCGCAAGGCATGATCCGGCTCGGCATGGTGATCTTCGGCCTGGGGTTCATTGGCCTCAGCCAGATCGATTCCCTCACCGGTTTTTACGTGTGCGCGGTGATGCTGGCCATAGGCGCCAGTTTGGGGGGCTATTTTCCGCTGACCGTGGCGCTGATCCAATGGTTTGAGCGCCACCGCGCCCGCGCCCTGTCGATGCTGAGCCTGGGTCTGGCCTTGGGCGGCCTGCTGGTGCCCTTGGTGGCCTGGGCTATGTACCATTTTGGCTGGCGCCACACCGCGATGGGCTCGGGCGTCATCGCCCTGGTGCTTGGTTTGCCGCTGGCGTCTGTGATCCGGCGCCGCCCACAGGACCATGGCGAGACGGTCGACGGCCTGCCGCCTGCCGCTGCCGCCAGCGCCGATGCCGCCGCTTCGGCACGCCCTGCCCAAATTGAATTCACCGCCAGTCAAGCGCTGCGTACACGGGCCTTCTGGCTGCTGGCGCTGGGCCATGCCCTGGCCCTGCTGGTGGTCACCGCGGTCAATGTCCACGCCATCACCCACCTGAAGGAGGGCCTAGGTTACACGGTACCGCAGGCGGCGCTGGCCATCATGCTGATGACCGTGGGCCAGCTGGCGGGTGTCGGGCTGGGCATGCTGCTGGGCGACCGGTTCGAGAAACGCTACGTGGCGGCGCTGTGCATGCTGGGCCACGCCGCAGGCCTGCTGTTTTTGACCTTTGCCACCCATGTGTTTGAGGTGGCCGCTTTTGCACTGCTGCATGGCGTGGCCTGGGGGCTGCGCGGCCCTTTCATGCAGGCGATCCGGGCTGACTACTTTGGCCGCAATGCCATCGGCATCATCCTCGGCCTGTCCGCCGTGGTGACCGCGCTGGGCCAGATCGGCGGACCCATGGTGGCCGGCATGCTGGCCGACCTGACCGGCAATTACCGCTGGGGCTTCAGCGTGCTGGCGCTGGCAGCCGCCGGCGGCTCGGTGTTGTTTCTGCTGGCCCGGCCGCCGGTGTTGCCGGTGGTGGCGACGCGGTGACGGTGCGCAGGTTTGCGCGGACGTCGGCGTGCCACAATATCGACTGAGCCTTGGTGGTCAAGGCGATGGGGGAGCAAACTTGCTTGAATCGGCCACCCTAGCCGCCGCGATTGAAACCTTGACAAGGGCGGCCCCAAGCGCCGAGCAGATCGTCGTGTTCGGTTCCCATGCCCGGGCGCAGGCCAATCCGGATTCAGACCTGGATCTGCTGGTGATTGAGCCGACAGTCGAAAACCGCGCGCGTGAAATGGTTCGCTTGCGCCGAGCCTTGCGGTCTCTACGCGTGCCAGTGGATGTGTTGGTCTATTCCCGCGCTGAAGTGGACCGCTGGGGCAGTCAGCCAGGCACGGCGCTGTATTGGGCACTGCGTGAGGGACGCGTGGTCTATGGCTGACACGGGTGACACCAAGACTGTCGCGGAAATGCTCCTGGCATCTGCCGGCCAAGATTTAGCGGCCTGCACCTTGCTGGTCGATGCGCCAAGTATCGGGGATGCAATCGTTGGGTTTCATGCCCAACAATCCATTGAAAAATCGCTCAAGGCGGTGCTGAGTGCCCGCGTGATTGAATTTCGTCGAACGCACGATCTGCTGACCTTGCTGGACCTGTTTGAGGACCACGGACTAACGCTACCGCCTTTTTCAGATTGGCTCGACGAGCTGAACCCCTATGCCGTAGAGGCGCGGTATGGCACGATTGACCCATCGGGACTTGACCGTGTGCTGGCCTTACAAGTGGCGCGAGATGTGCTGGCGTGGGCCAAGGTTCAGGTGGACCACTGATTGACACAAGGCGCCTGCCTTGGCAGGCGCTTCCCGTTCGGGTTGGCGAACTGCGCTGCCCTTACTTCAGCACATCCCCAATGCACAGGTATTTGATTTCGACATAGTCGTCGATGCCGTGGTGCGAGCCTTCGCGGCCCAGGCCAGACTGTTTGACGCCGCCGAAGGGCACGTGCTCGGTGGCCAGGATGCCGACGTTGATGCCGACCATGCCGTACTCCAGCGCCTCGCTGACGCGGAAAATGCGGCCCACGTCGCGGCTGTAAAAGTAGCTGGCCAAGCCGAACTCGGTGGCGTTGGCGGCGTCGATCGCCTCCTGCTCGGTCTTGAACTTGAACACCGGGGCAAAGGGGCCAAAGGTTTCCTCCTTGGCGCACAGCATGTCGGCGCTGGCCTCGGCGATCACGGTCGGCTCAAAAAATTGGCCGGCCAGCTTGCTGCCGCCCACGGTGATCCTGCCACCCTTGGCCAGGGCGTCGGCCACATGGCGGCTGACCTTCTCGACCGCCGCGTCTTCGATCAGCGGGCCCTGCATCACGCCGTCTTCAAAGCCGTTGCCGACCTTCAGCGCCTTCACCTTGGCCGAGAACTTGGCCACGAACTGGTCGTACACCCCTTCCTGCACATAAAAGCGGTTGGCGCAGACGCAGGTCTGGCCAGCGTTGCGGTACTTGCTGAGCATGGCACCTTCGACCGCTGAGTCGATGTCGGCGTCGTCAAACACGATAAAGGGTGCGTTGCCGCCCAACTCCAACGACATTTTCTTGACGGTCGGCGCGCTTTGCGCCATCAGGATGCGGCCGACCTCGGTGCTGCCGGTGAAGCTGATGTGGCGCACCACGTCGCTCGCGCACAGCACTTTGCCCACGGCAATCGAGTTGGCCGAGTCGGCGGTGATCATGTTCAGCACACCGGCCGGAATGCCGGCGCGCATCGCCAGCTCGGCCGCGGCCAGCGCGGTCAGCGGGGTCAGCTCGGCGGGTTTGATGATGACCGGGCATCCAGCGGCCAGCGCTGGCGCCACCTTGCGGGTGATCATGGCCAGCGGAAAGTTCCAGGGCGTGATGGCGGCGCACACGCCGATCGGCTCCTTCAGAATGATCAGTCGGCGGTTGTTGTCAAACTGCGGCAGGGTTTCGCCGTTGATGCGCTTGGCTTCTTCGGCAAACCATTCCACAAAGCTGGCGCCGTAAGCCACTTCGCCCTTGGCCTCGGGAAAGGGCTTGCCCTGCTCGGCGGTCATGATGCGGCCCAGGTCGTCCTGGTTGGCCATCAGCAGGTCAAACCATTTGCGCAGGATGATGCTGCGCTCTTTGGCAGTTTTTTTGCGCCAGGCCGGCCAGGCGGCGTTGGCAGCGGCAATGGCGGCCTCGGCCTCGGCCGGGCCGAGGTTGGCCACATCGGTCAGCTTGTGGCCGTTGGACGGGTCCAGCACGTCAAAGCGGCCAGGGCCTGAGCCCCCTGCGGTAGGCGCCGTCACCCACTGGCCGTTGATCAGGCCGTCGGTCTTGAGCAGGCTGGGGTCTTTGAGCAGGGCCAGCGGCGAAGTCTTCATGTCCATGTTGGGTGTCTGGTGAGTTGATTTGCCGCCATCATAAGCGCGCACCGGCCCGCCGCAGGACCCGGCTGGCGCCCTGCATGACCTAAAATTGACGATTGCTCACAGACGCAGTTCAACCCGGTTCCACCCATCATGACTTTGCCTGCCACCCCCGCCAGCGTTGCCGATATCCGCCAGATTTTTCTCGATTTTTTCGAGTCCAAAGGGCACACCGCTGTGGCATCGAGCCCCTTGGTGCCGGGCAATGACCCGACGCTGATGTTCACCAACTCGGGCATGGTGCAGTTCAAGGACGTGTTTTTGGGCAGCGACAAGCGCTCTTATGTGCGGGCGGCGTCGGTGCAGGCCTGCCTGCGCGCCGGCGGCAAACACAACGACCTGGAAAACGTGGGCTACACCGCACGCCACCACACGTTTTTTGAGATGCTGGGCAACTGGAGCTTTGGTGACTACTTCAAGCGCGAGTCGCTCAAGTGGGGCTGGGAGCTGCTGACCCAGGTCTACAAGCTGCCGGCTGACAAGCTGTGGGCCACGGTCTACATTGATGACGACGAGGCCTACAACATCTGGACCCAGGAGATCGGTCTGCCGCCCGAGCGCGTGGTGCGCATTGGCGACAACAAGGGCGCCAAGTACGCCTCGGACAACTTCTGGATGATGGCCGACACCGGCCCCTGCGGCCCCTGCTCGGAGATTTTTTACGACCACGGCCCCGAGGTGGCGGGCGGCCCGCCCGGCAGCCCCGAGCAGGATGGCGACCGCTACATCGAGATCTGGAACCACGTGTTCATGCAGTTCGACATGCAGGCCGACGGCAGGCTGCTGCCGCTGCCCGCGCCCTGTGTGGACACCGGCATGGGGCTGGAGCGGCTGGCGGCGATTTTGCAGCACGTGCACAGCAACTACGAGATCGACCTTTTTGACGCCCTGATCCGCGCCGCCGCCCGGGAAACCGGCTGCACCGACCTGGGCAACAAGAGCCTGCGCGTCATTGCCGACCACATCCGTGCCACGGCTTTCCTGGTGGTCGACGGCGTGGTGCCGTCCAACGAGGGGCGCGGCTATGTGCAGCGCCGCATCGTGCGCCGCGCCATCCGCCACGGCTACAAGCTGGGCAAGGGCACGCCATTTTTCCATAAATTGGTGCCCGACCTGGTGGCGCTGATGGGCGATGCTTACCCCAAACTCAAGGATGACCAGCAGCGCATCACCGAGGTGCTCAAGACGGAAGAAGAGCGCTTTTTCGAGACCCTGGCCAACGGCATGCACATCCTGGACGAGGCGCTGGCTGGTGGCGTGACCGTGCTGCCCGGTGAGGTGGCCTTCAAGCTGCACGACACCTTTGGCTTCCCGCTCGACTTGTCGGCCGACGTTTGCCGCGAGCGCGATTTGAGCGTGGACGAGGCAGGCTTCAATGCCGCCATGGAAAAACAAAAGGCCCAGGGCCGCGCCGCTGGCAAGTTCAAGATGGACAAGGCGCTGGACTACGCCGGTGAGGGCAATGACTTTGTCGGCTACGACGAACTCACCGTCACTACAAAAATATTAGCAATGTATGCAGACGGGGCGCCGGTCAGCGCCCTGGAAGCCGGGCAAAGCGGGGTGCTGGTGCTGGCCACCACGCCCTTCTACAGCGAAAGCGGCGGCCAGGTTGGCGACCAGGGCGCGGTGTTTGGCGACCAGGGCCTGTTCCAGGTGGCCGACACGCAAAAGATCAAGGCCGATGTGTTTGGTCACCACGGCACGCTCCAGAGTGGCAGCCTGGCGGTGGGCGATGCTGTGACGGCCCATGTGGATGCGTCCCTGCGCGCTGCCACCATGCGCAACCACAGCGTCACCCACCTGATGCACCAGGCACTGCGCGAGGTTCTGGGCAGCCATGTTCAGCAAAAGGGCAGCCTGGTGAACGCCGAGCGCACCCGTTTTGACTTTGCCCACAACGCGCCGGTGAGCGACGCCGAAATCCGCGAGGTGGAGGCCCGGGTTAACGCCGAGATTTTGAGTAATGCCGCCACCCAGGCGCGGCTGATGGACATGGAGGCCGCCAAGCAGACCGGCGCCATGATGCTGTTTGGCGAAAAATACGGCGAGGTGGTGCGTGTGCTCGACATCGGCAGCACCACCGAACTCTGCGGCGGCACCCATGTGCAGCGCACGGGCGACATTGGCCTGTTCAAGGTGGTGGCCGAGAGCGGCGTGGCCTCGGGCGTGCGCCGGATCGAGGCCGTGACCGGCCAGCACGCGCTGCACTACCTGCAGGACCTGGAAGCCACCATGGGCCAGGTGGCCGGCGCCCTGAAGGCGCCGGTGGCCGAGCTGCACGAGCGCGTGGGCCAGGTGCTGGAGCACGTCAAAGGGCTTGAGAAAGAGTTGGCCGCGCTCAAGGGCCGACTGGCGTCCAGCCAGGGTGACGAATTGGTGGCGCAGGCCATCGACCTCAAAGGCATCCGCTTTCTGGCCGCGCGGCTGGACGGCGCCGACAGCAAGGCGCTGCGTGAGACCATGGACAAGCTCAAGGACAAGCTCAAGAGCGCCGTGATCGTGCTGGCCACGGTGGATGGCGACAAGGTGCAGCTGGCCGCTGGCGTCACATCGGACGCAACCGGCCGGGTCAAGGCCGGCGAGCTGGTCAACTTTGTGGCGCAGCAGCTCGGCGGCAAAGGCGGCGGCAAGCCTGACATGGCCATGGCCGGCGGCACCGGCGCCGCCCAACTCCCCGCCGCCCTGGCCAGCGTGCAGGATTGGGTCGCCGAGCGGCTTTGACGCGGCGTCTGGCGGGCTGCTGCGTTGCGCCGGCTGGCTGCTAAGTCGCGCTGGCTGGCTGCTACGTCGCGCTGGCGGGCGGCGTGGCTCGCGTTCTCCGGCCCACGCTTGCGGGGGACTGTCTTTGGCGTGCTGCCGTTACTGCGTCAACGCCGTGTTCGGTCGGGCGCCTGGTGGGCCACCGCAAATGGGGCCTGCGCCCGCGAACCCCACCACCCACCGAGGTGGGCGTGCTGGCGCGTGACGGAACAGCCAAAGTCACGGACTTTGTAATCACCGCGGGATGTCTGCCGGCTTTTCACGCCGAGCCAATAGCGCTGTCGGGCTGGTGGTTTGGGTGTCCGGGCGCAGGCCCCATTCGCGCTTGCCACAGAGCTGGTGCGCCAGCTTTGGCGTTGATGGACGAACGCTGGCAAGCCAAGCAAGTCCCGCGCGAGCGTGGGCCGGAGAACGGATACCCGGACCGCCGGCCTGCCAACCAGCTTGGATCGCCAACGACATGAAGACCTTGCAGGCAGCAATCTCGCGCTGGCGGGCGGCGTGGCTTGCGTTCTCCGGCCCACGCTCGCGGGCCACTGTCTCTGGCGCTCTAAGTCTGCTGCGTCAACGTTGGTTTTGGTTGGCGAGCGGGTGGGCAAGCGCGAATGGGGCCTGCGCCCGCAAACCCCACCGCCCACCGAGATGGGCTTTACTTAACGCGCCAAACCTGCGATCAGGCTGGTGGTTTGGGTGTCCGGGCGCAGGCCCCATTCGCGCTTGCCTCAGACTGGGTTTGCCAGCCACGGCGTTGATGAACAAATGCCGGTGCGCCTATCCAGGCCAGCGCGAGCGTGGGCCGGAGAACGGATACCCGGACCGCCGGCCTGCTAACGGTCTCAACGCGCGAAGGACGGATCGACCCGCTGACTCAGACCCTCCAACGCCAACAACCGCCGCTCACTCTCAAACCGCCGGGCTTGCCCCGTCAGTGGATCGGTGAATTCCAGCGCCTGGGCCAGCAGCTGCAGGGGCAGCATGGGGTTGGTGTGGCCTTCCGGTGTGAGCGTAGGGTAGATACCGTCACCCAAAATCGGCAGGCCCAGCGCGTTCATGTGCACGCGCAACTGGTGCCGGTGGCCTGTGATGGGTTGCAGCTGGTAGCGCGCCAGACCGCCCTGCATGTCCAGCGGCTGGATCAGAGTGACGGCGTTGGGCGGGCCGGGCAGTTCCTGTTGTTGCATGAAGTGCGCGCTGTCGCCGATGCGGGTTTCGCGTCGCAGTGGCCAGGGCAGGGCCGGGTCCCAGCGCGCCGTGGCCTGGTAGGTCTTGCGCAGGGTGTGCTCGCGAAACAAGCCTTGGTAGATGCCGCGTGTGGCGGGCTGCACCGAGAACAGCACCAGGCCGGCCGTGTCGCGGTCGATGCGGTGCAGCGGCACCAGGTCGGCCAGGCCGAGCCGGCGTTTGAGCCGCACCAGCAGGGTCTGCTGCAGGTAGCCGCCCGAGGGCACTACAGGCAAGAAATGAGGTTTGTCCGCCACCACCAGGTGCTCGTCCTGAAACAGCACGGTTTCCTCATAAGGAATGGGCGCTTCGTCGGGCACTTCGCGGTAGTAGTACAGGCGCAACTCAGCTTGGTAGACCCGCGCCGGGGTGACGGCTTGGCCGTGCTCGTCGACCACGTCACCCCGGGCCACGCGCTGCCGCCAGACCTCAGCGTCAATGCCGGGGAAGCGCTGCACCAAAAAATCCAGCATGGTCGGCCAGGGTCCTGCGGGCAGGCCGACGCAGCTGGGGCCGACGCCGTGGCGCATGGGCGGCAAGATGGGCGGCAGGGCGTGGCCGCGAGGACTAGACCCGCTCAAACACCACATCCCACACGCCATGGCCGAGGCGGATGCCCCGGTTTTCAAACTTGGTCAGCGGCCGGTAGTGGGGTTTGGGGGCGTAGCCGGCCAGCTCCGGGTGGCTGGCGCTGGCGCGGTTGGCCAGTTTGGGCTCGGCGCTGAGTACTTCCAGGATCTGCTCGGCATAGGGCTGCCAGTCGGTGGCGCAGTGCAGGTAGCCGCCCGGCTTCAAGCGGGCGGCCAGCTTGGCGACCAGAGGGGCCTGCAGCAGGCGGCGTTTGTTGTGCTTCTTCTTGTGCCAGGGGTCGGGGAAAAAAATGTGGACCCCGTCCAGGCTGGCCAGTGGCAGCATGTGGTCGATCACCTCGACTGCGTCGTGGGCGATGATGCGGATGTTGTGCAGGTCTTGCTCGCCGATGCGTTTGAGCAGGGCACCCACGCCGGGCTCGTGCACCTCGCAGCACACAAACCGGGTGTCGGGCAGCAGCGCCGCAATGTGCGCCGTAGCCTCGCCCATGCCAAAACCGATCTCCAGAACCAGCGGCCTGTCTTTCAGGTCATTTGGGCCGCCAGCCCTTGTAGCGTCTGCAAATGCTGCTTCAAAATCAATAGCATTAGCCTGGTAGGGCAGCAGCACGCGCGGGCCAAGATCTGCCAGCGCCTTGGCTTGACCGGTGGTGGTGCGGCCGGCGCGCCGTACAAAGCTCTTGATCGCCTTGGGGTAGGCTACATCGCCAGGTGCCTTCCCCGAGCGCTGGGGCGTTTCGCGGGGGGTGGTGTGTGGGGGGCCAAGTGGCAAGGGGGCGTCGGCGTGGTTCACAGGGGCGAATTGTAGAGACGGCGCTCGTGGCCCCGCCACGGCCCCATCCACTGGGCCACCCAGAAGGCCAGCGCGTCGGCCGGGTTACCGGTGGCCGATGGAAGGCCTAGTACGGCGGCAGCTGCGTTCAGGGCGGGCAGGGGCGCCCGGGTGTCCACGGCTTGCGCACCCGTTTGTTTGGAGAGTTTTTCGCCCTGCGCATCGCGCACCAGCGGCGTGTGCATGTAGCGGGGAGTGGCCAGGCCAAGCTGGCGCTGCAGCAGGATTTGCCGGGCCGTGTTGTCGGCCAGGTCTTCGCCACGCACCACATCGGTGATGCCCTGTGCTGCATCGTCTACCACCACGGCCAGCTGGTAGGCAAAGCCGCCGTCAGCGCGTTGGAGGACAAAGTCGCCCACCTCGGCGCACACATCCTGTTGCTGCTCGCCCAGATGACGGTCGAACCACCGCACCACGGTGTCGGCCCCCGAATCGGTGGCGGTGGACGCCATGGCGGCCGGGGCTCGGGGTCGATCTGGCACAGCCACGTCGGTGCGCAGACGCCAGGCCCGCGCGGCCTTGCCGTGCAGGCCAGAGCGGCAGGTGCCTGGGTAAATGAGTTCACTGTGGCGCGGCCTGTCGGTGCCTTGCCCTTCCAGCGTCAGCTCGATGTCCCGGCGTGAACAGCCGCAGGGATAGGCCAGGCCGCGCTGGATCAGTGCGTCCAGGGGCAGCTGGTAGAGCAGGGTGCGCTCGGATTGCCAGACGGGGGCCTCGTCCGATCGCAGGCCACAGTCAGCCAGTTGCTGCAGGATCAGCCGGTCAGCGCCGGTGACGCAGCGCTCCCGGTCAGTGTCTTCCATCCGGACCAGCCACTGGCCCTGGTGGGCGCGCGCATCGAGCCAGCTCGCCAATGCAGCGACCAGTGAGCCGGCATGCAGGGGACCGGTGGGTGAGGGGGCAAAGCGGCCCCGGTAGCGCTCGCTCACGCCGCCGCAAGAGCCAACTCAAGGCCGGAGACGAAAGCGTTCTCGACCCGGTGACCCAGGCACCAGTCGCCGCAGACACCCAAGCCGGATTTGGCATCCCAAAGGTGACTTTGGCCCAAGGGCTGGGTGGTTTGGGCGAAGCGCCAGCGTTGGGTGTCGATATGGGCCGGCTCGGCGCGGATGCCGGTCACCTCGGTGAAGGCCTTGAGCAGCTTGCCCTGCACGCGCAGTGCGTCGTCTTCCAGGTGTTCTTGCGACCAGGCGGCACTGGCCTGCACCGTCCAGCGCTCGATGGGCTCCCGGCCCGGTTTGCTGGATTCACGCGCCAGCCAGGCGATGCGGTGGTGGGTGCTGCGCGCGGCGTTCCATTGCGGCCCCAGGGCGCTCAAGCCAGCCTGCATCGCCTGTGGAAAGGCCAGCATCAGCGTCCAGCAGGGGGCTACCTGGACCTGGTCCAGTCGCTTGACCCAGCTTTTCGCCAGGGCCGAGCCCTGCAGCAGGTCCCGCGTTTGCGGCGAGGGCAGGGCCAGCATCACGCCATCAAAACCCGAGTAAACGTGTTGCCCGCCATCGGGCCCCTCGGTACGCAGCTGCCAGTGTCGGGCATTGAGGGCATCCCGCTCCAGCCGGGTCACGCGTGTTTGCAGGGCCAGTTGCTGCTGTTCCAGCAGCGGCTGAGCCCATTGCCGGGCCAGGGCATTCATGCCAGGCGCTGGCACCCAATGGGGCTCGCGCGGCGGCAAGCCGGCGGCGGCCACCCGTCCATGGGCGTCCAGCACGCGCACCGTGTTGGCGCTCCAGGGTTTGCACAGACCGGGCACCGTGGTCAGGGCTTGGCTGAAGCGGGCGTCGCGCTGGGTGAAGTACTGGGCGCCGTGGTCAAAGCTGCCAAACGGGCTGCTGCGCGTGGCCATGCGGCCGCCGACCCCACGGCTTTTTTCGAAGAGCTGCACGCTGTGGCCGGCCTGCATCAGGGTGCGGGCACAGGCAATGCCGGCCATGCCGGCACCAATCACAGCCAGATGCCTAGGGGCGGATCGTGTCATGGCGGGTATCTCCTGATGTTGTGATGTTGCGTGCACTTTACACGCCTTGATGGCGCTCCAGCAAAGCCGCCCTTGTGGGTGCCCGTGCCATTTCGGCCAGCCACCACTGCAATGCCCGGCCTTGCGCCTCACGGCTGGTGCGGCGCCAGGCGTAATGCACCGGCACGACGCGCTGCGGCCGGGCCATTTGCTTCACCACCAGATGGCCGGCCTCAATGGCGCTGCGTGCCATGACTTCGGGCACAAAGCCGCTGCCCAAGCCGCGCAACTGGGCCTCCAGCTTGGCCTGCATGGTGGCCACTGTGAACACATCCTGACCGCCCAGCAGGCCGATCGACACACCGCCGCCGCGCGTGATGGTGTCGGCGACCGCCACAGCGCGGTGCTGTCGCACCATCTCGTCGGTGAGCGGTTCGGTCGCCCGGGCCAAGGGGTGGTGGGGTGCCACAGCATAAACAAAAACCACTTCTCCCAGCCGTTGTCCCTCTAGGCTCTCTTGCAAATTCACATCGGCCACTCCGATGGCCAGGTCTGCCTGGCCCGAGGTCAGCGCCTCCAGCGTGCCCGACAGGGTTTCATCGCGCAGCTTGATGCGGGTGGGCGGTTGCAGCGCCAGGAAGTGCGCGCACAAGTCCATCACCGCAGGTTTGGCGATGATGCTGTCCACCGCAATGGTCAGCTGCGGCTCCCACCCCGTGGCGACGCGCTTGACCCGGTTGGCCACAGCGTCCAGATCCTCCAGCAGCCGACGTCCCTCGCGCAGGAGTTCGGCGCCGGCTTCGGTCAAGCGCGCCTGGCGCGAACTGCGGTCGTACAACAGCACGTCCAAGGCGTCTTCAATTTGGCGCACCCTGTAGCTCAGTGCGCTGGGCACCATGCCCAGCGCTCGCGCTGCAGCGGCAAAGCTGCCGGCGCTGGCGATGGTCTGCAGCATGGCCAGCGCATCGGGGGTCAGCACGTCGCGTGAATTTTGCATATCAGTGCTTATTTAATTCAAAAATTTTGAATAATGCCATCAATTTTGCTGCACCACAAGACGCAGCGGCAGGCTTACAGTCTGGGTTGTTTCAGGAGTATCCACATGCTGACAGTCCGATCATCGGGCGATCGCGGCTTCGCCGACCACGGCTGGCTCAAGTCCTTTCACAGTTTTTCATTTGCCGGCTACTTTGACCCCGCGCACATGGGGTGGGGTAACCTGCGCGTCATCAACGAAGACCGGATCGCCCCGGGTACCGGCTTTGGCACGCACGGCCACCGCGACATGGAAATCATCAGCTACGTGCTCTCCGGCGAGTTGGCGCACAAGGACAACATGGGCAACGTGAAGGGCATTCCGCCCGGCGATGTGCAGCGCATGAGCGCGGGCAGTGGCGTACAGCACAGCGAGTTCAACCATGCGCCCGATCAAACCACCCATTTCCTGCAGATCTGGATCGAGCCTGATGTGACCGGCATCAAGCCCAGCTACGAACAAAAAACCTTTGCGGCCAGCGACAAGCAGGGCCGCCTGCGCCTGGTCGCCTCGCCCGGCGGCGCCGAAGGTTCCGTCACCCTGCACGCCGACGCCCGGCTGTTTGCCGGCCTGTTTGAAGGCGCGCAGACTGCCGAGATGTCGCTGGACCCGGCGCGCAAAGCCTATGTGCAGGTGCTGCGCGGCCAGATTCAGGTCAATGGCACCGCCCTTCAAACAGGCGACGCCGCCTTGCTGGCGGATGAAGCCCAACTGCGCCTGAGCCACGGCCAAGACGCAGAGGTGCTGGTATTCGACCTTTGCGCATAAAACCCCGGCATTCGCCGCCCTAACCTGTCATTTCAGCCCAGTCTCGTCATTCCCGC
>JBAXMQ010000093.1:0-13230 GCA_037134215.1 Betaproteobacteria bacterium
GCGGCGTCCTGCACACCGCGCTCGCGCGGCTCGACAAACCAGTAGCCCTGCGGGCCGATCAGCTCGTGGTCGTCGAGCCGGCGTAGCCGGCGTTCACGCAGGTCGCGCTCCACCATGGGGGCGTCCACCACCGCCACGCCGGCGCCGGAGACGGCGGCGTTGATGGCCTGGTCCATGGTGGAAAAGGCAATGCCCGGGCGGGCGTCCAGCTGGCGCAAGCCCTTGGAGGCCAACCAGTTCTCCCACACCGGCAGCCGTTTGGCGCCGGCCAGGATGTGCAGCAGGGTCACTTTGGCCAGGTTGGGTGCGCGGCCCTCGTCCCACAGCTCGGGGCTGGCCACCGCAATGTGCTGCTCTTGGCGCAGCAGGCGGCAGTCGCAAGAGGCCCAGGGTTCGGCCAGGTACATCACCAGGCAGTCGTACTGCCGCGCCTCGCGCAGGGTGCTGACGCTGTTGGTGGTGATCGCCAGGTCGATATCCGGCTGCCGGCTGTGAAACCCGCGCAGGCGCGGGGCCAGCCAGCGCGAGGCGAAGGTTTCCGGCACATTGACCGAGATGCGCTGGCGCACACCCAAATGCTGAATCTGCGCTACTGCGTTGGCCAGGTTGCCGAAGGCCTGGTCGATGCTTTGGGCCAGCACACTGCCCGCCGGCGTCAGCACCAGGCCTTGTGAATGCCGGATGAACACCGGCTTGCCCAACCAGGCTTCGAGCTGCTTGATCTGGCGACTGACAGCGCCCTGGGTCACGTGCAGCAGTTCGCCGGCTTTGGTGAAGCTGGCGGTGTGGGCAGCGGCTTCAAAAGCACGCAGGGCGTTGAGGGGGGGAAGGCGTTTCATGAGGCAGGACTTTACTGTGGCTGCCGCGCAAAAGGTTGGAGATAATGAACGCAACTCTGGAGGAACGTCCCATGGCATCCGTCAATAAAGTCATTCTCGTCGGCAACTGTGGCCGCGATCCCGAAATCCGTTACCTGCCCTCGGGCCAGGCCGTGGCCAACGTCAGCGTGGCCACCTCGTCGCGGCGCAAGGACAAAAACTCCGGCGAAACCATTGAAGACACCCAGTGGCACCGCGTCACCTTTTACGACCGTCTGGCCGAGATCGCCGGTGAGTACGTCAAGAAGGGCCAGCCCATCTACGTGGAAGGCCGGCTGAAATACGGCAAGTACACCGACCAAGCCGGCGTTGAGAAAAACACGGTAGACATCATTGCCACCGAAATGCAGCTGCTGGGCAAACGCGAAGGCATGGGCGGCCCAGGAGATGATGGCGGCGGTGGCGGCGGCGGCAGCTACTCCCGCCCGGCGCCGGCATCCCGGCCGGCAGCGCCAGCGCAGCGCCAGGCACCCGCCCAGGCGGCTGCCAAGCCGTCCAGCGGTTTTGACGACATGGATGACGATATTCCGTTCTAGATTTTTGGAAATGTAAAGATTGAACCCACTCTTCGTCTGAGGAGTGGGTTTTTTATTTAATCATTCTGAAACCAGAAAACAAACATGACAAGCATTCAACAACGCGCCGAACTTCAACGCCGGATCTGGCAAATTGCCAACGACGTCCGAGGCGCCGTCGACGGCTGGGACTTCAAGCAATATGTGCTGGGTACCTTGTTCTACCGTTTCATCAGCGAAAACTTTGCGGCCTACATCGAAGGCGGTGACGAGAGCATCAACTACGCCGCGCTGAACGACGTGGTCATCACGCCAGACATCCTGGACGATGCCATCAAAACTAAGGGCTACTTCATCTACCCCAGTCAGTTGTTTGCCCGGGTGGCCGCGAGTGCCAACACCAACGACAGCCTGAATACCGACCTGGCAGCCATTTTTTCTGCCATTGAAACCTCAGCCCTGGGCTACCCTTCCGAGCGCGACATCCGTGGCTTGTTCGCCGACTTTGACACCACCAGCAACCGCCTGGGCAACACCGTCAAAGACAAAAACGCCCGACTGGCTGCTGTGCTCAAAGGCGTGGCCGAGCTGGACTTCGGCCATGACTTTTATGAAAACAGCGATGCCAGCCACATCGACCTGTTTGGCGACGCCTACGAATTCCTGATCTCCAACTACGCTGCCAATGCGGGCAAGTCGGGGGGCGAGTTTTTCACGCCGCAGCAGGTCTCGAAGTTGATCGCCCGGCTGGCCATGCACGGGCAGAGCAGCATTAACAAGATTTACGATCCCGCCTGCGGCTCTGGCTCATTACTGCTGCAAGCCAAAAAGCAATTTGACGCCCACATCATCGAAGACGGTTTCTTCGGCCAAGAACTCAACCACACCACCTACAACCTGGCGCGGATGAATATGTTCCTGCACAACGTCAACTACGACAAATTCAATATTGAGCTGGGCGACACCCTCATCGAGCCGCACTTTGGCGATGACAAACCGTTTGATGCCATCGTTTCCAACCCGCCGTATTCAGTGAAGTGGGTAGGTAGCGACGATCCCACCCTCATCAACGACGACCGCTTTGCCCCGGCCGGTGTGCTGGCGCCCAAATCCAAAGCCGACTTTGCCTTTGTGCTGCACGCGCTCAGCTACTTGTCCAGCAAGGGCCGCGCTGCCATCGTCTGCTTCCCTGGCATTTTTTACCGTGGCGGGGCTGAGCAGAAGATCCGTCAGTACCTGGTCGACAACAATTACGTCGAAAGCGTGATCTCGCTCGCCCCCAACCTGTTCTTCGGCACCACCATCGCCGTAACCATTTTGGTGCTGTCCAAACACAAGACCGACACCACCACCCAGTTCATTGACGCCAGTGGCCTGTTCAAGAAAGAGACTAACAACAACGCGCTGCTGGACGCGCACATCGACCAGATCATGTCGGTGTTCGACAGCAAGGAGAACGTCGATCACTTCGCTCAGTCTGTGCCGTTCGAGAAAGTGGCCGCCAACGCCTACAACCTCTCGGTAAGCAGCTATGTGGAGGCTAAGGACAAACGAGTAGTGGTGGATATTGCAAAGCTCAATGCTGAGCTCAAAAAGCCGGTTTCCCGAATTAACCAGCTACGCGCGCAGATCGATGAAATCGTCACTGAAATAGGAGGTGAAGAACTAAAAGTTTTTAGCAGCGGGAATTTTTTGGAAAAATTGCTGGATGGGGTTGATGTTGAGTGGATAACACTGAGCAAGTTAGTTACCCCTCAGCGTGGTAGGCGACTTGTTAAAAGCCAATTGGCGGAAGTTGGTAGTTATGCGGTCTATCAAAACAGTATGAAACCGCTTGGCTATTACCATGAAAGTAATGCGAAAGCAGAAACAACTTTTGTGATCGTTGCGGGCGCAGCTGGCGAGATTGGGTACAGTGATGTTGATTTCTGGGCTGCAGATGATGTTTATTTCTTCCCTACCGGAAAAAACGTTAATAACAAATATCTGTATCACTTTCTTCTGACGAAACGGCATGAAATTTCATCTCAAGTTCGTAGAGCAAGTGTCCCGCGCCTATCAATAGCTGCGATTGAAAAATTCAATATTCCCATCCCCTGCCCGAAAGATCCTGAAAAATCGCTTGAAATTCAGGCCAAAATCGCTCGCTTGTTGGATGCTTTTACTGAGCTGACCGCTGAGCTGACCGCTGAGCTGACCGCGCGCAATAAACAATACGAGTATTACCGCGATCTGCTATTGAGCTTCCAAAAACCGGAAGTGATGACCTGACATGAGCAAGACGCTGACTGAAATCGCGCAGCAGCTGAATGCCGCCGACAAAAAGGTGCAGCTGATCTATGCCTTCAACGGCACCGGCAAGACGCGCCTGTCGCGGGCGTTCAAGGAGCTGATTGCCCCCAAAGCGGAGGGCGAAGAGGCTCAGGCGTCTGTTTTGGCAAACAAGAAGATCCTTTATTACAGCGCCTTCACGGAGGATTTGTTCTATTGGCAGAACGATCTGGAGCGGGATGTTGAGCCCAAGTTGATCATCCAGCCCAACGCGTTCACCCGGTGGGCGCTAGAAGAACAAGGCCAGGACCAGAGTATCACGGCGACCTTTCAAGGCTACACCAGCGACAAGTTGACGCCACATTTCAGCAACGACTTTTCGTCAGTCAGTTTTTCATTTGAACGTGGCAATAATCAGCAAGAGCCGCACATCAAAATCTCCAAAGGCGAAGAAAGCAATTTCATCTGGAGCGTTTTCAATGCGCTACTGGAGCAGTTGATTTCTGAGCTGAACATCGCCGAAGCCGAAAACCGCTCCACGGATGCCTTCAACAAGCTCGAGTACGTTTTCATTGATGACCCAGTCAGCTCACTGGATGAAAACCACTTGATCGAGCTGGCGGTCAACCTGGCGGGGTTGATTAAATCCAGCCAGTCGACGGATCTCAAGTTCATCATCACCACGCACAGCCCGCTGTTCTACAACGTGTTGTTCAATGAGTTCAGCAACAAGGCCTGCTACATGCTGGTGCGCCTGGAAGACGGCGGCTTCACGCTGACGGAAAAACCCGGCGACTCCAACAAGAGCTTTTCCTACCATCTGCACCTGCTGCAGACCCTTGAGCAGGCCATTGCTGGCAACAGGGTCGAGCGGTTTCACTTCACCCTGCTGCGCAACCTGTACGAGAAAACAGCCAGCTTTTTGGGCTACCCGAAGTGGTCAGAGTTGTTGCCAGATGACAAGCAGCTTTACTACAGCCGCATCATCAATTTCACCAGCCACAGCACGCTGTCCAACGAGGCCGTTGCACAGCCCACGCCAGCGGAGCAAGCCACGGTCAAACTGTTGCTTGATAACTTGAAGAACAGTCACGGTTTTTGGCAGTAACAGGGAGCCTGATGGTATGAGTGAAGTCACCCACCACACCGATTACCGCCAGGCGCTGGCAGCGATCAAGCAACGCATCCAGAGCTCGCAAACTCGCGCCGTGCTGGCGGTGAATGCCGAGCTGCTGGGCCTGTATTGGGACATTGGCCGTCAGCTGGATGCTTGGCAGCGCGAACGCGCCTGGGGCTCGTCGGTGGTGGAGCAAATGGCGCAAGACCTGCAGGCCAGCTACCCCGGCATGAAAGGCTTTTCGCGCACCAGCTTGTTTGCCATGCGGCAGTTTTATGCCTTCTTCAGCCCGCAGTTTGAAGTTGTCCCACAACCCGTGGGACAAATGCCTTGGGGACACGTGCGCACCCTGTTGGCCAAAGTGAAGTCGGTGGATCTGGTGCTGCTGTACGCGCAGGCCTGCGCCGAACACGGCTGGAGCCGCACGGTGCTGGTGTGGCAGATCGATCAGCGATTTCACGAGCGAGTCGGCCAGGCGGTGGGCAACTTCGCCCAGACCCTGCCTGCGCCGCAGTCCGAGTTGGTTCAGCAAAGCCTGAAAGACCCTTATGTGTTCGACTTTCTGACCCTCAGCGCTCAGGCGGTGGAGCGCGACATTGAGAACCAGTTGGTGGCCCAGATCACACGGTTTTTGCTGGAGCTGGGCAAAGGCTTTGCTTTCCTCGGTCGGCAGTATCCGCTAGTGGTCAATGGCAGGGACTACTTTCTGGACTTGCTCTTCTATCACGCACGCCTGAAGTGCTATGTGGTAATCGAACTGAAGGCGGGCGAGTTCAAGCCTGAGTACGTGGGCAAGCTCAACTTCTATCTGTCAGCAGTTGACGACCAACTGCGAGATGAGGGTGACCAACCGACGATTGGCCTGATCTTGTGCAAAGACAAAGATAAGTTGGATGTGGAGTATGCGCTGCGCGACATCAACAAGCCGATGGGCGTGAGTTCGTTCATCACCAAGGATATTCCGCTGTCGGTGCAGTCGCAGTTGCCGACGGTGCAAGAAATTGAGAGCGAGTTAACCGCACTCATCCAAGATGAGAAACAGTCCAATGATTGATTACAAGGCCATCGCCGAGTCAAAAAACTTCATCGTTCTCGATCAATACACTCAGGAGTGGAAGGTTGCAGAAAGCTACCAGAGTGAGAGCGATCTGGAGCGGGAGTTCATTACTGATCTGCAAAACCAGGGTTATGAGTACCTGCCCGCACTGAACACACCCGAAGCTTTGCTTGCCAATGTCCGTGTACAACTGCAAGCGCTCAATAACGTGCAGTTTTCCAATGGCGAGTGGCTACGTTTCGTCGAGACATGGCTGGATAAACCCAGCGACGGCATCGTCGAAAAAACCCGCAAGATTCACGATGACTACGTGCACGACTTCGTCTTCGACGAAGGTCGCATCCAGAATATTCGCCTGCTGGATAAAAAGAACATTGCCCGCAACAAGGTGCAGGTGATCAAACAGTTTGAGCAGACTGGCACTCACGCAAATCGCTACGACGTGACTATTCTGGTCAATGGCCTGCCCCTGTTGCAAGTAGAGCTGAAAAAACGTGGGGTAGCGATTCGTGAGGCTTTCAATCAGGCACATCGCTACAGCAAGGAGAGCTTCAACAGCCAGCATTCCTTGTTCAAGTATTTGCAAATCTTTGTGATCTCCAACGGCACCGATAGCCGCTACTTCGCCAACACCACGCAGCGCAACAAGAACAGTTTCGACTTCACCATGAACTGGGCGAAGGCGGACAACAGCCTGATCAAGGATCTGAAGGACTTCACGGCCACGTTCTTGCAGAAACACACCCTGCTCAATGTGCTGCTGCACTACTCGGTGTTTGATGCCAGCAATACGCTGCTGGTAATGCGCCCGTACCAGATTGCGGCCACCGAGCGGCTTCTCTGGAAGATCAACAGCGCGTACCAGGCAAAGCGTTGGAGTGACCTTGAGGGTGGTGGCTTCATCTGGCACACCACGGGTTCGGGCAAGACCCTGACCAGTTTCAAAGCGGCGCGGCTGGCCACGGAGTTGGACTTCATCGACAAGGTGTTCTTCGTGGTGGACCGCAAGGACCTGGACTACCAGACCATGAAGGAATACCAACGCTTCTCACCCGACAGCGTGAACGGCTCGGACAGCACGGCGGGCCTGAAGCGCAATCTGGACAAAGACGACAACAAGATCGTCGTCACCACTATCCAGAAGCTTAACAACCTGATGAAGGGCGAAGCTGATTTGCCCATTTATGGCAAGCAGGTGGTGTTCATATTCGATGAATGCCACCGCAGTCAGTTCGGCGAGGCGCAGAAGAACCTCAAGAAAAAATTCAAGAAGTTCTATCAGTTTGGGTTCACCGGCACGCCCATCTTCCCGGAAAACGCGCTGGGCGCTGAAACCACTGCCAGCGTGTTCGGTCGCGAGCTGCATTCGTATGTCATCACCGATGCGATTCGTGATGAAAAGGTGCTGAAGTTCAAGGTCGACTACAACGACGTGCGCCCGCAGTTCAAGGCCATTGAGACCGAACTAGATGAAAAAAAACTCAGCGCTGCAGAGAACAAGCAGGCTCTGCTGCACCCCGATCGCATTCGTGAGATTACTCACTACATCCTGAACAACTTCCGGCAGAAGACACACCGGCTGCACGCGGGTAACAAAGGCTTCAATGCCATGTTCGCGGTCAGCAGCGTGGATGCAGCAAAGCTGTATTACGAGTCCTTCAGGGAACTGCAGGAGGGTAGCGAAAAACCCCTGAGGGTGGCCACCATCTTCTCGTTCGCCGCTAACGAGGAACAGGATGCCATCGGCGACATTCAGAACGAGAGTTTTGAAGTGTCAGCCATGAACAGCAGTGCGAAGGAGTTCCTGAGTGCAGCTATTGCGGACTACAACGCGCTGTTCAAAACCAACTTCAGCGTGGACAGCAATGGCTTCCAGAACTACTACCGCGATCTGGCCAAGCAGGTAAAAGCCAAGGAAATCGACCTGCTGATCGTGGTGGGCATGTTCCTGACAGGCTTTGATGCGCCTACGCTCAACACCCTGTTTGTGGACAAGAACCTGCGCTTCCACGGGCTGATGCAGGCCTATTCACGTACCAACCGCATTTTTGACGCCACCAAAACCTTCGGCAACATCGTCACCTTCCGCGATCTGGAACAGGCGACCATTGATGCCATCACCCTGTTCGGGGACAAAAACACCAAGAACGTGGTGCTGGAGAAAAGCTACAAGGAGTACATGGAGGGCTTCACCGATGCGGCCACTGGTGAGGCGCGGCGCGGCTTTGTGGACGTGGTCAAGGAGCTTGAAACACGCTTTCCCGATCCCACTGCCATTGAGAAGGAGGCCGACAAGAAGGCCTTCGCCACGCTCTTTGGCGAATATTTGCGCCTCGAGAATGTTCTGCAGAACTACGATGAGTTCGCCAGCTTGAGGGAACTGCAAAGCGTTGACCTGAAAGACCCGGCAGCGGTAGAGGTGTTCAGGACCAAGCACTATCTGACCGATGAGGACGTGACCGCATTGGCCGCCATGACGCTCCCCGCCGAGAGGAAAATTCAGGATTACCGATCTACCTACAACGATGTGCGCGACTGGCTGCGCCGAGAAAAATCCTCGACCGACAGGGACAAATCCACCGTCCACTGGGATGACGTGGTCTTTGAGGTGGACCTGCTGAAGTCGCAGGAAATCAATCTGGACTACATCCTCGAATTGATTTTCGACCACAACAAGAAGATCAAGAGCAAATCAGACCTGGTGGATGAAGTTCGCCGCGTCATTCGTGCCAGTCTGGGAAATCGCGCGAAAGAGGGCTTGTTGGTGGACTTCATCAACCAGACAGACCTGGACCAGATCGGCGACAAGGCAAGCGTGATTGACGCCTTCTTCACCTTTGCCCAAGCGGAGCAGCAACGTGAAGCCCAAGAATTGATCAACTCCGAGAGCCTGAACGCCGAAGCGGCGAAGCGCTACATCACCGCATCACTGAAGCGTGAATTTGCCAGCGACAGTGGCACTGAGCTGAATTCCGTTTTGCCCAAGATGAGTCCGCTCAATCCGCAGTACCTGACTAAAAAGCAAAGCGTGTTCCAGAAAATCGCCGCATTTGTGGAGAAGTTCAAGGGTGTGGGTGGGCAGGTCTAATTGTGGTGGGGACTAGGTCACCATCCCAAGCTCTCACACCCGGCTTCGTTACGACCTTTGCCATCGAGCTGTTCAAGGGTTGATGCCTCATCAATTTACTCATCGCCACCTTGCCGCCGATTTTTCGGCCGCCAAATACAGATACTGATCTGTATACTGGTTTCGTCATGCCAATGAGAAACACGATGAATATCGAAGTTGGGTCTAACGAAGCCAAGACCAAGCGGCCAGAATTGTTGCAGGTCGAGGCGGTCGCGGATCTGGTGCCAGCACAAGGCCATAAGCGTTCGGACGCTGCGACTGGTGCAGAACATATGCGCGCCTTCATGCGCTCGCGTCAGCCAGTGGCGGGTGTCGACCACAAGGTACTCATTGATGAGGGGCGTGCCTAAACGGTTAGTCAGCAAGGCCCTTGCCACCCGCCGCGCCGATCACCCCGCCCCCTAAGCACACCTCGCCGTCATACAACACGGCCGACTGGCCGGGTGTCACAGCCCACTGCGGGGTGCTGAAGTCCAGCGCAAAGCTGCCGATGCTGGGCGCCAGCAGGGTGCAGGGCGCGTCGGCCTGCCGGTAGCGGGTCTTGGCCGCCAAGGTACCTGCATTCGGCGCATGGCCGCTGACCCAGCTGGCGTCTTGCGCGGTCAGCTGGGTCGACTGCAGCCAGGGGTGCTCATGGCCCTGCACCACCCACAGGGTGTTGGCCGCCATGTCTTTGCGCGCCACAAACCAGGGCGTGTGCTCCCCGCCACCGCGCTGGGCACCTTTGGCTTTGAGCCCGCCGATGCCCAGGCCCTGGCGTTGGCCCAGGGTGTAAAAGCTCAGGCCCACGTGCTGGCCGATGGTGCGGCCGCGCTCGTCCTTGATGGGGCCGGGTTCCTTGGCGATGTAGCGGTTCAAAAACTCCCGAAACGGCCGCTCGCCGATGAAGCAGATGCCGGTGGAATCTTTTTTACGGGCGTTCGGCAGGCCAATCTCGTCAGCGAGCCGACGCACCTCGGTTTTATGCAGTTCCCCAATCGGGAACAGGGTTTTGGCCAGCTGCGCCTGGGTCAGGCGGTGCAAAAAGTAGCTTTGGTCCTTGGTCGGGTCCAGGCCCTTGAGCAGTTCAACGTCGCCCGTGGCGGCATTGGGCCGCACCCGGGCGTAATGGCCGGTGGCGATCTTGTCCGCGCCCAGGCGGAGCGCGTGGTCCAGAAAGGCCTTGAACTTGATCTCGGCATTGCACAGGATGTCGGGGTTGGGCGTGCGCCCGGCCTCGTACTCGCGCAAAAATTCGGCAAACACCCGGTCTTTGTAGTCGGCGGCGAAGTTGACGTGTTCAATCTCGATGCCCAGCACGTCGGCCACCGCTGCGGCATCGACAAAGTCGATGTTGGACGAGCAGTAGGCACTGTCGTCGTCATCTTCCCAATTCTTCATGAAGATGCCGACCACCTCGTGGCCCTGCTGCTTGAGCAGCCAGGCGGTGACCGCCGAGTCCACGCCGCCGCTCAAACCCACCACCACCCGCTGCCTGGATTGCTGTTGCTTCATCAGCCCGCAATTATCCGCCTCGGTCGTACACCGAGCGGTCGGTGTAGATCAGATCGAGCGGATGGCGCTGCCCGGCCAGGTAATCTTCCATGCAGCGCAGCACCAGCGGGCTACGGTGGCGCGCCTCGCTGGCCCGAAGCGCCTCCGGCGTCAGCCAGAGCGTTCGCACGATGCCGGTGTCGAGCTGGCGATCGGGGTGAAAAAGCCCAAGCTCGCCGCAAAAGGCAAAGCGCAGGTAGGTGATGTCCTCGGCTGCGCGCTCGGCACTGGCTGGGCGCTCAAAGCGTGCCAGATACACCCCCACCAGCGCGGTTGGCTCAAAGCTGTGCGCGGTTTCCTCCAGGGTTTCGCGGGCGCAGGCCTGGGCCGGGCTTTCCCCCGGGTCCAGGTGGCCGGCCGGGTTGTTCAGGCGCAGGCCTTCGGGGGTGTGCTCCTCCACCATCAGAAACAGGCCGTCGCGCTCAATGACGGCGGCCACGGTGACGCTGGGTTTCCATCGCAAGTCCATGGGCGGATTATCCCCATGTAAACTCTTGTAAGCGCCAGACCGGCGACCAACTCAACCCAACACGAGGACTCGCCCATGCTGATTGGCGTACCCACTGAAACCACCGCCGGCGAAACCCGGGTGGCTGTCACCCCCGAAACAGCCAAAAAGCTCAAGGCCCAAGGCCACACGCTGCGTATTCAAAGTGGCGCCGGCCTTGCCGCCAGCGTCACCGATGAAGCCTACACAGCCGCCGGTGCCGAGATGACCGATGCGGCTGGCGCGCTGGGCTGTGATCTGGTGCTGAAGGTCCGCACGCCGTTTGACAACGAGGCGGTGCAGATGAAGGCTGGCGCCGCACTGGTGGGCATGCTCAACCCGTTTGACGCCACCGGCCTGCAGCGACTGGCCAGTGCCGGCCTGACCAGCTTTGCGCTCGAAGCGGCCCCCCGCACCACCCGGGCGCAAAGCATGGACGTGCTGTCCAGCCAGGCCAACATTGCCGGCTACAAGGCGGTGATGATGGCAGCGGACAAGTACCAGCGTTTTTTCCCGATGCTGATGACTGCGGCCGGCACCGTCAAGGCGGCGCGGGTGGTGATTTTGGGCGTTGGTGTGGCCGGTCTGCAGGCGATTGCCACTGCCAAACGGCTGGGCGCGGTGATCGAGGCGTCCGACGTGCGCCCCAGTGTGAAAGAGCAAGTGGAGTCGCTGGGCGGCAAATTTATTGAGGTGTCCTACGACACGCTAGAAGAAAAAGAGGCCGCCGTGGGCGTGGGCGGCTATGCCCGCCCCATGCCGCAGAGCTGGCTGGACCGGCAGAAGGTCGAAGTTGCCAAGCGGGTGGCGCAAGCCGACATTGTGATCAGCACCGCGCTGATTCCGGGCCGACCGGCCCCGGTGCTGATCACCGAAGAGATGGTCAAGTCCATGAAGCCGGGTTCGGTCATTGTTGACCTGGCGGCCGGGCGCGGCCCGGGCGGCGGCGGCAACTGCCCGCTGACCGAGACCGACCGCACCGTGGTCAAGCACGGCGTGACGCTGGTGGGTGACACCAACCTGCCAGCGCTGGTGGCGGCCGATGCCTCGGCCCTGTACGCCCGTAATGTGCTTGACTTCCTCAAGCTGGTGCTGGGCAAGGACGGCGGTCTGCAGGTCGACCTGACCGATGACATCGTGGCCGCCTGCCTGATGACCCAAGGCGGCGAAGTCAAACGCAAATAACCCAGAGCAAGAGGACTGCACCCCATGGACATTCTTTCCCCCACGATCACCAACCTGATCATCTTCGTGCTGGCCATTTACGTGGGCTACCACGTGGTCTGGACCGTAACGCCGGCTTTGCACACCCCCCTGATGGCGGTGACCAACGCCATCTCGGCCATCGTTATCGTTGGCGCCATGTTGGCAGCTGCACTCACTGAAACCCCGCTGGGTAAAACCATGGGCGTGCTGGCGGTGGCGCTGGCGGCGGTCAATGTGTTTGGCGGTTTCATGGTGACCCGGCGCATGCTGGAGATGTTCAGAAAGAAAGAGCGGCCTGCTACTGCCAAGGGAGACGCCAAATGAGCATGAACCTCGTCACCCTGCTGTATTTGTTTGCCAGCGTCTGCTTTATTCAGGCGCTCAAGGGCCTGAGCCACCCCACCACCTCGATCCGCGGCAACCTGTTTGGCATGGTCGGCATGGCGGTGGCGGTGGTCACTACCGCCGCGCTGATTGTCAAGATCGCCGGACAGACCGGCCAGGGCGGTGCCATGGGCATGGCCTGGGTGCTGGGCGCGCTGGTGGTGGGCGGTGCTGCCGGCACCCTGATGGCCCAACGCGTGGAGATGACCAAGATGCCCGAGCTGGTGGCCTTCATGCACAGCATGATTGGCTTGGCGGCGGTGTTCATTGCCGTGGCGGCGGTGGCCGAGCCCTGGGCCTTCGGTATCGTGGCCAAAGGCATGAGTATCCCGGCCGGCAACCGGCTCGAGCTGTTTCTGGGTGCCGCCATTGGTGCCATCACCTTCAGCGGCTCGGTGATTGCCTTTGGCAAGCTGTCGGGCAAGTACAAGTTCCGCTTGTTCCAGGGCGCGCCGGTGCAGTTTGCCGGCCAACACAAGCTCAACCTGGCGCTGGGCCTGGCCATGCTCGGCCTGGGCCTGGTGTTTGCATTCACCGAGAGCTGGCCGGCCTTCTTTGCCATGCTGGCGCTGGCCTTTGTGATGGGTGTGCTAATCATCATCCCCATTGGCGGCGCCGACATGCCGGTGGTGGTGTCCATGCTCAACAGCTA
>JBAXMQ010000094.1:0-12856 GCA_037134215.1 Betaproteobacteria bacterium
GCGTTTTCGTCAAAGTCGGCCTTGAGGGTGGCCACCGGGCCGTCGAAGCTCAGGGTCCAGTGCTTGTAGTGGGCGGGTTCGGTCTGGTAGTTGACGCGGCTGGGGTCGCTCATGGGAGCACGCTCCTGGTTAGGCAAATAGTCAGAGCTTGAAACTGATTTAGCGAACTATATTGCCTGTATGGTATTGAAGTCAAGACGATTTATGCACTTTTTTGCATGTTTCTTACGGGGGTAGCTGCAAGAGCTGACGCGCCATGCCACGCAGTTGCATGAAGGTGGCCTCCAGCGGCTGGGCGCTGGTGTTCAGGCGCAGCTGCGCCTTTGAATAAAACGCCGCACGTCCCGCCAGGATGCCCTTGAGGTCCGCCATGGCCTCACGGCTGGCCGCCATGGGCCGCAGATCGCCCTGCGCGGTAACACGCTTCATGTGGTCCTCCGGATCGGCCTGCAACCAAACGGTGCTGCAGTGGGCCAGCAACAGGTTGAAGCTGGCGGGGTCCGACACCAGGCCGCCGGGCGTGGCAATCACCGCTTCCGGGTAGATCTGAATCGCCTCCTCCAATGCACGGCGCTCGTACCGGCGGTAGGCATTGGCGCCGTACAGCGCCTGAACCTCAGCCACGCTACAGCCGGCAAGCTTCTCAATGTCGCGGCTGAGCTCGACAAAGGGAAAGCCCAGGTCTTCGGCCAGCATGGCCCCCAGCGTGGACTTGCCCGCGCCGCGCAGGCCGACCAGGGCCAGGCGGGCGTTGCCTGCTGCACTGGTGCCGACGCTGAGCGTGTCGGCCAGACTGATACGCACACGGCGCAGCGCAGCCTCGTCGCAGTGCAAAAGCAGCTCACGGATCAACAACCACTCGGGCGAGCTGGTGGTGATGTCACCTGTTAACTCAGCCAAGCTGCATTGCAAGGCGCCCGCCACCTGCACCAGCACCAGGATGGAGGCATTGCCATCACCGTATTCCAGGTTCGCCAGGTGCCGTTCGGACACCGTGGCCGCCTGCGCCACCGCCTTGCGCGTCATGCCACGGCGCGCCCGCAACGCGCGCACGCGCTCACCCAGCGCCACCAAAAACGGGTTTTTCGCCGGCGATTCGGTGCCCAAGCCCGACATCGGCTTGTCAGCCGGCGGTTCTAATTCATGCAATATAGTGCTTGACATGGTCAGATTGTGGATCTATGCTTCCTACAAGCACAATAATTCATATTATCGCTGGCTGCAAGCCCCTTAGCGCAACAGGACCGCATCATGACCGAACTCCTTCCCAACCATCTTGGTGGCCAATGGCATCACGGCAGCGGCACCGGCGCCGAACTGACCGACCCGGTGCTGGGCCAAGCGCTGGTGCGGGTGGACGCGACCGGCCTGGACCTTCGAGCCGGCTTTGCCTATGCCCGCGAGCAAGGCGGCGCCGCGCTGCGGGCCCTGAGCTACCGCGAGCGCGCAGCCCTGCTGGCGGCAGCTGTCAAGGTGCTGCAGGCTAACCGCGACGCTTACTATGAGATCGCCACGGCCAACAGCGGCACGGTCAAAAATGACTCGGCGGTGGACATTGACGGCGGCATCTTCACCCTGGGCACCTATGCCAAACTGGGCGAGAGCCTGGGTGACCGTCACTACCTGCTCGATGGTGAGGCGGCCCGGCTGGGCAAGGACCCGCTGTTCCAGTCGCAACACATTCTGGTGCCCACACGCGGCGTGGCGCTGTTCATCAATGCCTTCAACTTTCCGGCCTGGGGCCTGTGGGAAAAAGCCGCACCCGCCCTGCTGTCGGGCGTGCCGGTGATCATCAAACCGGCCACCGCCACCGCCTGGCTAACGCAGCGCATGGTGAAAGACGTGGTCGATGCCGCCATCTTCCCGCCCGGGGCGCTGTCGGTGGTGTGCGGCAGCTCGGCTGGCCTGATGGACGCGTTGGAACCGTTTGACGTGGTCTCCTTCACCGGCTCGGCCGAGACGGCGGTGGTGATCCGCTCGCACCCGGCCGTGGCCCAGCGCTCGGTGCGCGTGAACATCGAGGCCGACAGCGTCAATTCGGCGCTGTTGCTACCCGGCGACGAGGCCGCCCTGGACCTGCTGGCCAAAGAGGTGGCGCGCGAAATGACGGTCAAATCGGGCCAGAAATGCACGGCCATCCGCCGCATCTTCGTGCCCGAAGCCCAGTTTGACGCGGCGGCAGCGGCCATCTCGGCACGGCTGGCCAAGACCACGGTGGGTAACCCGCGCAACGAATCGGTGCGCATGGGTGCGCTGGTCAACCGGGCACAACTGCGCGCCGTCCAAGACGGTCTGGCCTACTTGCAGGCGCAGACCCAGACCCTGCACGACGGCACCAGCCACGCGCTGGTCGATGCGGACCCGGCCGTGGCCTGCTGCCTGGGCCCGACGCTGCTGGGCACGCGTGATGCCGATGGCAGCGAGCGCGTGCACGACACCGAAGTGTTCGGCCCAGTGGCCACGCTCATGCCCTACCGCGACCCGGCACACGCGCTGGCGCTGGTACGGCGCGGCCAGGGCTCACTGGTGTGCTCGGTCTATGGCAGTGACGCCGGCGCGCTGGCCCAAGCCGCCGTGGCGCTGGCCGACAGCCATGGCCGCGTGCATGTGATCTCGCCCGATGTGGCCCAGAGCCAGACCGGGCACGGTAATGTGATGCCGCAATCCTTGCATGGCGGACCGGGCCGCGCCGGCGGCGGCGAGGAGCTTGGCGGACACCGCGCGCTGGGCTTCTACCACCGCCGCAGCGCGATCCAGGCCAGCATCAGCGTGCTGAACGCTATGTAATGAATAGTGACAACCTCAATGAATATAAGGGCTAGCGCATGAAAATAGTGCCGAACCTGACCGAACCTGGTACCCCCTTCAACTTTGCCGCACACCTGATGGAGCGCAATACCGCGCGGCCGGACAAGATCGCCTTCATTGACGACCAGGGGTCCTTGAGCTACGGCACGCTGGCCCTGCAGCAGCGCCAACTGGCCGCTGCCTTGCTGGCGCTGGGCGTGCGCCGGGAAGAGCGGGTGCTGCTGCTGATGCACGACTGCTGCGACTGGCCGGTGAGCTTTTTAGGCGCGCTCTACGCCGGCATCGTGCCGGTGGCGGTCAATACGCTTCTGACCGCCGAGGACTACGCCTACATGCTGGGCCACAGCCGGGCGCAGGCGGTGCTGGTGTCGGCCGCGCTGCTGCCCCTGCTGCGTCAGGCGCTGGCGCTGGCCCCGCATGAGGTCAAGCAGGTGCTGGTGTCGCGCCCGGCGCAGCCGCTGCTGGCGGGTGAGCAGGCGCTGGCGGCGGTGTTGCAGCACCAGGCGCCACTGGCCGCACCGGCCGGCACCGGCCCGGATGACCCGGGCTTTTGGTTGTATTCCTCGGGCTCCACCGGCCGACCCAAGGGCACGCTGCACAGCCAGGCCAACCCCTACTGGACCGCCGAGCTTTACGGCAGTGCTGTGCTGGGCCTGACCGAGCAGGACGTCTGCTTCTCAGCCGCCAAGCTGTTCTTTGCTTACGGCCTGGGCAACGCGCTGAGTTTTCCCTTGAGCGTAGGCGCCACCACCCTGCTGATGGCCGAGCGGCCGACACCCGAGGCCACGTTCCGGCGTTGGCGCGGTGAGGTCGGCGGCGTCAAGCCCACGGTATTTTTTGGCGCACCAACCGGTTTTGCCGGCATGCTGGCGTCGCCGGTCCTGCCCGATCGCTCGGCCGTGGCCTTGCGGTTGGCCTCATCGGCAGGCGAGGCCTTGCCGGCCGAACTGGGCGAGCGCTTCAAGGCAAGGATGGGCGTTGACGTGATTGACGGCATTGGCTCGACCGAAATGCTGCACATCTACCTCTCTAACCAGCCCGGGCGGGTGCGTTACGGCAGCACCGGCTGGCCGGTGCCCGGCTACCAAGTGGAGTTACGCGGCGACGACGGCGCCTTGGTGGCCGACGGCGAAACTGGCGACCTCTACATTCAAGGGCCCAGCGCAGCGCTGATGTACTGGGGCAACCGGGCCAAGTCGCGCGAGACCTTCCAGGGCGCCTGGACGCAAAGCGGTGACAAGTACGTGCGCAATGCCGATGGCAGCTATACCTACGCCGGTCGCAGCGACGACATGCTCAAGGTGAGCGGTATCTATGTGTCGCCGTTCGAGGTCGAGTCCACCCTAGTGCAGCACGAAGCGGTGCTAGAGGCCGCGGTGATCGGCGTGCCAGACGCCCAAGGCCTGACCAAGACCAAGGCCTTTGTGGTGCTCAAGGCTGGTGGCCAGGCCACGGAAGAGGAACTCAAAGCCTTTGTCAAGGAGCGGCTGGCGCCCTACAAGTACCCGCGCAGCATCGAGTTTCTGACCGAACTGCCCAAGACCGCCACCGGCAAGATCCAGCGCTTCAAGCTGCGCGACCTGGAGCGCGGCTAGCCATGAGCCCTGCCCCCGCCTGGGCCGGTATCGTCTGGCGGCAACGGGCGGTCCAAATCGAGTACCAGTGGGTCGGTACGGACCGGCCCGACGCACCGCTTGTGGTGTTTTTGCATGAAGGCCTGGGCTCGGTGGCGATGTGGCGCGACTTCCCAGCCGCCTTGTGCGCCGTCGCCGGCTGCCGCGGCTTGGTCTATTCGCGCCCCGGCTACGGCCGCTCTACCCCGCGTGCACCCGACGAACACTGGGGCCCTGATTTTTTGCACCGGCAGGCGCTGGAGGTGCTGCCGGCGCTGCTGCTGGCTCTGGGGCTGGACACGCTGGCCAGCCCGCCCTGGCTGTTTGGCCACAGCGACGGCGGCTCCATCGCCCTGCTGTACGCGGCCGCCTTTCCGGAGCGGGTGGCCGGGGCCATTGTGCTGGCGCCGCACTTTTTTGTAGAGGATCTGTCCGTTCGCAGCATTGCGCAGGCCCGCGAAGCCTACCTGCACGCCGACCTGCGCCAGCGCCTGGCCCGCTACCACGACCACCCCGACTCGGCCTTCTGGGGCTGGAACGACATTTGGCTAGACCCCGCCTTTCGAAACTGGCGCATTGACGCAGAACTCAGCACCATCCGCTGCCCGGTGCTGGCGGTGCAGGGACTGGACGACGAATACGGCACGCTGGCGCAGATTGAGGGCATTGCCGCTGCCGTGCCCGGCACCGATTTGCTCACGCTGGCAGACTGCGGCCATGCGCCGCAGCGGGACCAGCCGGACACCCTGACCCGCGCCGCGAGCGCCTTCATCAGCCGCCAGAAGCCCGCCCGCTAAGTCTCCACCGGGTCCTAGAATCTGGCACGCTCCGTCGGCCCATCATGGCCGGTTATCGGCCACACCATCTTGAACACCCTTCCCCTCGTCCGCTGGCTGGTTCTCATCACGCTGCTGGTCAATGCCATCGGCCTGGTGACGCCCATCGTCAACGCCGGCGACTCCGTCACCTACGCGGCGTTGGCGCAACACATGGTGCACCACGGCGACTGGGTGAGACTGGTGCTGGACGGGCAAGACTGGCTGGACAAGCCGCACTTCCCGTTTTGGGTGACGGCCCTGTTTTTCAAGCTGGGCGGCGTCAATGCCTTCAGCTACAACCTGCCGGGCTTCCTGTTCCATTTGCTCGCGGCTTATTTCACCTACCGCCTGGCACGCCTTTTCTACGGGCGAGAGGCGGCGTGGCTGTCGGTACTGGTGTTTGTGTCGGCGTTTCAGGTGATGCTGACCGCCACCGATGTGCGCGCCGAGGCCTACCTCACAGGCAGCATCATGGGCGCTTGCTACTACTGGCTGCGTTATGACGCCAGCCCCCGGTTGAAGTACCTGCTGCTGGGTGCGCTTTTCAGCGCGGTAGCGGTGATGACCAAGGGCATCTTCACCCTGATCACCATCAGCAGCGGCCTGGTGGCGCTGTGGCTCTACCAAGGCCGTTGGCGCGAGCTGCGGCAGGGCAAGTGGTGGCTGGCGCTGGCGCTGACGCTGCTGTTCACCACGCCGGAGCTGCTGGCGCTTTACCTGCAGTTTGACGCCCATCCAGAAACGCTGGTGTTTGAGCGTACCGGCGTCTCGGGCATCCGGTTTTTCGTGTGGGACAGCCAGTTTGGCCGGTTTTTCAATACTGGCCCAATCCGCAATACTGACGGCAATCCGGTCTTTTTTGTGCATGTGTTCCTGTGGGCCTTCCTGCCCTGGGTGGCGGTCGCTGTGACCGCTGTCGCGCGGGTTTGGCGCAGCTTTGGCGCAGCAGCCGCACCGGCTCGTGGTCAATGGGTCTACCTTGGGGCCTCCTTCGGCCTGACTTTTTTGTTGTTCAGCCTGACCAGCTTCCAGCTGGATTACTACACGGTGATTGTGTTCCCGTTTGCCGCCATCCTCTGCGGTGCCTGCCTGGCCGAGGCCCTGGCCAAGCCAGGGGCCCAGCGCGGGCTTGAGCTGGCCCAGCTTGGCACGGCGGCGCTGCTCGCAGGATTGGCGCTGGCGCTGGCGCTGTACGTCGGCCAGGCCTTGGTAACCGGAATGGTGCTCTTGCTTCTGCTCTCGCTCTTGGTTTTGGTGGTCGGGCTCGGCAGGCGGCGACGCTTGCCCTGGCGCGCCCAGGCCATGCTGGTGCTGCCCGTGAGCGGGGTGGCGCTGCTGTACAGCTTTATCACGGTGCTGATGACCCTGACCTACCTGGCCGTGGGTCCGGCCTACCAGGCCAGTCGCCATCTGCTGGCCCTGCCCAACGGGCCGGTCTATGCGCTGAACATGGGGCTGGTGGCGCGGGAACTTGGCCTGTACCTGGACCGCCCCTGCGTGGCCGTAACCGACGTCCAGCAATTACCAAGCGCTGGCGACGCCTACTACCTGCTGGTGCAGGCTGCCCAACTGCCCCGGCTCAGCGGCCAGGCGCTGACGCCCTTGGCGCAGGGGCGCTGGGCGGTAGACAAAACCGGCTTGCTGCCGCATATGCTGCAACTGGCACGGGGCGGCGAAGGTCTGGAAGACATCCGCCTGCTGCAAGTCACGCCGGCTCAGCGCTGACGCGTTGGGTCCACGCGGGTGGTCTGCTCATGCATATTGAGTTGTTATCATGGCTTGCGATGGACCATCTCCACATCGCGCCGCACATGGCCGCATGGCCCTTTACCGGGTCGCCATAGGGCGGCAAAATCCGGCGTCGAAAAGGCCATGAGATGAGTCCAGGCTTGGTGGGAAAGCGGGCTGTTTTTGTGCATTTACCCCCGCCCAGCGGACCTAGTGAGCTATAAAATTGATAGTGATGTACGCACCATGAGTGACCGCAAGCCGTTCGAAATTGCGCGTGAAGCGCTCAAGCAGATTTCTGCCAGGAAGATGCCGCCCACGCCTGCTAATTACCAGGCCATTTACAACGAGATTGCCGGTACGCCCAATGACCCCCCATTTCCGGTGGAGCGGCTGCGCGACATCGTCCGCGTGCTGCCGGCCAAGACACCCGGGCAACTCAAGCAGCGGGCGCTGCTGGAATCTGCCATTGGCCAACTGAGTTGGCTCGGTGTCAAGAACGCCCTGGTCGCTTACGGCGGCTTCACGCCGACCAGCGCCGCGGCGCCGGCCAGCCCTGTCATGACCAAAAGCGTGGGCGCCCTGAGCGCGCCGGCCCTGACCGCCGAATTCCTGGAGCAGATTGCACGACTGATCGAGTACACCCTGCCCGCCCTGGGCGACGATGACCCGCGTTTTCGTGAGCAGACCCATACCCTGTTGCTGGCCATGCGCCGGCCAGGCGCGGACGCCGACGTGCCAGCCGTCAAGCTGATGCTGGCCAATTTTGGGCACCGGCTGTCTTTTGCCGCAGAGGAGCAGGCCGAGGTCAAGTCGACCCTGCTCAAGCTGCTGCGGCTGATCATCGAGAACATTGGTGAGCTGTGTGCGGATGACCAGTGGCTCAAGGGCCAAACCGACGCGCTGCAGGAAGCGGCCCTGCCCCCCTTGACCCTGCGGCGTCTCGACGATGTGGAACGCCGACTGAAAGACGTGATCTTCAAGCAGTCCGAGGCCAAGGGACGCATGATGGCATCCCAGCGGGAGATGCGGCACATGCTGGCCATCTTTGTCGAGCGCATGTCCCAGATGACCGAGTCCACCAGCAGCTACCACGGCAAGCTGGAGGAAACGGCACGCCTGATCGAGCAAGCCCGCTCCTTCTCCGACATCACACCGGTGCTCAAGGACATCGTCGGCAGCACCCGAGCCATCGCCGGCGAAACGCTCTCCGCACGCGACGAATTGCGCAGCATGCGCGAAAAAATGGAAGCGTCCGAGACTGAATTGGCCAAGCTGCACCAACAGCTGGACCGGATGAGCGCGCAGGTCCGCCACGACCCGCTGACCGGCGCCCTCAATCGCAAGGGACTGGATGAGGCGCTGGAGCGCGAAGTAGCGCATGTGCGCAGAAAAGACCTGCCCTTGAGTCTGGGCATGCTCGACATTGACAATTTCAAAGCCCTCAACGACAGACTCGGGCATGCTTCGGGCGATGCCGCGCTGGTTCACCTGTCGGCGGTGGCGCGCGAGGTGATGCGACCACAGGACGCTCTGGCGCGCTATGGCGGTGAGGAGTTTGTGGTGCTGCTGCCTGACACCACCCTGGACCAGGGGATCGAGGCCATGACGCGGCTGCAGCGCGAGTTGAGCAAACGCTTTTTCCTGGCTGGCGCCGAAAAGCTGCTGATCACCTTCAGCGCCGGTGTGGCGCAATTCAATGAAGACGAGACCGGCCACGACGCCATCCGGCGGGCAGATCAGGCCATGTACCTCGCCAAACGCGCCGGCAAAAACCGCGTGATTGGCGCCTGAAACCGGAGACTGTATGAGCTACCTGATTCTTGGTCTGGCACTGTTCCTCGGTGCGCACTCCGTGCGCATTTTTGCCGAAGGCTGGCGAACCCAAACCGTGCAGCGACTCGGCGAGGGCGGCTGGAAAGGCCTGCACTCTGCGGTGTCTCTGGTCGGCTTCGGGCTGATCATCTGGGGCTTTGGCCTGGCGCGGCAGCAACCGGTCTTGCTGTGGAGCCCGCCATCCGGCATGCGCCATCTGGCGGCTCTGCTGATGCTGGTCTCCTTCGTACTCCTGGCGGCGGCTTATGTGCCGGGCAACCGGATCAAAGCCCGCCTGCGTCACCCCATGGTCCTGGGCGTGAAGGTCTGGGCGCTGGCGCACCTGTTGGCCAACGGGCAGCTGTTGCATCTCATCCTGTTCGGCGCCTTCTTGGTCTGGGCGGTACTGGATTTTCGGGCCGCACGTCAGCGCGACCGGCTCCAGCAAGCGATGGCCACGACGGGCACGGCGGCGGCTACGGGCATCACCCTCGCCCTCGGGGTGGTGACATGGCTGGTCTTTACCTTTTGGCTGCATGGCCTGCTGATCGGGGTGCGACCGCTGGGCTAGCCTAAGCGCCGTATGAGCACGCGCAACCTTGACTCGCTTTTTGACCCCGCCTCGATCGCCGTGTTCGGAGCCTCGCTGCGCGCGGGCAGCGTCGGCGCCACGGTCTGGCGCAACCTGAGTGACGGCAGCTACCCCGGTACCCTGTTTGCCGTCAATCCACGCTACACCGCTCTGGGCAGTCATCCGGTGTATGCCAGTGCAGCCGACTTGCCGGCGGCCCCCGAACTGGCCGTGATCTGCACACCCCCAAATACGGTGGCCGGGTTGATCGATGCGCTGGGCCGGCGCGGCACCCGCGCTGCCGTTGTGGTGACCGCAGGCTTGGACCTTGCGCAAAAGCAGGCCATGCTCGATGCGGCACGCCAACACCTGCTGCGCATCCTGGGGCCGAACTGCATCGGACTGTTGGCACCGCACAAAGGCATGAATGCCAGCTTTGCGCATGTCAACGCCCTGCCGGGCGCGCTGGCCTTTGTGTCGCAATCCGGCGCGCTGGTGACAGCCATGCTGGATTGGGCACAGGGCCGCAGCATCGGCTTTTCCCATTTTGTGTCGTTGGGAGAGCACGCCGACGTCGACTTTGGCGACATGCTGGACTACTTGGCCAGCGATGCGAAAACACGGGCGATCCTGCTTTACGCCGAGTCGATCGAGTCACCACGCAAATTCATGTCGGCGGCAAGGGCAGCCGCACGCAACAAACCAGTGATCGTGGTCAAGGCCGGTCGCTCGCCCCAGGGTCAACTGGCCGCCGCTTCGCACACCGGGGCCTTGGCCGGCTCGGACCTGGTATTCGACGCCGCGCTGAGCCGCGCCGGCATGCTGCGCGTCAACACACTGCAAGAGTTGTTTCTGGCGGCGGAAACACTGGCGAGGTTTCGCAGCAACACCAGTGAGGCCATCACGGTGCTGACCAATGGCGGCGGCGCCGGTGTGATGGCGGCCGACGCGGCTGCATTTGCCGATGTGCCATTGGCGCCTCTGAGTGCCGCCACCCTGACACAGCTTGACGCCGCGCTGCCCGCCAACTGGTCGCGCGCCAACCCGGTGGACATCATCGGTGACGCGCCTGTGGCACGCTACGAGCAGGCGCTGAAAATCCTGCTGCAGGACCCCGGCAGTGGCGCCCTGCTGTTCATCCACGCGCCCACGGCGATCGTGCCCAGCGCCGAGATCGCCGCCGCGCTGGCGCCGTTGGTGGAAGGGGCCAGTCACCTGCCAGCCCGGTTAATGAGTTGCTGGCTCGGCGACAAGGCGGTGGCACAGGCGCGCCAGACCTTTCAGGCGGCGGGCATTGCCAACTACGACACACCAGAGCAGGCGGTGCGGGCCTTCTCCATGCTGTTGCGCTACCGGCACAACCAGATTGAGCTGGCCCAGGCCCCACCGGCGCTGTTGCCAACGCAGCAACCCGACACCGTTCGCATTCAGGCCACGGTGCAGGCGGCGCTGGCAGCCGGCCGCACCCTGCTGACCGAGCCCGAGGCCAAAGCCGTGTTGCAGGCCTGCGGTATCCCGGTGGTGCCAACCCTGCAGGTGACAGCCGATGGCGCTGCGGCGGCCGAAGCGGCCCGCAGCCTGGGTTTTCCGGTGGTTTTGAAGATTCTGTCTGACGACATTTCGCACAAGTCAGACGTCGGCGGTGTGGCCCTGGGTCTGCCGGATGAGGCTTCCGTTCGCGTTGCCGCCGACAAGATGCTGACACAAGTAGGGACGGCACTGCCTGAGGCACGGCTTCAGGGCTTCACGGTGCAACCCATGGTGCATCGCCGCCATGCGCAAGAGCTGATTGTGGGCAGCGCGATTGACCCGGTGTTCGGGCCGGTGATCCTGTTTGGCCAGGGCGGCACGGCGGTGGAGGTGATGGCCGACCGGGCGGTGGCACTGCCACCGCTCAATGTGCCGCTGGCCCGCTCCCTGGTGGCGCGCACCCGGGTGGCCCGCTTGCTCAAGGGCTGGCGCGACACGCCGGCGGCGGATGAGGCGGCGCTCCACAGGGCCTTGATCGCGGTGTCGCAGCTGCTGGCGCAGGTGCCGGAAATCGCCGAACTCGACATCAACCCGCTGATCGTCAATTTCGAAGGGGCGGTGGCGCTGGATGCCCGCATCCGTATCAGCGCCAAGGGGCCAGCCGGTGCCGACAACTTTGCCATCCGGCCCTACCCGGCCCAGTTGGAAGAGCACGTGCCGTGGCAGGGGCGGCAAATTGGGCTGCGCCCGATCCGCCCCGAGGATGAGGCCATGCAGCTGGCTTTTTACCAGTCCCTTGACCCGGAGGACATCCGGATGCGGGTGTTCTACAGCCGCCGCCGCATCGAGCGCAGCGAGCTGGCCCGCTTGGTGCAGATCGACTACGCCCGCGAAATGGCTTTCATCGCCATCGCGGCCGACGAGGATGGCACGCCGCAAACACTGGGCGTGGTGCGCGCCGTGACCGACCCGGACAATGTGGAGGCAGAGTTCGGGCTGATCGTGCGCTCCAAGCTCAAGGGGAGTGGTCTGGGCTTGCTGCTCATGCAGAAGATGATTGCCTACCTGCGCGGCCGGGGCACGCAGCGTCTGGTGGCCACCGTGCTCGACAACAACGAGCGCATGCTGGCGCTGGCGCGGCAACTCGGTTTTGAACTGGGCGCTGGCGGCTCAGCCGAGGCAGGGGTGCGCGACATCCGGCTCAAACTCATTTGACACCGATCACCCGCCGGATCCGGCTCTTGGCAACAAGGCAGCCACAGCGCCGGGCGCTGCATAATCAGGCACATCACCGCAACAGGATCATGCCATGCCCCGCTCCATTCTTGCCGAAGCCCAGATCCACCCCGCCATCCGCGACCAGGTCGCCAACCATGAGCGCGCCTTGGTGCAAGAGGTGCAGGCAGCGGTAGCCCAGCATGCCGTGGTGGTGGTCGGCATGGCCATGAACCCCTACCCGAAAAAGGCGCGCAAAGCGCTCGATGCAGCGGGCGTGGCCCACCATTACCTGGAGTACGGCAACTATGTCAGCCTGTGGCGGCAACGCAATGCGCTCAAGCTGTGGACTGGCTGGCCCACATTTCCCATGGTGTTCGTCAAAGGCACGCTGATCGGCGGCGCCAACGACCTGGAAAAACTGATCAACAGCGGTGAGTTGAAAAAGCTGCTGGCTTGAGTCAAATTCGGCTGCGGGCCTTGTTGGTATTAGAGTTGTAGCTACTGTTTTAGTAGCGTTTTTGAAGCTGTATTGGTTGGCGCGTCGGTCAAGGTGGCGCCGGGCTGAGCGGCTCCGCGGCTGTCCCCCGCCCTGCGGGCTCCTCCTTTATGCCGCTGCGCCGCTCAGCCCGTCACCACTTTGACAACCCTCGCGCGCAAGCATTTGAAATCCGGCTTGCAGGCATTCTGTTATTTGGCTATCCGGCTTTCAGTCTCGCCCGACCAGGGAGGTGCTGGCGTGCCTGATGCAGCGAAGTAAAGGCGGAGGATGCAGCAGACGATCAGGCTGCTGCATCCGGGGGACATGAGCGGAATCA
>JBAXMQ010000095.1:0-12794 GCA_037134215.1 Betaproteobacteria bacterium
TAGCTGATGCCGCCCATCTGCTGCACGCGGTACACGGTGCTGAGCAGCTTGCGCGCGGCATCGGTGCCGTCCCACACGTCGGGGGGCTGAAGACAGTTGTCGCAGTTGCCACAGGGCTGACTGGATTCGCCAAAATAGGCCAGCAGGCGCACGCGGCGGCAGTCGGTGGCCTCGGCCAGGCCCAGCAAGGCGTCGAGCTTGCCGCGCAGGCCCTGCTTGAATTCTTCGCCAGCCGGGCTCTCGTCAATCATGCGGCGCTGGTTCACCACATCCTGCAGGCCGTAGCACATCCAGGCGTCGGCGGCAGCACCATCGCGCCCGGCGCGGCCGGTCTCCTGGTAGTAGCCCTCAATGTTTTTCGGCATGTCCAGATGCGCCACAAAGCGCACGTCGGGCTTGTCAATGCCCATGCCAAAGGCGATGGTGGCCACCATCACGATCCCCTCGCTGCGCAAAAACCGGTCCTGATTGGCCTGCCGCACCCGGCCGTCCAGACCGGCGTGGTAAGGCAAGGCGTCCAGCCCCTCGTCGCACAGCAGCTGCGCCACCTCTTCCACACGTCGGCGCGACTGGCAGTAGACGATGCCGGCGTCCCCGGTGTGCTCCTGGGTGATGAATCGCATGAGCTGCTGGGTAGCGTCCTTTTTTTCGACAATGGTGTAGCGAATGTTGGGCCGGTCAAAGCTGCTGACAAACAGGCGCGCTGCCTGCAGCTGCAGTCGCTCGATGATATCGGCGCGTGTCAGCGTATCGGCGGTGGCGGTCAGCGCGATGCGCGGAACGGTGCCAAAGCGTTCGTGCAGCACGGTCAGCGCCCGGTACTCGGGCCGAAAGTCATGACCCCACTGGCTCACGCAATGGGCTTCGTCGATGGCAAACAGGGCCAGGCCGCCGCGCTCGAACAGGGCGTCAAGCTGGGCCAGAAAGCGTGGCGTGGTGACGCGTTCGGGCGCGGCGTACAGCAAGGTGATGTCGCCGCGCAGCAGTCGCTTTTCCACCTGGGCCGCCTCCTCGCCCGACAGCGACGAGTTCAAAAAGGCAGCACTGACGCCGGCTTCTGCCAGCGCGCCGACCTGGTCGTGCATCAGCGCGATCAGTGGCGAGATCACAATCGTCACGCCTTGGCCGGCACGCTGGCGCGCCAGGGCCGGGATCTGGTAACACAGTGATTTGCCGCCGCCGGTTGGCATCAGCACCAAAGCATCGCCGCCACCGGCCACATGCTCGATGATGGCCTGCTGTGGGCCGCGGAATTCGGCGTAACCAAAGACCTCGCGCAAGATGGTGTGGCACACCATTGCCTGCTGCGTTTGACCCGCCTGAGAGGGATCCTGGGCCCGGGGCACCGCGTCAGGCTGCATGCAAAGCCAAGACCTTTTGCACGGCTGGGCGGGCAGCCATGCGCTGGGCATGGGCTTGCACACCGGGAAAGCGCGCCACATCGACGCCATCGGCGGCCAACCAGCGCGTGATGGTGAACAGGTAGGCGTCGCACACGCTGTAGTTCGGGCCCAACACCCAAGGCCCCACGAGCATGTCGCGCTCGATCAGGGCAAAACAGTCCGCCATGTTTTGCGGCACCTTGAGCTTCAAGGCTTCGACCGCCGCCGGATCATCGGTCCAGCGGTTGCCACGAACTCTGTGGGCATGGGCCACATGAACGGTGGCGCACAGGTAGCTGTTGAAGGCCTGGGCCCGGGCAAAGGCAAATGGTTCGGTGGGCGCCAAGGCGGCGGCCGGAAAACTTTGCGCCACAAAGGCCAGAATCGCCGGGGTCTCGGTCAGCACCCCTTGGGCCGTGACCAGCGCTGGTACCCGAGCCTTGGGGTTGATCGCCAGAAACTCCGGCCGCTTTTGGTCATGGCTTGCAAAGTCTAGGCGCACCGCTTCATAGTCGGTGCCGGCCTCTTCCAGGGCAATGTGAACCGCCATGGCGCAGGTGCCCGGGGCAAAATACAGTTTGAGCATGAAAGCCTCTTGGATTTAGTGTGGCGCTTCGCGGCGCTGAGCGAGTGAGAAGACACCCAGCGCCTGCAAACTGAGCGCCAGCAGCATGGCGAGCAAGTAATTCGTGCTGCCCCAGCAAACCAACCGAGGCTGGTAGCGCGCAGATCCCCCGCCAGTCACGCGGCGTAGTCGATGGGCCGGCTCAAGGCCGGGTCGGCGTGCCAGGCCCAGTAGGTCGCCACCAGCCGGCGGGTGACCGGGCCGGGCCGGCCATCGCCCACCGGCTGCCCATCGACCCGGGTCACTGGCAAGACGCCGCCACCCGAAGTGGACAGGAACACCTCGTCGGCCTGGCGCAACTCACTGGCAGGCAAGGCGCGACACTGCAGTGGCAGGCCCAATGACTGCGCCATCTCGATCACGGTGCGGCGGGTGATGCCCTCCAACATGCCGACATCGGGGGTTGCAATCGCGCCTTGGTGCACACAGAACACATTGAAGCCGGGGCCCTCGACCACGTGATCAGCCCCGTCGACCAGCACCACGCTGTCGGCCCCAGTGTCCAGCGCCCCGAGCAGGCCCATGGTCATGTCGTTCCAGTGGTAGTTCTTGGCGGTCGGGTCGACCGAAGTGGGGGGGATTCGCTGCACATCGCTGATGCGCAAATGCAATCCCTGCTCGCGTTGCACGGCGTTGGCCAGCCACACGTAGGGCACGGCGAAGGCATAAAACTGGTTGATCGCCTGGCGCGGATCGCGCGAGCCCCAGGGCGGCTGGCCGCGTGTGCAGATCATTTCCACATAAGACGCGCGCAGACCACTCAGGCGCACGCACTGAGACAGCACCTCGGCGATCTGCTCGGGCGTGCGTCCCGGGTCTAGCCGCCAGCGCTGGCAACTGCGCATGAAACGGTCTAGGTGGGCATCAAGCCGGAAAAAAGAGCCTTCCCACACGGTCACCACGTCGTAAGTGGCGTCGGAGCGCAAAAAGCCCCAGTCGGTCATAGGGATGCCAGCCTCGCTGATGGGCAGGTACTGCCCGCGCACATACGCGACGCCGTTGGAATAATCGGGTGTGGTCACGGTCTGCCTGCTTCAAGTGTTGACAAGCAGGATTATGCGGGTTTGCCCTCGGGCGGGATCACATCATCAGGTCTTTGACCAGGAAATACTTGCGCGCATGGGCGACCACCTGCGCGACATTGGGGTGGTCACCCCATGGGCTTCCGAATGGTCGAAAATGCCATGCCGTGCCGATCTCCACCTGGAACATGACCATGACACCTGCTCAACTGCTACATCACTACGACCACGCCCAACTTTGGCCTGCCATGCTGAGCGGACAGACGGGCTTTGACATGCCAGCCGCCTACCAGCAGGCACTGGCGGTGCGGCAGCTTCGTCTGGCGCGGGGCGAACAGCCACGCGGCTTCAAGATCGGGTTTACCAACCGCAGCATCTGGGCCCGCTACGCTGTTTTTGCGCCAATCTGGGGCACTGTTTATGACAGCACCCTGCACTTTTGTGAGGGGCAAGCCAAGCTGAACCTGAGCGGTATCTGTCAACCCCGGATAGAACCCGAGGTGGTGTTCGGCATGCGCGAGACACCGTTGCCGGGTGCCACGCTGGACGACCTGTTTGCCGCCATCGACTGGGTGGCACCCGGGTTCGAGATTGTGCAGTCGCACCTGCCTGACTGGAAGTTCCAGGCCGCCGACACGGTGGCCGACGGCAGCCTGCATGCCCGCCTGCTGGTAGGTCCGCGCATGCCGGTGCGAGACCTGGCCGCAGATGCCACGCAGCTGGATGCTTTGCTGGCGTCCAGCCAGGTGACACTGCTTCGGGATGGCCTGTCGGTCGATACCGGCAGTGGCGCTAATGTGCTCGACAGCCCGCTGCGCGCCCTGCACCATTTTTTGGGGGAGCTGCGTCAATGCCCCGGTGCGCCCGACCTGATGCCCGGCGATGTGGTCACAACAGGCACCTGGACCGATGCGTGGCCCATCGCCACCGGCGAGCAATGGCAAGCCAAGTTCTCGGCACCGCTCCCTGAACTGGCGGTCGAGTTCGCTGGCGCGCCAGCCTAAGGTCTAAAGCGCTGGCGCGCTGCGCAGCGCGCGCCGGTACTGCATCGCCTCGGCCACATGGCTGACTTGGGTGGCGGGCGCTCCGGCCAGGTCGGCAATGGTGCGCGCCACCTTCAAGGCCCGGTGCGTACTGCGGGCCGACCAACCCAGGCGCGCCGCCGCGATATTGAGAAACTTGACAGCGGCCTCTTCCAGCCCAACAAATTGGTCGATCTCCTGGCCCTGCAAGGCCTGATTGGCTTTGCCTTGGCGCGCCACAGCCATGGCGCGCGCCGCGTTGCAGCGTTGCCGTATGGCGGCGGTGCTCTCGCCGACACCGCCTTGCAGCAACTCATTGGGCGCCAAGGCCGGCACTTCGACGTGCAGGTCAATCCGGTCGAGCAGCGGACCGCTGAGCTTGCCCTGGTAACGGCTGACCTGATCCGGCGTACAGCGGCAGGCTTGGTGCGCGGCGCCCAGGTAACCACAGGGGCAGGGGTTCATGGCCCCGATCAACTGGAAACGCGCCGGAAACTCGGCCCGACGCGCCGCCCGGGAAATGGTGATGCTGCCGGTCTCCAGCGGCTCGCGCAAGGCCTCCAGCGCAGCCCGCGGGAATTCTGGTAACTCGTCCAGAAACAACACGCCATGGTGGGCCAGCGAGATTTCCCCCGGGCGCGGCGGCGAGCCCCCGCCCACCAGCGCCACCGCGCTGGCGGTGTGGTGCGGGCTGCCGGTCGGCCGCAAACCCCACTGCGCCAGGGCAAAGCGGCCCGCCAGGCTGGCGAGCGCCGCGCTTTGCAAGGACTCCGCCACCGTCATGTCGGGCAGCAGCCCGGCGAAACGCTGCGCTAGCATGGACTTGCCCGATCCTGGCGGGCCCACCATCAAAAGGCTGTGACCGCCAGCGGCCGCAATTTCGAGCACCCGCTTGGGGCCGCTCTGGCCCTTGACGTCAGCCAGGTCGGGGTAAGCCGCCGTGGCGGCGGGGAGCACTGGCGCCACGCGGCACCAGCCAGGGCCAGGCTCAGCTGGGGCGCCATCAGGCGCCTGGGGAAGAAACTGGCGAACCACATCCAGCAGGTGGCGCGCACTGTAAACCCGGGCCTGTGGCACCAGCGCCGCCTCGTCAGCACTGCCCGGCGGCAACACCAACTGGGTCTGAACCTGGCCAGCGTGCAAAGCCAAGCTCATGGCCAGTGCCCCGCGCACCGGGCGAAGCTCGCCCGACAGTGACAGCTCACCGGCAAACTCATGCCCGACCAGTTTTGCTGGGTCAATGTACCCCGCCGCCGCCAAGATCCCCAAAGCAATCGGCAGGTCAAAACGGCCTGAATCCTTGGGCAAGTCTGCCGGCGCCAGGTTGACCGTGATTCGCTTGTTGCTGGGAAATTCCAGCCCCGAGTTCTGGATGGCGCAGCGCACCCGCTCGCGCGCCTCTTTGACCTCTACATCGGCCAGCCCGACCAGCGTGAAACTCGGCAGGCCATTGGCCAAATGCACCTCCACCGTCACAGCGGCAGCCTCCAGGCCGAGCAGGGCCCGACTTTGCACCAAAGCAAGACTCATGGGTGTTCCTCTCCAAAACAGTGCAGCGGCGGCAGGTAGCACCGCCTTTGCACCAACACGGTGCATATGTATGTTTATACAGTTATCTTAACGTGGGAGGCTGTGATCCGTGCACACGTCACAGGAAAATTCGGTGACGGGTCATTCTGAATCAAGGTTGGCACGGTCTATGCATAACGGTTTGGCACCTTAACTCTGCTGTATCTCCATATGAAACTGAACATTTCTTCCTCCATCGTCCTGAGCGCCCTGCTGACCGCCACCGTTGTCAGCAACCAAGCTGTCGCCGCCGAGCCTGAGAACACCCTGACTTTCAACATTGGCGCCACCACCGATTACCGTTTCCGTGGCATTTCCCAATCGTCGTTTAAACCAGCGGTGCAGGGCGGTGCCGACTTTTCGCACAAGAGCGGCGCTTACGTGGGCGTCTGGGGCTCCAACGTGAATTGGGTCAAGGATTTTGCGGGTGCCACAGACGGCTCGCTGGAGGTCGACCTGTACGGCGGCTACAAGGGCGAGTTGGCCATGGACCTGAGTTTTGATGTCGGCATCATCGGCTACATCTACCCGTCCAACAATGCCGCGACCAATGCCAACACCACTGAAATCTATGCCGCGCTGACCTATGGCGTCGTGACGGCCAAGTACAGCCGCAGCGTGACCAATTTTGTGGCCAACGCCAACAGCAGTGGCAGCCAGTACCTGGAATTAGCCGCCACCTTTGATCTGGGCAACGGTTTCTCCGTGACACCACACATCGGCCGGCAGATGATTCCCAATCAGACAACGTCTGGCGACTACACCGACTACTCACTCACGCTGGGCAAAGACTTTGGCAACGGCATTTCGGCTTCGGTAAGCGCGGTCGGTACTGATGCCAAAGACGACTTTTACAAAGTGGGAAGCGTCGCCAACCTGGGCAAGAGCGGCTTGTTCGCCGGCCTCAAATACAGCTTCTGATTTCTGACAAACACTGAGAGGAGAACGCATGAAACTCGTGACCGCCATCATCAAACCCTTCAAACTCGACGAGGTGCGCGAAGCCCTGTCAGCTATCGGTGTCCAGGGCATCACCGTCACTGAAGTGAAGGGCTTCGGCCGTCAAAAAGGCCACACCGAGCTGTACCGGGGCGCCGAATACGTGGTCGATTTCCTACCCAAGGTCAAGATCGAAGCGGCAGTGGCTGACGATCTGACCGAGCGCGTCATCGAAGCCATTGAGGGCGCAGCCCGCACCGGCAAGATCGGCGACGGCAAGGTGTTCGTCTACAACCTTGAACAAGTGGTCCGCATCCGCACCGGCGAGACCGGTAAGGAAGCCCTTTGAACCCAGCAGACAAGAAAGCCTGATATGAAAAAAATACTCCTCTCCCTGACCCTGGGCCTGAGCCTGCTCTGTGGTGGCACCGTGATGGCGCAAACCCCAGCCCCGGCCCCTGCCGCGTCTGAAGCCAAGGCTGCGGAACCTGCAGCACCTGCCGCCTCGGCAGCGGCTGCTGCACCTGCAGCGGCACCTGCGGCTGCCGCATCAGCCCCGGTGCTGGTGCCCAACAAGGGCGACACCGCCTGGATGATGGTCTCCACCCTGCTGGTGATCCTGATGACAATCCCCGGACTGGCCCTGTTCTACGGTGGCCTGGTGCGCTCCAAAAACATGCTGTCGGTGCTGATGCAGGTCATGGTGACCTTCTCACTGATCGTGGTGTTGTGGTTCCTCTACGGCTACAGCCTGGCCTTCACCGAGGGCGGTAAGTTCTTTGGCGGCTTTGACCGGCTGTTCATGAAGGGCATCTGGGACAACGCCGCTGGCACCTTTGCCAATGCCGCCACCTTCAGCAAGGGCGTGGTCATTCCCGAGATCGTGTTTGCCGCCTTCCAGGCCACCTTTGCGGGCATCACCGGTTGCCTGATTGTTGGCGCGTTTGCAGAACGCATGAAGTTCGCCGCCGTGCTGGCCTTCATGGTGCTGTGGTTCACCTTCAGCTACGCTCCCATCGCACACATGGTCTGGTTCTGGATGGGCCCCGACGCCTACACCGCCAAGGACGTGGTGGACGCCATGAATGCCAAGGCCGGTTATGTCTGGCAAATGGGCGCACTGGACTTTGCGGGTGGCACGGTGGTGCACATCAACGCCGCAGTGGCAGGCCTGGTCGGCGCTTTCATGGTCGGCAAACGCATCGGCTACGGCAAGGAAGCCATGGCACCACACAGCCTGACATTGACCATGGTCGGCGCTGCGTTGCTGTGGGTGGGTTGGTTCGGCTTCAACGCGGGCTCGGCCCTCGAAGCCAACGGCTTTGCCGCACTGGCTTTCATCAACACCTTTGGTGCGACTGCAGCCGCCGTGCTGGCTTGGTGTGTGGGTGAGGCGCTGATGCGCGGCAAGGCCTCCATGCTGGGCGCCGCTTCTGGTGCCGTGGCCGGTCTGGTGGCCATCACCCCGGCGGCCGGTAACGTCGGCATCGGCGGCGCGCTGGTGATTGGCGTGGTCGCCAGCTTTGCCTGCCTGTGGGGTGTCAATGCGCTCAAGAAGATGCTGGGCGCGGATGACTCGCTCGACGTGTTCGGCGTGCACGGCGTCGGCGGTATTGTGGGTGCCCTGCTCACCGGCGTGTTCAACTCGCCAGCCCTGGGCGGCCCCGGCTACGTGGCCGACTGGGTCACGGCTGGCATCGTGACCGCGGCGGATTACTCCATCGCCGCCCAGGTCTGGATTCAGCTCAAGGCCGTGCTGATCACCATCGTCTGGTCTGGCGTGGTCTCCTTCATCGCCTACAAGCTGGTGGACCTGACCATCGGCCTGCGGGTGAGCGAAGAAGACGAGCGCGAGGGCCTGGACATCAGCGCCCACGGCGAGACGGCCTACAACCGCTGAGACCCCTTTTCCTTGAGAGTTCACACCCGCCCGGGCGCAAGCCCCGGCGGGTTTTTTCTTTGCCTGCGCCGAGGCGACAATTGGCGACTTGATGGCATCCCACGACCCTGTCAACAACGCGGTTCAATGGATGCAAGCTCCAGAAAGAACACCAACCATGACCTGGCAAGCCCTCACCACCACGCCCTGCGAACTGGGCGAATCGCCGTTCTGGCACCCGCACGAGCAGATGCTGTACTGGGTCGATATACCCGGCAAAAAAATCCAGCGGGCCAATGTCCACCTGGGCACGGTCGACACCTGGGACATGCCCAGCGAGCCCGGCTGCATCGCACCAGCGGCCAGCGGCGGCCTGGTGATGGCGCTGCGCCACGGCGTGTTCCGGGCCCACAGCTGGGGCGGGCCGCTGCAGCGCATCGCCACCCTGGACTACGACCCCAGCCGGATGCGCGCCAACGATGGCAAATGTGATCCGCTGGGACGCTTCTGGATCGGCACCATGGACGAGAGCCGAGCCGCCCACGACGCCGCACTGTACTGCCTGGATGGCCGTGGCGGCGGCACCCCCACCCTCAGCCGAAAAGCCGGGCCAGCCACCACCGCCAACGGGCTGGCCTGGAGCCCGGACGGCCGAACCCTGTACTGGGCCGATACGCCGGCCCATGTGGTCTGGGCCTGGGATGTGGAGCCCGCCACCAGTACCTTGAGCGCTCAGCGCACTTTTCACCAGTTTCCGCCCAAGCCGGCCGACTGGCAGTTTGGGCAAGCCGGCTACCCGGGCAGGCCGGACGGGGCGGCGGTGGACGTTGATGGCAACTACTGGGTGGCGATGTTTGAGGGCGGACGCCTGTGTCAATTTGCGGCTGACGGCCGCTTGCTGGCCGAGGTGCCCACGCCGCTGCAGTGCCCCACCATGGCCTGCTTTGGCGGCGACGACCTGCGCACCCTGTACCTGACCAGCGCGCGCCACAAGCGCAGCGCGGCTGAATTGCAGGCCTTTGCGCTGTCGGGCTGTGTGCTGTCGATGCGCGCCCCGGTCCCGGGTCTGCCGGTGAATTTCTACGCCGACTGAGGTTGGGACCGCCCGCCCTGCGGGTCGACCCGGCCAACCGCTAACATCGGTGTCATGCAAGACATGGACATCGCCACACGTTCAATCGCAGAACGGATTCGTGCCGCCGCTGCCGACGGCACACCGCTGCGCATCCGGGGCAGCGGCAGCAAGGATTTTTACGGCCAAGCGTTTCAGGGCGACGTGCTGGATGTGCGGGGCCTGTCAGGCATCTCGAGTTATGAGCCCAGCGAGCTGGTGGTGACCGTGCAGGCCGGCACCCGGCTGGCCGAGCTTGAAGCCGTGCTGGCCGGGCAGGGCCAGGCGCTGGCCTTTGAGCCGCCGCACTTCGGGCCAGACGCCACTGTAGGCGGCATGGTCGCGACTGGCCTGAGCGGCCCGGCCCGCGCCAGCGTTGGCGCGGTGCGCGACTATGTGCTGGGTGTGCGCCTGCTCAATGGCCGGGGCGACTTGCTCACTTTCGGCGGGCAGGTGATGAAAAACGTGGCCGGCTATGACGTCTCACGCCTGCTGGCCGGCAGCCTGGGCACCCTGGGCGTCATCACCGAGCTGTCGCTCAAAGTTCTGCCTACAGCGCCCGCCGAGGCCACGCTGAGCTGCGCGGGCGTGTCGCAAGACAAAGCCTTGAGCCTGCTTAACCGCTGGGGGGGACAGCCGCTACCGCTGAACGCCAGCTGTTGGGTGTACGACGACACCGCCCGGCCGGCGCACAACTGCTTGTTTGTAAGGCTGCGCGGCGCGCTGGCAGCCGTAGAAGCCGCCTGCCCGCGCATGGTGACCGATGTGCAGGCCGCCGGCGGCAGCGCCACCCGGATGGACAACACCCAAGCCGGCCCCGATTGGGCCGCCTGCCGCGAGCAAACGCTGCCTTTTTTTGTACCCCCAGCCCCCGAGCTCTGCCTGTGGCGGCTGTCGGTGCCGCAAACCACCCCGGTGCTGGACCTACCCTACCCGGTGTTGATGGAATGGCACGGCGCCCTGCGCTGGCTCTGGGCACCGGCCAGTGCCGCGCCGCGCCTGCGCGCTGCTGCTGCCGCCGCAGGCGGGCACGCCACCTTGTTCCGCACCAGCCTGGCCCATGGTGAGTCGGACCGGGCCGTGGGCGTGTTCACACCGCTGTCTGCCGTGCAATGGCGCATACAACAGGCCCTGCTGCGCGAATTCGACCCCAAGGGCCTGTTCAACCCGGGTCGCCTCTTTGGCACCCCAGCCGCCACCGGCACCGCCTGAGTCCGCCATGCAAACCCACCTCGCCCCCGAGTTTCAAAACACGCCCGACGGGCTGGCCGCCGAAGCGATTCTGCGCAAGTGCGTGCACTGTGGCTTTTGCACCGCCACCTGCCCCACCTACCAGCTGCTGGGCGACGAGCTCGATGGGCCGCGCGGCCGCATCTACCTGATGAAACAGGTGCTCGAAGGCGAGACACCCACCCGCAAGACACAGCTGCACCTGGACCGCTGCCTGACCTGCCGCAACTGTGAAAGCACCTGCCCCTCCGGCGTGGACTACGGCCACCTGGTGGACATCGGACGCAAGATTGTGGACGCCAAGGTGCCGCGCCCGGCGCCCGAGCGGGCACTGCGCTGGGCCCTGAAAGAGGGCCTGCCCTCGCCGCTGTTTGGCCCCGCCATGAAGCTGGGCCAGTTGGTGCGCCCGCTGCTGCCGGCTGCACTGAAGGCCAAGGTACCGGCGCCGCAGGCCAGCGGCATTTGGCCCAGCCGCAGCCACCCGCGCAAGGTCTTGCTGCTAGCCGGCTGCGTGCAACCGGCCATGAGCCCCAACATCAACAGCGCCACCGCCCGCGTGCTGGACGCCATTGGCGTGCAGGCCGTGATGGCGCCCAAGGCCGGTTGCTGTGGCGCGGTCAAATTCCACCTGAACGACCAGGACGGCGGCAAAGCACAGATGCGCGCCACCATCGACGCCTGGTGGCCCCATGTGCAGGGGCAGGTCGGCGCCGCAGGGGTGGAAGCCATCCTGATGAACGCCTCCGGCTGCGGCGTCACGGTCAAGGACTACGGCCACTTGCTGGCAGACGACCCGGCTTACGCGGCCAAGGCGGCGCGTATCAGTGCGCTCACCCGCGACCTGAGCGAATGGCTGCCCGAGCTCAGTTCGCAATTAAAAGGGCGCGTCAAACCCACAGCGCAGACCGTCACCTTTCACCCGCCCTGCACCCTGCAACACGGCCAGCAACTGCGTGGCGGGGTGGAACAGCATTTGGGCGCATTGGGATTTCAGGTCAAGCTCACCGGCTGCGAGCCGCACCTGTGCTGCGGCTCGGCCGGCACCTACTCGGTGCTCAACCCCGAACTGGCCCACCAGCTGCGCGACCGCAAACTCGGCCACCTGGGCGAGACCTTTGGCCCGGCCGCCACCGAGGTGATCGTGTCGGCCAACATCGGCTGCATCACCCACCTGCAAAGTGGTACGGCCACGCCCGTGCGGCACTGGGTGGAGCTGCTGGACCAGGCGCTGCAGCCTGACGCCAATCTTTCACTATAAAAATAGTAGCATTAAAGGCCCGGCCATCAAGGGCTATAGCCTTTTTTGCTCTGATGATGCAGCTGCCCCAAGAGCGCTAGCGGGCCCCCAGCAACGCTGGCAAACCGGTCGCCAGCATGGGCAACCACGCAATGGCCAAGGTACCCAGAAAAATCGCCAGCAGGGCCGGCAACACGGCAGATGCGACGTAGCGAACCGGTTTTTTGAACATGGCCGAGGCAAAGTAAATGTTCATGCCCGCTGGCGGGCATAGAAAACCCATCTCCATCGCAGCCAGGAAGATGATGCCGAAGTGGATGGGGTCAATGCCGTAGCTGATGGCCACCGGCAGCAACAGCGGCACCAGCACCACGATGGCGGCAAAGATCTCCATCAGTGCCCCCGCGAACAACAGAAACACCGTGAGCGCCAGCAGAAAGACCGCCTTGTTGGGGATGACGGCTTGCACCCATTCAATGGCCGCGTCCGGGATGCCCGCATCGATCAGGTAGTTGGTGAGCGCCAGCGCCATGCCCAGAATCAGCAGCACGCCGCCAATGATCTGCGCCGACTCGTTAAAGCAACGTTGCAGCAGCCGCAGCGGCAGCTCCCGGTGCGCCAGGGCCTGGGTGGCGATGGCATAAGCCACGGTCAAGGCGGCACTCTCCGTGGGCGTGGCCAAACCGCTGACCAAGGAGCCCACCGCCACAACCGGCGCCAGCAGTTCCCACTTGGCGGCCCAGGCAGCGGCCCACGCAGCGGATGCAGAGGGTCTGGC
>JBAXMQ010000096.1:0-12766 GCA_037134215.1 Betaproteobacteria bacterium
GCCAGGGTGGGCCAGCCGGCGAGGTGTTGCTGAGCGAGTTCGCCCAGTGCGCTGATCCACTGCGGGTCGTCGTTCAGGCAGGGGATGTAGTGGAAGGTCTGGCCACCGGCCTCCAGAAAGGCGTGGCGGGCTTCCATGTTGATTTCTTCCAGGGTTTCCAGGCAGTCGCTGGTGAAGCCGGGGCAGACCACATCAACGCGCTTGACGCCGGCTTGGCCCAGTTCGATCAGCGTGGGCTCGGTGTAGGGCTGCAGCCATTTGGCGCGACCCAGGCGGGACTGGAAAGTGACCTTGTAAGCGTCGCGCGGCAGGCCCAGTGTTTCGGCCAGCAGGCGGGCAGTCTTGAAGCACTCACAGTGGTACGGGTCGCCCAAATGCAGGGTGCGTTCGGGCACGCCATGAAAGCTCATCACCAACTGCTCGGCCTGACCATGCTCTGCCCAGTGGCGCTGGATGCTTTGCGCCAGCGCCCCGATGTAGGCCGGGTGGTCGTGGTAGTGGTTGACGAAGCGCAGCTCGGGCAGGTTGCGCACGCGGGCGGCCCAGGTGTAGACAGCATCGAACAGGCTGGCCGTGGTGGTGGCCGAGTACTGGGGGTAGGCCGGCAGCAGCAGCACACGGGTCACGCCCTCGGCCTTGAGCGCGTCCATCTGCTCGCCGATGCTGGTTTGGCCGTAGCGCATGGCGTAACGCACCGTGACGTGGTGGCCTGCCTGGGTCATCCACTGTTGCAGGGCGAGGGTTTGTTTTTCGGTCCAGACTTTGAGCGGCGAGCCTTCAGGCGTCCAGATGCTGGCGTATTTGGCGGCCGATTTGGCCGGCCGCACCCGCAAAATGATGCCGTGCAGAATGATCAACCAGAGCAGGCGGGGGATTTCCACCACGCGGGCGTCGCTCAAAAACTCGGCCAGAAAGCGCCGCACATCACCCGCAGTGGGCGTGGCCGGGGTGCCCAGGTTGCAAAACAGCAGGGCCGTGCGTGGCGGCTGGCCGTGGCGGTAGCGCGGCTCTTCGGCAAAGGGAGAGTTCGGTTTCTCTGGCATGCAGTATTCTCCCTCACCTATGCTTGATATTTCGGCCGTCCGGGCGATCAGCCTTGATCTGGATGACACTTTGTGGCCGGTCTGGCCCACCATTGCTCGGGCCGAACAGGCCCTGCAAGGCTGGCTGGCGCCGCGCGCGCCAGCCGCCGCCGCGCTGGTGGCCGACAGCAAATCTCGCGCCGCACTGCGCCAGCAGGTGATGGATGACCGGCCCGACCTGCACCACGACCTGAGCCACCAGCGCGAGGCCCTGATCCGCCTGGCGCTGCACCAGTGCGGCGAAGACACCGCCCATGCGCCCCAGGCTTTCGAGGTGTTTTTTGCCGAGCGCAACAGGGTGCAGTTTTACGACGATGCCTTGCCGGCGCTGGCGCAATTGGCCGCCCGTTACCCGGTGCTGGCCCTGTCCAACGGCAATGCCGATGTGGTGCGGGTGGGGGTAGGGCAATGGTTTGCCGGCAGTCTCAGCGCGCGCGATGCCGGCGTGGCCAAGCCCGATGGCCGCATTTTTGCAGCAGCAGCCAGCCGCCTGGGGCTGGCACCAGCGCAGGTGTTGCACGTGGGCGACGATGCCGCCCTGGACGTGCTGGGCGCGCTGGGGGCCGGCATGCAGGCGGTATGGGTCAACCGCGAGGGGCAGGACTGGGCCCACGCCGCGCAACCCCACGCCACGGTGACTCACCTGGGCGAGCTGTGCCAATTGCTGGCGCTGGCCTGAGCGCTCACAGGTGCTTGACGGCGGCCACGGCGCTGCGCACCGCGCCTTCGAGCGTGGCGGGGTAGGGGCCGTCCACATAGTCACCGCAGGCCAGCAGCCCGGGCGCGATCAGCCCTGGCGGGCGCTGCAAGCCGGGCGTGCAGGCAAAGGTGGCGCGCTTTTCCACCACGGTTTGCACCGCCTGTAGCGCAAGCCCGAGCTGCGCCTGCGCTTGCTGCAGCACCTGTTGCTGCAGGGTGTCGCGGTTGCCCTGGCTGGCGCTGACCACAAAAGCCAGCAGCCCGGCCGGTCCGCCGAGCTGGCCGCGATCAAACACAAACTGGGCCGGCGCTGTGCCTGAGCCATCGGTGTCGCTGCGCAGGCCCAGCATGGGCTGCGACAGGCGGGCGCCGTGGCCCCAGGCGTACACGGTGGCAATGGCCTCAAATTGCAGACCCTGCGCCAGCAGGCGCCAGGCATGGATCTGATTTGCTATTTTTTGAGGAGCTGCAAACGCAGTTGCATCAAGGGTTTGAGCCGCATTTGAGGCTGATGTCGCCAGGAGGACGGCGTCAAAAACGCGGCCCTGTACGCGCCATTGCGGCCCATGCGGCAACAAGGAACTGACCCGGGTGTTGCGTTCGAGCTGGCCGCCCTGCGCCACCAGCCATTGACCAGCCGGTTCGGGGAACAACGCGCCCAGGTCCAGCCGGGGCAGCAGCAGGTCTGAGCTGCCGCCGCTGCCCAGCAGCGCATCGGCCAGCACCCGCAGGAACACGCTGGCGCTGGCGCGTGCCGGTGGCGTGTTCAGGGCCGACACGCACAGGGGGTCGATCAACTCAAGCCTTAGCCGCAGCGGCAGGCCCTGGCACAGCTCGGCCACGGACAGATGCTGTGGGCAACGGAAGCCGGCCCAGCGCCAGCGCAGCACGGCACCCAGCAGCGCCAGTTTGTCGGCGCCACCCCATCCCCGCGCGGTCAGCAGCCCCACCAGCAGGTTCAGGGGGGCGGGCAGCTCGGGCAGGGCTAACCCCAGGCCATCGGCAAAACGCAGCGACATGGGCAGCCGCAGCAGGGCCTGCTCCGGCGCCACGCCCACCTGCCGCATCAGTCGCAGGGTATCGGCGTAGGCCCCGATCAGGATGTGTTGGCCGTTGTCCAGGGTGGTGGGGCGCCCGTCGCAAGGGAGCTCGGGCAGGGCGCGGGCACGTCCGCCCAACTGGGCCGCCGCCTCATACACCGTGACCGCGTGCCCAGCCCGCGTCGCCTCCACCGCCGCCGCCATGCCCGACCAGCCCCCGCCGACGACGGCGACATCCAGCCGTCCGGTACGCGGGCTCACAGTCGGCCTAGGGCTTGGACTTTCCAAGCCAGCCAGAGTTTGCGCAGCGGGGTCAGGCTGATGCGTTGGTGCAGCACCCGGAACTGGTCGCGCTCGATCTCGCGCAACAGGGCGCGGTAAATGCTGGCCATCATCAGGCCGGGTTTTTGCGCGCGCCGGTCTGCGCTGGGCAGCAGGGCCAAGGCCTCGTCGTACAGGCCCTGCGCCCGCCGGGCCTGAAACTGCATCAGGGCGGTAAAGCGCGGCGAATAGCTGCGTTGCAGGATGTCCTGGGCCTTGACCTCAAACCGCTGGAGCTCGTTCACCGGCAGGTAGATGCGGCCGCGCTGCGCGTCTTCGCCCACATCGCGGATGATGTTGGTCAGCTGCAGCGCCTGGCCGAGTTTGTGGGCGTAAGCCGTGGTCTCGGGCTGGGTTTGGCCAAAAATATGGGCCGCTACCTCGCCCACCACGCCGGCCACCAGGTGGCAGTAGCGTTGCAGGCCGGGATAGTCCAGGTACCGTGTTTGCGCCAGGTCCATCTGGCAGCCCTCGATGACCGCCTGCAGGTGGCGCTGCTCGATGGCAAAGTCGGCCGCCAGGGGCAGCAGGGCCCGCATCACCGGGTGGTTGGGTTTGCCGGCATACGCCTGGGCCACCTCGGCCTGCCACCAGGCCAGCTTGGTGGCGGCGACGCTGGCGTCCAGCGTGTCGTCCACCACGTCGTCGACCTCTCGGCAAAAGGCATAAAAAGCCGTGATGGCCGCGCGCCGGGGTGGCGGCAGGAACAAAAAGGCGTAATAGAAGCTGCTGCCCGAGGCCGCGGCTTTTTGCTGGACGTAGTGCTGGGGGCTCACCGCGCTATTGTCACATCCGCCCCGCCGACATCCACACGGCGCGCCACAGCATCAGGGCCAGATCGCGCCGGCGCAGGGTAGGGCGGGTCTGCAGCGTGTTGTGTTGCAGCGCTTCGATGCGGTCCAAAATGCGCAGGCCGCCTTGCACCACCAGCCGCAGCTCCCACCCGGCCCGGCCACCAACCCGGTGCACCAATGGGGCGCCTTGGAGCATGCCAGCCCTTGCCAGATGGACCTGTTCCGCTATCAAATTTGTAGTTTTGGTGCTGTCTTGGCGCGCCATCAGCACCTGCCGTGTCACGCCATGGCGCGCGCAGTCGGCGTCGGTCAGGTAAAAGCGGCCGCGCGGGATGTCTTCGCTCAGGTCCTGCCAGAAATTGATCAGTTGCAGGGCGGTGCAGATCTGGTCGCTTTGCTGCAGCGCCAGTGGGTCGTTGACGCCATACAGGTGCAGCAGCAGCCGCCCCACCGGGTTGGCTGAGCGCTCGCAGTAGGCCAGCAGTTCAGCGCGGTCGGCGTAGCCGGCGCTGTCACGGGTTTTTTCCACGTCTTGCACAAAGGCGTCCAGCAGCGCCTGCAGCAGCGCGCCCGGCAGTTGGTGGGCTTGAATCGCCCGCCGCAAGGGGCCAAACACCCAGGCCCAGCGCGCGTCGGGCGGCACCAGCGCCCCATCGCAGGCGTCAATCAGGGCCTGGCGGTAGTCTGCCAGCGCCTGCAGGCGCACGTCGGCGCTGGCGTCGCCTTCATCGGCCAGGTCGTCAGCAGTGCGGGCAAAGTGGTACAGCGCGGCAATCGGCGCACGCAAACGGGCCGGGCACAGCCAGGAGGCGACCGGAAAATTCTCGGGATGGGTGACCGGGTGGATGGGCTCGGCGCTCGCGGACATGGCCGGATTTTGCCCTTTAACTTGACAGGCTCAAGCTTTTCCCCTAGATTAATAACCCTCTGGTCAGTAGATCACTTCTGACTTGCTTGTCACCCACCTGTCCCACGAACTGACCATGTCCATCCCGACCCTGCGAAACGGCGCTGCCTTGCTGTGTGCCACCCTGATCTTGGCGGCCTGCTCGCGCCCGGCGCCGCCTGAAGAGCCGGTGCGCTCGGTGAAGATCGTCACCGTGGCCTCAGGCCAGATCGGCTCCAGCGCCGAGTATTCGGGCGAGGTGCGGGCCCGCGTCGAGTCGCGCCTGGGGTTCAGGGTAGCCGGCAAGCTGGTGCGGCGCCAGGCTGAGCCGGGCCAGCGCGTGCGTGCGGGTGATTTGCTGGCCCAACTGGATCCGCAGGATTACCAGCTGGCGGCGGACGCGGCCCGCGCCCAGGTGAGTGCGGCTGTCACCAACCGCGATCTGGCGGCGGCTGATTTCAAGCGATTCAAAGACCTGCGCGAACAAAATTTCATCAGCAGCGCTGAACTGGAGCGGCGCGAGGCCAGCCTGAAGGCGGCGCAGGCCCAGCTGGAGCAGGCGCAGGCGCAGTTGGCCGGCCAGGGTAACCAGGCCGCCTACACCCGGTTGCTGGCCGACGTGTCCGGCGTCGTCACCGCGGTCGAGGCCGAGGTGGGCCAGGTGGTCGCGGCGGGCACGCCAGTGCTGCGCATTGCACAGGATGGCCCCAGGGATGTGGTGTTTGCCGTGCCCGAGGACAAGGTGCTGCAAATGAAAACCGGCACCGGTGTGGAGGTGCGGGGCTGGTCAGGTGGGGCACCCATTCAGGGCGTCGTGCGCGAGGTGGCCGCCAGTGCCGACCCGGTCACCCGCACCTTTGGCGTCAAGGTGGCCATTGACAGCCGCAGTGCGCCGCCCTTGGGCAGCACGGTATCGGTCTTGCCCCAGGCCCTGGCACGCGACGGCACGGCCGTGATCAAACTGCCCACCAGCGCCTTCCGCCAGGATGGGCAGACCTCGGCGGTCTGGGTACTGGACAGCGCCAGCATGACGGTGCGGCTGCAGCCGGTGAAGATCGCCACCGCCGACGGCAACGAGGTGGTGGTGGCCGCCGGACTGCAGCCCGGCATGCAGGTGGTGGTGGCCGGGGTGCACGTGCTGTCACCCGGCCAGAAGGTCACGATTTACAAGGAAAAACAGGCGATAGCCCCCGTGTTTGCTGCATCTTCTGCTATGCCTTCAGTAGCAGCTACGGCCTCGGCACCCGCCGCTGCCGCCTCGAAGTGAGGCTGCAATGACGCCCCACAGCAAGCCCGAGCGCTTCAACCTCTCCAAATGGGCGCTGGACCACGGCGCGCTCACCCGTTACCTCATGGTGGTGCTGATGGTGCTTGGCCTGGCCGCCTACTTTCAGCTGGGCCAGGATGAAGACCCGCCCTTCACCTTCCGCATCATGGTGGTGCGGGCCGTTTGGCCCGGGGCCACAGCGCAGCAAATGGCCGAGCAGGTGACCGACAAGATCGAGCGAACGCTGCAAGAGGTGCCCTACGCCGACAAGATCCGCAGCTACTCCAAGCCGGGTGAGACCACCATTCTGTTTCAGCTGAAAGACTCCACCAAGGCGTCCGAGGTGGCCAACCTGTGGTACTTGGTGCGCAAGAAGGTGGGCGACATGCGCCAGACCCTGCCGGCCGGTGTGCAGGGGCCGTTCTTCAACGACGAGTTTGGCGATGTGTACGGCGTGATTTACGCGCTGGAGGCCGACGGTTTCAGCCTGGCGGAGAGCAAAGCCTTCGCCGACGATGTGCGCCAGCAACTGCTGCGCGTGCCCGATGTGAACAAGGTCGAGCTGTTTGGCGTGCAGGACGAAAAGCTCTACATCGAGATTTCGCAGCGCCGGCTGGCCCAACTGGGGCTGGACATGAACCAGGTGCTGGCCCAACTCGGCCAGCAAAACGCGGTCGAGGGCGCCGGCACCCTGCAGACGCCGCTGGATGTGCTTCAGGTGCGGGTGGCTGGGCAGTTCACCGCGGTGGAACAGTTGGCGGCCATGCCGATCCGGGGCAGCTCGGGCAACCAGCTGCGCCTGGGCGACATTGCCGACATCCGGCGCGACTATGTGGACCCGCCCAGCGTCAAGGTGCGGCATCAAGGCCGGCAGGTCATTGCGCTGGGGGTCTCGATGACCAAAGGCGGCGACATCATCGCGCTGGGCCAGGCTTTGGAGTCCGCCACCGCGCGCATCGGCGACACACTGCCCGCCGGGGTGCGCCTGGTTAACGTGCAAGACCAGCCCAAGGCGGTGACCAAGTCGGTCAACGAATTTGTCTCGGTGCTGATCGAGGCCATTGTGATCGTGCTGGCGGTCAGCTTCATCAGCCTGGGCCTGCACAAGCGCAGCGGTGCCCAGCCCTGGTTCAAGCGCTACTACCTGGACATTCGGCCGGGCCTGGTGGTGGGCATCACCATCCCGCTGGTGCTGGCGTTGACTTTTTTGGGCATGTACTACTGGGGCATCGGCCTGCACAAAATATCGCTCGGCTCGCTCATCATCGGCCTGGGGCTGCTGGTGGACGACGCCATCATTGCGGTGGAAATGATGGTGCGCAAGTTGGAGGAGGGCTACGACAAGGTGCGTGCCGCCACCTTTGCTTATGAGATTACCGCCATGCCCATGCTGACCGGCACCCTGATCACCGCCGTGGGGTTCTTGCCCATCGGCATCGCCAAGTCGGCCACTGGCGAGTACACCTTTGCCATCTTCGGCGTGACGGTGCTGGCGCTGGTGCTGAGCTGGCTGGTGTCGGTCTACTTTGTGCCGTATTTGGGCACCTTGCTGCTCAAGGTCAAGCCGCACGCACCGGGCGAGCCGCATGAGTCTTACGACACCGCGTTTTACCGCGGCTTTCGCCGCGCCGTGAACTGGTGTGTGGCCCACCGCTGGATCACCATCGGCCTGATGCTGCTCACCTTTGTGCTCGGCATAGCTGGCATGGGACGGGTACAGCAGCAGTTTTTCCCCGACTCCAGCCGGCCCGAGGTGCTGCTGGATGCCTGGCTGCCCGAGGGCAGTTCGCTTGCCGTGAACGAAGAGATTGCCCTGCGCATCGAGGCGCGGCTGATGAAGGAGCCCGGTGTGACCAGCGTCAGCACCTGGGTGGGCTCTGGCGTGCCGCGTTTTTACCTGCCTTTGGACAACATTTTTCCGCAGAGCAATGTGTCGCAATTCATCATCCTGCCCAAGGACCTGAAAACCCGCGAGTCGGTGCGCGTGGCGCTGCCGGCCTTGATGGCGCAAGAGTTTCCCGAGGTGCGCACCCGCGTCAAAATCCTGCCCAATGGCCCACCGGTGGCCTACCCGGTGCAGTTCCGGGTGATGGGTGGCGAGCCGGCCGTGCTGCGACAACGCGCCGACGAGGTCAAGGCGCTGTTGCGCGACAACGCCAACATGCGCGGTGTCAATGACAACTGGAATGAGTTCGTCAAAGTACTGCGGCTGGACGTTGACCAGGCCAAGGCGCGCGCGCTGGGCGTGAGCAGCCAGTCCATCGCGCAGGCCTCCAAGGTGTTGCTGGCCGGCAGCACAGTCGGCCAGTTCCGCGAGGGCGACCGACTGATTGACATCGTGCTGCGCCAGCCGCCCGACGAGCGCCAGGCCATCACCGACATTGCCAATGCCTACCTCGTCACGGCCAGCGGCAAGTCCATACCGCTGACACAAATTGCCCGGCCCAGTTTTGCCTGGGAGCCCGGCGTGATGTGGCGCGATAACCGCGACTACACCATCACGGTGCAGGGCGACATCGTGGAGGGCTTGCAGGGCGCCACCGTCACCGCCCAACTTTTGCCAAGCTTGCGCAAGCTCGAAGCGGCCTGGAAGGCGCAGGGCTTGGGCAGCTACCGCATCGAGGTGGCAGGCGCGGTGGAGGAGAGCAGCAAGGGCTCGGCCTCGATCGCCGCCGGTGTGCCCATCATGCTGTTTGTCACCTTCACACTGCTCATGCTGCAATTGCACAGTTTCAGTCGGGCCATGCTGGTGTTTTTGACCGGGCCGTTGGGTATCTTCGGGGTGGCCTCGGCGCTCCTGCTGTCGGGCCGGCCGTTTGGCTTTGTGGCGTTGCTGGGGGTGATTGCGCTGATGGGCATGATCCAGCGCAACTCGGTGATCCTGATCGACCAGATCGAGCAGGACCGCGCCAGCGGCGTGCCGGCCTGGGATGCCATCGTCGAGTCGGCGGTGCGTCGGTTGCGCCCCATTGTGCTGACCGCTGCCGCCGCCGTGCTGGCCATGATCCCGCTCTCGCGCTCGGTGTTTTGGGGGCCCATGGCAACCGCCATCATGGGTGGGCTGGTGGTGGCCACAGTGCTCACCCTGCTGGCGCTGCCGGCGATGTACGCGGCCTGGTTCCGCGTCAAGCGGGAGCCGGTTGGCGCGGGTTAAAATCGGCCCTTGACCTATTTTTGGGGGTGGTCTGTTGGGCCGCCCCTTTTGTTTTGAAGCGCGGGTGGCGAAATTGGTAGACGCACCAGGTTTAGGTCCTGACGTCCGCAAGGATGTGCGGGTTCGAGTCCCGCCCCGCGCACCACATCTATTTTTGGAGATCACTGATGGCTGTTACCGTGGAAACCCTTGAAAAGCTGGAACGCAAGATCACCCTGACGCTGCCCCTCGTCAGCATCCAGTCAGAAGTTGAAACGCGGCTGAAAAAGATGGCCCGCACCGTCAAGATGGACGGTTTTCGTCCCGGCAAGGTGCCCATGAACGTCGTGGCCCAGCGCTATGGCTACTCGGTGCACTACGAGGTGATGAACGACAAGGTCGGCCAGGCTTTTTCTGAGGCGGCCAATGAAGCCAAGCTGCGCGTGGCCGGTCAGCCCCGCATCACTGAAAAAGAAGGTGCGCCCGAGGGTGAGTTGAGTTTTGATGCCGTGTTCGAGGTGTTTCCCGAAGTACGCATTGGCGACCTCAGTGGCGCCGAAGTTGAAAAAATCAGCGCCACTGTGGATGACGCTGCCATCGACAAGACACTTGAGATCCTGCGCAAGCAGCGCCGCACCTTTGCCCAGCGCCCGCAGGACGCAGCGGCCAATACCGGTGACCGCGTCACGGTGGACTTCGAAGGCAAGATCGACGGCGAGCCCTTTGAGGGCGGCAAGGCCGAAGATTTCCAGTTCATCTTGGGCGACGGTCAGATGCTCAAGGAGTTCGAAGACGCCACGCAAGGCATGCAATTCGGTCAAAGCAAGACCTTTCAGCTGGCCTTCCCGGCCGACTACCACGGCAAGGACGTGGCCGGCAAAACCGCCGACTTCATGGTGACGGTCAAGAAAATCGAGGCTGCCCACCTGCCCGAGGTGAACGAGGCGCTGGCCCGCTCGCTGGGCATTGCCGACGCCACAGTGGACGGCCTGCGCGCCGACATCCGCAAGAACCTGGAGCGTGAGGTCAAGTTCCGTCTGCTGTCCCGCAACAAGCAGGCGGTGATGGACGCCTTGGTGGGCAAGGCCGAACTGGACCTGCCCAATGCCAGCGTCCAGTCCGAAATCGGCCGCCTGCTCGAAGGCGCACGCGCCGACCTGAAAAAACGCGGTGTCAAGGACGCTGACAAGGCCCCTATCCCTGACGACGTGTTCCGGCCCCAGGCCGAGCGCCGCGTGCGGCTGGGGCTGGTGGTGGCCGAGCTGGTGCGTGCCAACAGCCTGCACGCCCGCCAAGAACAGATCAAGGCCCACATTGAAGAGTTGGCCGGCAGCTACGAGAAGCCGGCCGACGTGCTGCGCTGGTACTACGGCGACAATCAGCGCATGGCCGAGGTGGAATCCATCGTTATTGAAAACAATGTGACCGAGTTCGTCCTCGGGCAGGTGCAGGTGATTGAAAAAAGCGTGTCTTTCGACGAGCTGATGGCCCAGAATTGATCGGGGTCAATGGCATTGTCGCTACATTATGGAAACTCGGGAGTTGATATGAACGTGCGAATGGGTGCAATGGATACGCAGGGCCTGGGCATGGTGCCCATGGTCATCGAGCAGTCAGGGCGCGGCGAGCGCTCCTACGACATCTACTCGCGGCTGCTCAAGGAGCGGGTGATTTTTCTGGTTGGCCCTGTCAATGACCAGACCGCCAACCTGGTGGTGGCCCAGCTGCTGTTCCTGGAGAGCGAGAACCCTGACAAAGACATTTCGTTCTACATCAACTCTCCCGGCGGCTCGGTCAGCGCCGGCATGGCCGTCTTTGACACCATGAATTTCATCAAGCCCGACGTGTCCACCCTGTGCATCGGCCTGGCGGCCAGCATGGGCGCGTTTTTGCTGTCAGCGGGCGCCAAGGGCAAGCGTTTTTCATTGCCCAACTCGAAGGTCATGATCCACCAGCCCTCGGGCGGCAGCCAGGGCCAGGCGACCGAGATTGAAATCCAGGCGCGCGAGATCCTCAAAACCCGGGAGCAGCTCAACAAGATCCTGGCCGACCGCACCGGCCAGCCGCTGGACCGGATCGAGCGTGACACTGAGCGCGACTACTACATGTCGGCCGAGGAGTCGCGCGAGTATGGCCTGATCGATCAGGTCATCTCCAAAAGGACCTGACCCACATGGCCGAAAAAAAAGGTGCTTCAGGCGAGAAGACGCTGTACTGTTCGTTTTGCGGCAAAAGCCAGCACGAGGTCAAGAAGCTGATCGCTGGCCCTTCGGTATTTGTCTGCGACGAGTGCATCGAGCTGTGCAACGAAATCATCCGTGACGAGCTGCCCGCCACCACCGAGGCTCGGTCTGCCGGCAACGAGCTGCCCACGCCGGCCGACATCAAGGCCAATCTCGACAGCTATGTGATCGGCCAGGAGCCGGCCAAGCGCACGCTGGCGGTGGCGGTGTACAACCACTACAAACGCCTGCGGCACAAGGAGAAGGCCAAGAAAGACGACGTCGAGCTCGCCAAGAGCAATATTTTGCTGATCGGGCCCACGGGCTCCGGCAAAACCCTGCTGGCGCAGACGCTGGCACGCATGCTCGACGTGCCCTTTGTGATGGCCGACGCCACCACGCTCACCGAAGCCGGTTACGTGGGCGAGGACGTTGAAAACATCGTGCTCAAGCTGCTGCAAAGCTGCAATTACGAGGTGGAGCGGGCCCAGCGAGGCATTGTTTACATTGACGAGATCGACAAGATATCGCGCAAATCAGACAACCCCTCCATCACCCGCGACGTGTCGGGTGAGGGTGTGCAGCAGGCCCTGCTCAAGCTGATAGAAGGCACCATGGCCAGCGTGCCACCCCAGGGCGGGCGCAAGCATCCCAACCAGGATTTTGTGCAAATCGACACCACCAACATCCTGTTCATCTGCGGTGGTGCGTTCGCCGGGCTTGAAAAAGTAATCGAACGCCGCACCGAGTCGTCGGGCATCGGTTTTGGCGCCTCGGTCAAGAGCAAGGCGCAACGCAGCCTGACCGAAGTGTTCAAGGAGGTGGAACCTGAAGACCTGATCAAGTTCGGGCTGATTCCTGAACTGGTAGGGCGCATGCCGGTGGTGGCCACGCTGGCCGAGCTGTCCGAGGAGGCGCTGGTGCAAATCCTGACCGAGCCCAAAAACGCCCTGGTCAAGCAGTACGGCAAGTTACTCGCGATGGAAGGTGTCGATCTGGAAATCCGGCCGTCCGCGCTCAAGGCCATTGCCAGAAAGGCGCTGGCCCGAAAGACCGGCGCGCGCGGCCTGCGCTCCATTCTGGAGCTGGCTTTGATCGACACCATGTACGAGTTGCCCAGCAGCGTCAATGTCGAAAAAGTGGTGGTCGACGAAAGCACCATCGAAGAAAACAAGCCGCCGCTGCTCTTGTACCGTGAGGCTGCCCGGAAAGCCTGATCTGGGTCGTTATTGCCTGCGAATAGGCCACTTCGGCGCCTGAACCATCCGCCATAATCAGCGGAGGGTTGAAATCTGTCACAGTCGATCCATCTACATCAGGTA
>JBAXMQ010000097.1:0-12737 GCA_037134215.1 Betaproteobacteria bacterium
ATGAAACTTCATCCCTGGCACCGGCTTACCTGCGCAAGAAGGCCGAAGAGGGCAAAGGACGCCGGCGTTGAAGGCTCTTGCCGTTGCCGCGCCCTGCAATGCCCAGCAAACCTGGCGAAACCCGCCAGGCTCACCAGACGAGCCCGCATGACCCTGCCCAGTCTGTGCCGGGCTGGTTAAACGATCAGTCGTTAGGGCTCATGGCGTGAGCCCCAGCCGGTTCAGACTCGAATTTCTTGTTACACGCTGCCATGAGCAGGCTCAAAAGCAGAACCTATGGTCTAAGATGTAACAAAAAATACGGCGTTTTAAGCAGGCGGGGAGGCAGTCATGAAACCAGTGATTCCGGCAGGCAAACCATGAGCGAGGTGGTGCGGCTGTACCAGTACAAAAGCCTGCTGGTCGGGCGACGGGCCATGTCGGCCGAGGATTTGATGGCGCGCCTGGAAATCTCTCGCGCCACCCTCAAGCGCGACATTGCCAAACTGCGTGACCAGTTGCATGTGCCCATCGAGTTTGACCGCGACGCCGGCGGCTACACCCTGAGCCAGGGCCACACCGACTCGGAATTGCCGGGTTTGTGGTTCAACCAAGATGAATTGCTCGCTCTGGTGACCATCCAGCAACTTCTGGAGCAGTTGGAGCCGGGGCTGCTGGGCCCCAAACTCAAGCCACTCAAAGAGCGCCTGGGCCACCTGATGACCAAACACGGCCTCTCCGCAAAGGACGTGGCCCGCCGCATCCGCATCATGCACGCGGGTAAGCGGGTGATCCAGGCCAAAGCCTTCGAGACGGTGGCCGCTGCCACCCTGGCCCGCCAGCGCCTCAAAATCTGGCACTTCAGCCGACAAAACGGTCAGACCACCGAGCGCGAGGTGTCTCCCCAGCGCTTGGTGCACTACCGCGACAACTGGTACCTGGATGCCTGGTGCCACCTGCGAGATGACCTGCGCAGCTTCAGCATTGACGCTATCCCACGGCTGGAAATATTGGCCACTGTGGCCAAAGAGGTGTCAGACAAAACCATCGAGGAAACGGTGGGCGTGGGCTACGGCATCTTCAACGGGGCAGCCAAGGGCTGGGCCACGCTGAAATTCACGCCAGAGCGGGCGCGCTGGGTGGCCAAGGAGGTCTGGCACCCGCAGCAGGAGGCCCAGACCGAACCCGATGGCAGCCTAGTGCTGACCTTTCCGTATTCGGACGACCGGGAACTGGTGGGCGACATCCTGCGCTTTGGGGCGGATGTGGAGGTGGTGGGGCCGGCGGGGTTGCGGAGCAAGGTGCAGAAGCAGTTTTTGGCGGCGGCGGCGAGGTATGTTTGAAGTGCTCCAGACTGCAGTGCAAAGACTTTATCAGCGCAACCCGTGAAAACACAGGTGAAGCCGTAAAGCTGAAAAAAGCAAAATATAGATAGTGCGATTAGGTCATGCAAGGTCAAGGGATACCCATACCGTTTTAGGAGTGAACAATGGAAATTAAGGTAATCAGCAAGTCAATTGACAAGGTTCGCACAGCTCTGAAGGCGCTTGACCAAAACAAGAGGTCTTTGGCAGATGAATTCAGTCTTCTTACTGATGCGATCGAGGTCCTGAATACACTCGACACAAAGTCAGTGATTGACCAGCTACAGCAGAGGCTGTCAAACGTTAAATTGCTTTTTGAGCAGCAACTCGCCAACAGACGTCAGACACTTGAGATCGCGGCGCGGGACGCGCGTTTGACCCATAGGCGACTGTCTAGTGTCGATAAGGTAGGGCTGTTTGAAGTCGGCTATTCCAATGCCAAAGTGACAGTGAAGATTGGCAGCGAAAATCTCACAACATTTGAAGAGGTAGACGGCAAGAAGCTGGTCGAGCGGCTGACGTTAGAGCAAAAAAACCTTGAGGAAAGTGCGTTGCCACGCGATCGATTCTTCAAAGCTCTAAAGTTGGCTATAGCGTTGGCAGGTTCTGATGGAAAAGTTCAGAGTGGAAAAACCAAAGTTCACGATTTGTTTACATATTTGGTCCTAACGCGTCAACTTGTTCAGTCTGATGTGTTCAGGAAGAAGCCGATTCAAAAGAATTTCACAGAATACTCAAAGGCAATGATGGCGTTTGAGTTTTTTAAGTTTGGTGACCACCAGGATGGATGGACGTTCGGCTCCGAAAGGTTGTGTAATCAAGGCCCGAACATGGCAACTCAAAGTGAGGCTTTGGTGCTCCCCGATACAGGAGGCAGTACGACGCAAATTCTGTGGTTATGGGTGGCACAGCAATGAGAAGCTCGCGCAAGGCACTTGCACACCTGGCGTCTTACGGCACCCCGCCTGATAGGGAGACCGCGAAGAAAATTTCCGTTGGACTAGAAGCTTCTCTTGAACAGTTCCATAAAGAGGTAATTCCGTACCTGACGATTGGAGGTACTGAAATTCAATTTGTCTATGGTGCCAATGGGCGAGGAAAAACTCACTATTTATTGTCTTTAGAGGAGTTGGCCCGAAATAAGGGCTTTGTCACGGCGCGAATCGACTGCTCTATCGGTGGCACCCCTTTTCAGTCACTGGAGGCAACCTACCGAATGATTGCCAATGCCTTGAGGCCCCCACCAGCGACCGAATTGGATCAGACAATTGGTGTGAGTTCCATAATCCGCAGTGCACTTGGGGCTGAAGCGGGGCATCCTGTAGACCAAACTTTAAGCGGCTTAAAAAACGCGAAGTATCTTTGTCCAGAAATTAGAAATTTGGCTTTGGCGTATGGCCAAGGGGTTGTAAATGATCAGTTAACTGATGAAATGGCCGCTCAAATTGAATACCTACTGTCGGGTGCCCAAGGGCGATTAATAACCATTAGTTCCCTCTACAAAAGGGATAAATCTTTGCCAAGACCCCTGGGTAGGTTGATATCCAGAAATTCGGCGAATTGGCTTAGGTCATTATTGTCACTCCCTAAAGCATTGGGCTATCCAGGATTGATACTGCTATTTGATGAAACTGAGCGTGTGATGCATGGTCTGAGACCATCAGCTCGCCAAGCACAGTTAGCACACATCAGAAATATTGTGGATTATTGTGCACTCGGTGCATTCCACGGTTGCATGATTCTCTATGCTGCAGCCGATGACTTTGTGGAATCGGCACGCAGGGATCTTGATGCGCTTGCTCAGCGTATTGAGCCACCATCACTCTTGAACGGCGAATGGCCTTCGTCTATTCGCTCTGTGTGGACTGATTTGGATGATCTTACGAAGCCGTCTACAAATGATCCTCGCTTCTTTGAGCTGCTATCTGATCGAATTATTGACTTGGGAGTTGAGGCTGGCATTTCGACTCAAGGTGTTCGAGCATTGAAGTCCGCACTAAGCAGGGGTGCAGTTCGGGCTGCGAACTCACCCACAAGTTCGGTGGTTCGTGAATTTGTAAAGAATGCAGCTAGTCTCGTATTAACGGAGGTACCGAGAAATGGATAAGAAACAAGCCAAGCGCCTCTTAGCGCAGTTAGCCTCCCATGGTCTGCCGCCGAGAGAGATTAGCATCGCCCAAGAAGTTTTATCCATGTTTTCGGTAGGGCTAGATGATTGGATTAACAGAATCGCGTCAACCTATTTTCAGGACTTAAGTCGTGACAGCGCTCACTTCAAACTTGTCTTGGCACCATATGGGGGCGGAAAGACTCATTTCTTGATGGCACTGGGTGTCAGAGCGCTTGAGGAAAACTACGGTGTCAGTTATGTGGCTTGCGTTCCAGATGGACCGCGTTCATCAGTTCGAGTTGACAACCCCCTGGGGCTATATGCGGCGATCGTTGCAAGGCTAAAGATCAAGGGGCAGGACGGATTTGGTGTTACTGCGCTTCTAAATGCCGTGGTCGAGAAAAAGCGTCAAGATATTAAGGCATCTGGTGCTGCAGATATTGATGGAGCCTTTTCGATGTACATCAGACAACTGAACAGAAGTTTTCCTGGTGGGACTTATGGCGAATTTGCAAAAGTTGTGAGTGAGGTACTTTGTGGGTATTGGGAAGGGAATGATTTGACGCCAGCTGCTAAAGCGGCGGCGACGTGGATTGAAGGACGAATGGAGGCCATCTCTCCCGACGATTACAAGGCGCTTGGCTTGCGAAAGGTGACCGCTGCAAACAGTGCAAAGGTTGGTCGCGAGCTGTTGTTAGCTTTGGCAAAGTTTATGCCTGACGCCGGATGCCACGGCCTCGTTTTACTGATAGACGAGGTGGAAACCCTTTTCACCGCAAAGGGCAGGGCTCTACAGGCTGTACTTGCCGCTATGAGGGTGTTCTTGGAGTATGGCAATACAGTGCCAGACGATATCCCGATGTTTTGCGTGTTTGCTGCCGTGCCAGATGTACTTGGGTCAATGCCAAGATATCCCGGGCTGGAACAAAGGCTATCAGTACAAGGCGCTACTTTCGCGCAGAAAAATGACTATTCCCCACAAATTAGTCTGGACAGTTTGGTAGTAGATCATGAATCAATGCTGGCATCAATAGGGGTCCGCCTCGTGGAGGTGGCCATGGCGGCTTCAGACGGAGCATTGACCAAAGAAATACAGGTTGAGAATTCCCGCAAGCTGGCAAAGGTGGCGAATAGACAAACATTGGATGTGAACTCAAGACGTCTTTTTGTTAAAACCTGGGCTAGTTTGTTGCAGTTGCAGTTTCAAAGTGGTGAGAGGGCCTTTGACGAAGAAGAGTTGTCAAAGCGATACCAAGGCGACTTTTCACAAGTACAAAGCGCTGATAAGGAGGCCTTCGAACCATGAAAATTGGTGATTTTTTCCAGCACAAGAAATGGGGTCGTGGAGAGGTCCTTGGAGTGCAGCTCAAGGGCGATAGGGTTGTAGCAAAAGTAAAATATGGATTCGCAACGGACACCATGCCGATTGAAGAAATACCTGATGGAGAAAGTCTTAGGTCTCTTGCACCACGTATGGGTAGCACGCGAACAGGGGAACTTAGCGCTACGCAGGACATTAAGAATCGCTCGCAACCCATGTTGCTGGCAAGACGTGGTATCAAGGCGCTGAAGCTTGGACAAGTGCTTGAAGAGCAAGTTGGCCATCTTTCAGTCGGCACGCAGACGATCGAAAGCCAATTCTCAGATGCATTTGGCAAAGCCAAACGCTTTCAACCTCAATTGATCATGATTGAAGGGGCTTGGGGTGTAGGGAAGACACACCTGCTAACCCTGCTGACATCACAGGCCACGGCGCTCGGGTTTGCAACGGCATCAACCATTCTTGATGGGTGGGGTGCGACAGTATCTGAGCCGATGCGGTTGATGGAAGGAATTACAAGCTCCATTAGATTTCCGGGGGAATATTTACCGAGCGGTATCGGCGCCAAGGTGGGGTTTGTGAAGCAAAGGGGCATGCCTGAGCTTAAGAGATTTGCCGGCCAACGAATGATAAAGCTAATGGAGGAAATTCCAGGGCGAGCCCTCGATGATCCGGAAGTGATACTTGTCCTAGAGGACTATATGAGTCTTTCCCTGGCAGCAACGCAGGCTCGGACGCGTATTCGTGAATTGGGTTACGGAGATGTAAATCTGCCTGCACTTAAGGCTAGAAGTGTGGCCGAGCGTGCACAAAGGTTCCAAGAGTTGCTTTGTGACTGGACAGGATTTTGCGTTGGTGCTGGCGCAAAAGGACTTTTGATTGTCATGGATGAAGTAGACGTCGATTACGCTAGTTCACTTTATTGGAGCGAAGAGTGGCGTGGTCGCCATGACGCGACTTTGCGAGCAATAGGTCAATTGAAGCGGCATGAACTTCCCCTCGTGATCGCATTTGGGAGTGCGCCTGCGGGGCCGGACGTCGATGAGAGCGTTGATGCCGTGCGCGATGTGATCAGAAAGATTGGGCATATGGATGTACAGGTTCAGGCGGCCAAGCTAACCGATGAAAACCTGATCGAATTGGCTGACAAGGTGTTCAATCTTTATTGTTTAGCCTATACGGGTTTTTCCAACAAATTGAGCCCACAGGGGCGAAAGTCTGTCTGCAAGATGCTACTGAAGCAATACAAGAGGGAGTTGTCGCCAGTTCCTCGGCGATTCGTTCGTTCACTTCTGCATTGCTTCGACTTGGTTGACCAAGGGCAATCAACGGTGGAAGAGTTGGTACAGGGTACAAGGTAGGTCGCATGAGCAGCGATCGCGACTTGGTGAAGTCTCTGGGTCGTGTTGGACTAGCATTTTTTCAATCTTTTCCTGAGCTCCGGGAAAGTCAAAGGCAGGCAATTCCGCCGATCCTTAGCGGCAAAAATGTCCTTCTCGCTTGCCCTACAGCTTCAGGGAAGACAGAGGCGGTTTTTGCTCCCTTGATCGCGTCGATACTTCATCGAGGGTCCTCGGTTGATCGACTTCGACTCATGGCGGTAGCGCCGACAAGGGCCCTTGTAAATGACCTTCACCAGCGTTTAACAGACTTGCTTCAACCCCTGGGCCTGTCTTGTGCTCGTCAAACTTCTGACCACCATGCTGGAAATCATTTACCCTTTGTTTTGATCACTACGCCGGAATCCCTGGACTCACTTCTGTCTCGGAGATCGAGATTTGGACATGATGGTTCTTTTGCAGGGCACGACTTAGACAGTGTTGAAGCAGTATTCATTGATGAAGCTCATTTGTTTGATTCGTCGGCTCGCGGCGATCAACTATGCTGGCTGATGGCGAGACTCCGTCGCCTTAAGAGAGGCAACTATAGTCGCCACACGATCCAAATTTGCGGTGCTAGCGCAACCGTTACCTCCCCTTTGGAGCTCGCTGGCCGACTTTTGGGCGGAGACTGCGAGGTAGTCGCTGTTGCTGGAGCGCGGGAGATCTTGCTCTTTGATAGCACTGCTGGAGATTCATGGCATCGGTTAACCGTGAACGAATCTGCTCCTTCATTGGTGCAGCGCATTCATTTGGTTGAAGGCACTAGTGCTAAAGATGCAACTGCCGCCGCCATCTGGAAGGCTATGTCTGCCGACCAGACTAGAAGCGTACGAAAAGTATTGGTTTTCGTACCCAGTCGTGGCCTCTGTGATGAATTGAGTACTTTCTTGAAACAGTATCTCCGGCCATTGCGGCAAATTTCAGTGTTTGCACATCATGGGAGTCTTGACAAGAAGGTTCGCGAAGCCTCTGAACAAGGGTTTTCGCAAAATCGAGATGCAGTGTTGGTTGCGACCAGCACCTTAGAAGTTGGGGTGGACATTGGGGACGTTGACGCAGTGGCTTTGATTGGGCCACCACCGAATACAAATGGACTACTGCAACGAATTGGTCGAGCTGGTAGGCGAGAGGGCGTTACAAGGGTGGTAGCAATAGCACGTAGCCCAGTCGAACGATTGGCGATTGCAAGTATGCTTGCGGCGGCCAGAGATGGAGTTTGTGATCCAACTACCTATGGTCGTCGTTGGTCGGTTTGCGTCCAACAGATTTCAAGCTTTGTGCGCCAGGCACCGACTAAGGGCCGCCGTGTATCTGATATTCAAGCTTTGGCTGAAGATGTTTGGGATACCGGCGCTGGAGCCAAGGCTGAGTCCATTGTTCAACACCTTGTGAATCAAAGTCTACTTTCTATGGCACACGGTGACAGGGTTACCCTTGGTGACGACTGGCAGAGGCTATGGGAGGGGATGGGCATGCACGGAAACATAGAGGGTGGTTCAGTGGGTGTCCCGGTGGTTGATGCCAGTACTGGTGAAGTGCTGGCCCAGTTGCCAATAGGAAGCAAAGTGCCGAGTCACATTTCTTTTGGTGGATCAAATTGGAGCACTGAGCTTCAAGGCGGTGAGCTTGTGCTAACGGGCCTCAAGAGTCTGAAAGAAACGGCTTCAATCAGATACGGTTCGAGACGAGCACCGATGAGCCAGCACTTTGCACGTCATGTACAACTGGGACTAGGTTGTACTGAGCTGGATTTTTTTCGATATGACTCTGGCGAAAGCACATTCACATTTCATTTCGGAGGGCTTATTTTTGAAAAGTGCCTGTGTGAATTATTTCCTGGTCTGCACGCCCTTCCCAACCTTAGCGGAATAGCTGTAGTGGGAGATATCACATCTGTTATCGGGAAAGTGAAGCTCGCAGATAAGCAATGTCGCGAAGCGGTGAAAAGCGTCATCAATAGCGCTGGCAAGATGTTTTCGCTGGGTCCCTTTCATAAGCAGTTGCCTTCACTACTTCAGGACGAGGTCCTGCAAAGTCTTTTGCCAATCGAAGATTTTTTCAATTGGATTGCTTCAAGGAAAGTGCTATCGGTTGACGAGGTTCAAGTATTACGATCTAGGCTTGAAAGCTTGACCGCCGATGCAATATGAGGAATAAGGTCAGGATCGTAAGTTGGTCGTTGACTTGCTACTACATTTGCAAGTTCATGAACTAATATACGTGCACGGGAATACCATCATGGTCTGCGGTAGTTCGGTTGGTTAGTTTTTTTGTACTAATTATGTCAACTTTTAGAACGCACAAAGTTGCGATGTCTGTGTTAACAGATGTGTCGATCATTAGTCCAAAAAACTATTCTCCTTGAACACTGACTTTCGCGCAGGAGACCGGCGCGAATGCCACAGCCATTACCATCCGTGCAAGACTTGAAAGCTTAATTAGAGTTCATCGTTCTATTTTTCTTTTGATGGCCGTCCTCTTTATTGGTACTGACGGGGTGCTAGCTTCGTTATTGGTAACGGCCTCATTGGTGCATGTTGGTATCCAAGGGGATGACCGCCGCTTTATGAGACTTGTTAGGATAAGGAATGGGCAAGCAACTGCTCTGTCCGGCGAGAAACCACCCACTCCAAATGCATTCGTGCCCTCGTCAGCCCAACAAAGAGCAGTCGTCGGTTTAGAGCATCAAGCGCCTCGAAGTCACATTCCGTCAGCACCACTGCTGTAGCCGCTTGACCCTTGAAGCGGCGAACAGACTCCACCAATAGATTGCCCGCCGTCCACACTGGCGCGCCATCGGCGTCAAACATGCCCGTAAACCGACGAAGCGTTGAAGCACCCAATGTGCCAACGCCTTGCAACTGCGAGCGTTCGCGCCCGCGCATGCTGATGACGGCGATGTCGTCCAGCTCAAATCCGCGCGTCAGGCAACGCTGTACCGCCTGTGCGGTGCAAGGTTTGATGTCCTCGGGGCTGTCAAACACGATGGGGTCGGGCAGCTCACCGGCGTGGGGTCCCAAGGCTTCAATCTCGGTGCTGGTCAGGTGCAAGCCGTTGATCAGCTTCACTAGCGCGCGCGGCGAACGAAAGTTTTCGTGGGAAGTGACTGTGATTGCGTCTGGCAGTTCAAACTCCTGCCGGTCTTTGTAGAGCTGCTGGTCTGGGTCTTCCAGCAAAAATACCCGCCCGGTTTGCCGGACGCGCCCAAGCAGGGCTTGTACCCAGTCGGCCTGCAGGTCTTGCACTTCGTCCAGCACCAGCAGGTCTAGGTCTGCCGGGCGGCCTTCTAACATGGCAATGCATTTGCTGGCGATGGCATCAAATGCACCCACTGCCAAAAAGTCTATCGGCTGCCCAGAGGCGCGCAGCATCCGCACCGCGAATTCATGAAAAGTTTCCGTGGGCGTGCGCACAGGCGCAACACGCGCCATATGGTCGCTAAGTGCGCGGTTGAAGCACAGGTAGGCAGCTTTGAGTCCGGCAGCGTCGGCATCTTTAAGCAGTCGCAGGGCCAATTGCGTTTTTCCAGAGCCCGCGGTGCCCACCACCCTTACCAAGCCCGAGGGCACCCGCATGCGCGGCACCCAGGTAGCCAGCCCGGCGGACAGCCGCGTGGCGTCTTGTTGCAGCCGCCCTGCAAGCGCCGACACATCGGGTACGACCTGAAAGCGATTCTCAAAAAAAGCGAGTATCCGCGCGAATGTACGGGCGCTCGGCATGCCGGGCCCCAGTGTTTGGGTAATGCGGGTGCTGATGTGGCCAATATCGACACTGTCCACAATGCGCTCGCGTGGCCATTGCACGGTGTCAGTCTGGACCTGCACGTCGGGCAAGACCAGCAGGTGGTGTAGCTGAACGCCCAGTCCTGCGTCATTCAGCCGCCCACGCAGCGCACCATATTGCAAGCCAATCTGTCCTGTAACGCTTCTACTATGGCCGCCATAGCTCTTAAAAATGCCGTCTGGCGCAAAGTCCACCGTGCCAGATTTGATCTCGATCAGCAGCACGTCGCCCGCCTGGTTGACCACTACGATGTCAATTTCGCCATGCTGCTCATGCGGTCCTATACCGCGCGACCAGTCCACGCTGTGGAAGAGGGTGAAGGCGCCAGACAGGCCTTGTTCTAGGGTATGAAGCAATGCTACTTCCGCATATGCCCCAGCGCCAGAGGCGCCGCGCATGGGTATCGAGGGTATCAGGTGGGCCATAACGGGGATGCTTGGGGCATTTGGAAATTCTAGGGGCGGAGTTATGGCCACATTGTCATGTGTCCCCAAGCTCACTGGTTGTCCATGATCTGCGTGAATCAGTGGACGTTCTAATTTCCAACTTTGAATCGATAAGTGAGAGGATCGAGTGCCTTCAAACTTCGTCCCAATCCCCCATAGCCTCCATCTCGACTTTGTCCTTCGGACAGATCGGCGGGCCAAACGCCAGAAACTTTTTGAGCATCGGCACCTGAAAACCGCAGGTTTTGCACTGGGCACGAGGGCGACTGCGGTGCACCGCTTTCTTCATCGATACCGCCAGTGAAACGTGGGGGTAAGGCCCGAGTTGCGGTAGCAGTGCAAGCAATTTCACTTTCAGCTCCGGCCCGGCACCGGCGCTGCGCATCGGGCCTTTAAGGCCGAGACGGAGTGCGATTTTCTTGAACTCCTTGCCGTGCTTGTGCTGGCAGTCGTCAACGGCGTGGATTAGTTCATGGACCAGGGTGTCCAGCACCTCGTAGGCGTCGCTGAACGTGGGAGAGATGAAGATCTGATTGACCGGCACAGCACTGCTGCGCGTGCTCCAGCATTGGCCGATGTGTCCCAGGCGATTACCCGTGCTGGCAAAGCCCACCGACACCTGGCAGGGAGGGATCTGGTAACTTTTGGCCAGGAACAGGGGCCGAACGGCCTCGACAGCAGCCAGCAACCAGGATTCGCGAAGAGCGTGGATGAGCAGCGGTTCTGACATGAATGTCGGCGACGCAGAATCTGCGGTCGCCATAGCATTGTTGGGAGCGGTGATAGGGGTCATAGCCGCTGAGATTGACATCACCAAAGCTCACCTCGTGAGCCTCGGGGGCTGTGGTTTTTGCCAGTATTGATGGTTGGTCAGGCAATTTCAGACGCTGGAAACTCCAATACCCTCTGCGGCCAGTCCTTGGCCTTCACGTCTTTTAGCCCCAGTCGGATGGCACCGTGCAAGTCCGACACCGCCTCCACCTTAGGCTGCGGATAGATGGCGTTTTTCAGGCTTCGGCCTGCTTGCCGTAACCCCCCGCGGGCATCCAGGCCGAACTCGCGCAACACGTCAAAGAATGTCCTGATTACCTCGTCTTGCGCCCGATCCTGGCCGACACCGAACTCCAGCCACTCACAAATCGCCAATCCTAGGCCCAACTCCCGCAGTTGCCCAAAGGTGGTGGGCCACAACGTGGGGTGATTGATGGCCAGCCACTGAGACATGCCGGCGGGGGTGATGCCAACGTAAGCAAACAGATCTTGCTTGCCAGAGGTCTTTGTTCCGCCTGTGCTGTCTGATTGCCAAAGCATCGGGTCACTCTTGTTGATCGACTGCAGAACGAAGTCGCGTCCAGCCGGCCCCTGGTCATCTGCGGATTTGCGCAGGAACGCCGGGATTTCAAAATCGTCCATCCCCCCTGTTTGCAGAGTCTGCTTTGAAGCAGCTGCCGCCCGACCCTTGCTGCGCCAGACCGATGGCCGGCTCAAGGCGTCTTCCTGAACCACCATGGCGTTGCTATTGACATCCATCTTGGAGAAGAACATGGCCGATGACTCCATTGGCAAAGAGTCATCGAAGGAGCGCTTGCCACTACCTGAACTCCCCAGCGAACTAGTCACCGTCCCAGTGCCGCCCCACCCGGCTGCCAACATCTGCGGCACGTGGTGCGCCGTTGGCATCTCCTGCGCCTGATCAGCCGCTGACCGCTCTTTGACCAGAATAAAGTTGGTCTCCCCCGTCACCAACCTGTAGCGCACGGCCAGGTCTTGCGCGGCCGTCAAAGCAGCTGGGATGGCCTGAGCGTTGCGCTCGCGATCCAGTTCGCAGTACTGGGCAAAGGCGGTCATGCGGGCCACGGTGTTGGTGGTCGACTCGGTCAGGTTCAGTGGTGCCTCTCCCATCAGCACCTCTGCGCCACCCTGCTGCAATTGACCCCACAGCCGAACCAACCCTAAATTCGGTGATGCCTGCGGATCTAGGTCAGCCGCCTTGTCGGGTAGCGTGACAAAGGCGCAGACGCTCAGGGCGTCGTTTTCAAAGGCGTAATCCTGTACGGGCTGCGCCCAATTCATCGTCAGACCTGCTGGCCACTCCACCCGCACCTGTTTGGCCTGGGGAGCTCTCAGCCGGCTGAACATCCGCAGCACGGCGGGTTCCACCGCCTCGCCGGGTGCCACAAAGTCACACATGCCTCCGGTGGCAGCTGCCAGCCGGCGCAGGTTTACTTCGGCCGCACTCGCGCCAATGCCCACCACAAACACCCGGTGGCGTGAGTTGCTGGCCACCTCAATCAATGCATCAATGCCGTAGATTTCACCGTCGGTAATCAACAAGATGTCACTGGTTTGGCC
>JBAXMQ010000098.1:0-12684 GCA_037134215.1 Betaproteobacteria bacterium
CGACGGCCCGGCCGATTGCTGCGCCGTGCCGGTGGCGCCTGTAGCGCCCGTGGCACCCGCCATCCCGGCGATGCGCTTCATGTTTTCCTGGCGCAGTGCTTCGCTGCGCTTCTCTTCCTCAGCGGCCTTGCGTTGGGCATCGGCCCGCTGGCGTTCCTCGGCGCGTTGTCGGTCCTGGGCCAGCTTGTCCTGTTTCAGCTTCTCCAACTTCTGCCGTTCTTCGCGCTGGCGTGCAACTTCCTTTTCTTGCTGAAGCCGCTTGCGCTCTTTGTCTTGCTCGCGCGCAATATCGACTTTGGGCGGCTCGGCCTCGGCAGGTGGCGGTGGTGCGGCGGGAGCCGGTGCGGGTGTGGGCGGCACCTCTACCGGCTTGGGGGCGGCTTCCTGCGGCACCTGCGCCCACAGCTCGGCCTGCGCGCTGACCGTGGTGGGGGCCTGGCGCTTCCATTGCACACCCAGGGTCAGTGCCACCAGCAGCAAGCCGTGCGCCAGCAGCGCCAGCGCCACCGAGCGCCACAGGCCCGGCCCTGGCGGCGGCTTGAATTCCAGGCGTTCCGTCGCGGCAGGCACGGTGTGCGTTCCTAGTTCGCCAGTTGTACCGACAGGCCAACCCGCTGCACGCCCGCGCGCTGCAGCGTGTCCATCACCTTGACCACCACCTCGTACTTCACGCTGCGGTCAGCGCTGATGACCACGGCCGAGTTGGTCTGGCCTGCCTGCGCCTGGCGCACGGCCTTGGCCAGCTCAGGCAATGACACCGGTCGGCTGTCGTCCTTGAGTTTGAGCTCCAGCGCTTCGTCCTTGCCAATCACGATGTCAACAACCTGGTCGGGCTGCTTGGCAGCCTTACCCACACTGGGCAGGTCGATCACGCTGGGGGTAATCAGCGGCGCGGTGACCATGAAGATGATCAGTAGCACCAACATCACATCGATGAAGGGCACCATGTTGATTTCGTTGATGGTGCGGCGACCGCGGCCGCGGCTGGAGACGGCGGGCATGGCGGACTCCTGATTAGCGGCCGGACGCCGACTGGGCGCCGACGTTGCGCTGCAGGATGTTGGAAAACTCCTCGATGAAGGTTTCCAGCTTGATCGCCACCCGGTCGATGTCGCGGGCAAAGCGGTTGTAGGCCACCACGGCGGGAATGGCGGCAAACAGGCCGATGGCGGTGGCCACCAGCGCCTCGGCGATGCCCGGCGCCACAGTGGCCAGCGTCACCTGTTGCAGCGAAGCCAGCCCGGTGAACGCATGCATGATGCCCCAGACCGTGCCAAACAGGCCGACATAGGGGGAGACCGAACCGACCGAGGCCAGGAAGGACAGGTTGCTCTCCACCACGTCCATCTCGCGCTGGAAGCTGGCCCGCATGGCGCGGCGCGCGCCGTCGAGCAGGGTGGAGGCATCAGTGATGCGCTTTTCGCGCAGCTTTTGGTACTCGCGCATGCCGCCGGCAAAAATGCGCTCCATCGGCCCGGCGTCTCGCGAATTCTTGGCTGCCGCCGCAAACAGGTCGTTCAGGCTGGTGCCCGACCAAAACTCGCGCTCGAAGGCGTCGTTGAGCGTGGCCACCCGTTTGAGCGAAAACAGTTTGCGGAAGATGGCAGCCCAGCTGGAGATCGAGATCAGCACCAGCAGCAGCATCACCAGCTGCACCACCAGGCTGGCATGGAGCACCAGGTGCAGGATTGAGAGGTCTTGGTTCATGTCAGGGCTTCCAAAGCAGTGGGTGGAATTCTCATGGGCCGGTGCCGCGCGGCGTCGACCCAGCCGATACGGATGCTGCCTTCGCACAGCAGCACCGGTCCGTTTGCTGATCGGCGCCCGGCTCGTTGCCGTATTGTCAGCGACGCGCGGCCCATGTCAAATGCCGGACGCAGCGGTACCTGCAGGCTCATGATGCCAAGGCACTGAGCCGGGCCACGGCTGTTTGCAGCGCGGCCATGGAGCTCGCCGTGGAAAACCGGATGAAGCGCCCGGTCTCGGCCATGCCGAAGTCCCGCCCCGGCGTGACCGCCACGTGGGCCCGGCGCATGATCTCGAACGACGCCTCCCAGCTGTCGGCAACGCCGAGCTGGCGGCACAGTGCCGTGCAGTCGGCCCAGGCGTAAAAGCCGCCATCAGGCAGCACTGGCACCGTCAGGCCCAAATGATTGAGCGCAGGAATGAAGAAGTCGCGCCGGGCCTGAAACTCGGCCCGGCGGCGCTCATACTCGGCCAGGCTGTCGGGCTCAAAGCAGGCCAGTGCTGCATGCTGGGCCAGCGTGCTGGGGCAGATGAACAGGTGCTGCGCCAGCCGCTCGACCACGTCCACCAGCCTCTGCGGCACCACCAGCCAGCCCAGGCGCCAGCCCGTCATGCTGAAGTATTTGCTGAAGCTGTTGATGCTGACGATGTCGTCGTCTATCGCCAGGGCGCTTTGGCCGAAGCGGGTCTCAAAGCTCAGGCCCAGGTAGATTTCGTCAATGAGCGTGATGCCGCCGCGCTGGCTGACCGCGCCATGGATGCGGCGCAACTCGTCCGGGTCGATCGAGGTGCCGGTCGGGTTGGAGGGTGAGGCCAGCAGCACGCCGCGCGTCTGCGGGCCCCAGGCCGCCTCGACCTTGTCGGCGCTGAGCTGGAAGCGCTCGGCAGCGGTGGTCGGAATCAGCACGGCGCGGCCATCAGCGGCACTGACAAAATGCCGGTTGCAGGGGTAGCTGGGGTCTGGCATCAGGACCTCGTCACCGGCCTCAATCAAGGCCAGGCAGGCCAGTTGCAGCGCCGCAGATGCGCCGGCGGTCACCACAATACGGCTGGCCGGTACCTGAAGGCCAAAGCGTGTGAAGTACCAGTGGCTGATGCGTTCGCGCAAGGCGGGCAGGCCGGTGGCCTGGGTGTACTGGGTGGTGCCCGCGCGCAGAGCGCGTTCGGCCGCCTCTTGGACCAGCGGCGGTGCGGTGAAGTCCGGCTCGCCAATGTTGAGGAAAACCATAGGCCGGCTGCTGTCGGCCACCTCTTGCGCCAGGCGTGTGGCTGCCTTGGCCATCTCCATCACGAAGAAGGGCTCGATGCGCTGCGCCCGGCCAGAAATCCGCATCAGTTGGGCTTGCGCCTGTCGGCGCCCATCTCGTCCGCGCGCAGCTTGGGGGCGACCCCGTTGAGCACAGCGTTGACGTACTTGTGGCCATCCGAGCCGCCGAACTCCTTGGCCAGCTCGATGCACTCATTGAGCACCACGCGCCAGGGTACGTCTGGGCAGTGCTGGAACTCGAAGACGCCAATCCACATCACGGCATGCTCGATGGGCGAGATCTCAGCCAGCTTGCGGTCCAGCAGCGGCAGGATGAGCGCGTCCAGCTCCGCCTCTTGGGCAACACAACCCTGCAGCAAGGTGTCGAAGTGCAGCGTGTCGCACTTGGAAAAGCCGGCCAGGTCCCGCGTGAAGGCGTCGATGTCGGTCAGCTCAGCGCGCCCGACGAGTCGTTGGTAAAGCCCTTGCAGGGCGAACTCGCGGGCCCGTGTGCGGCCCGATTTGCTGCCTGCCTTGCGGGCGCCGGTGCTGGTCAGGCCCGTCCGGCTCTGGCGTGGTGGCCGGGCGCCTGCCATCCGGTTCTCGGGCTGGTCCATCAAAGGGCTTCCAGCAGGTTGGCCATTTCGACTGCCACGCGGGCGGCATCGCGGCCCTTGTCGGTCTGACGGGCCTGGGCCTGGGCCAGGTCTTCGGTGGTCAGGATGGCATTGGCGATGGGTAGCTGGTAATCCATTGCAACGCGGCTCACGCCAGCGCCGGATTCATTGGCCACGAGTTCAAAATGGTAAGTCTCGCCACGGATGATGCAGCCCAGCGCCACCAGGGCGTCGTACTTGAGCTTCTCTGCCATGGCCATCAGCGCCACGGGGACTTCGAGCGCTCCGGGCACCTGCACCAGGTCGATGTTGCGTTCCTGCACGCCCAGGGCCATCAGTTCGGCCCGGCAGGACTGGGCCAGGGCGTCGGTGATCTCTGTGTTGAAGCGCGCCTGCACGATGCCAATGGTCAGCTTCTTGCCGTTCATGCGCCGGTCGGTGGAATCCAGCGTTGCGCTGTCGTTGCCAAACATGGGTGTTGTCCTTGGGTCTTATTGGCTGAGGTAACCGGTGATTTCCAGGCCATAGCCGGCCATGCTGGGCATGCGTCGCGGGTTACCCATCAGGGTCATGCGGCGGACGCCGCACTCTCGCAGGATCTGGGCACCGATGCCGTAATTGCGAAGGTCCATCCTGCCGCGCTCGGGGCCGTAGCTGGCGCGTGCCGTCCCGTCGAACTGCTGCAGCAACTGCGCTGCGCTTTCACCGCAGTTGAGCAGAACCGCCACGCCCCGGCCCTCGGCTGCGATGCGTGAGAGGCTGGCGTCCAGGCTCCAGGAATGCATCTCCCGGCCCACTTCCAAGGCATCCAGCAGTGACATGGGTTCATGCACCCGCGCCGGTACCGTGTCACCGGGGGCCCAACTGCCGCGCACCAGCGCCAGGTGCACGCCCTGTGCGGGCGTATCCCGGAAGGCATGGGCGGTGAAGTCACCGTAGGCTGTGCGCAGGGTCCGCGAGCCTGTTCGCAGCACCAGTGACTCGACCCGGCTGCGGTGTTCGATCAGGTCGGCAATGGTGCCGATCTTGAGTCCGTGCTCTGCCGCAAACAATTGCAGGTCAGGCAGTCGGGCCATCGTGCCGTCGTCTTTCATGATTTCGCAAATCATGGCCGCGGGGGTGCAGCCGGCCATGGCCGCCAGGTCGCAGCCGGCTTCGGTATGGCCGGCGCGCATCAGCACGCCGCCATCCACCGCCTGGAGCGGGAAGATATGACCGGGCTGGACCAGGTCCTCTGCGCGTGCGCCAGGGGCTACTGCCGCCAGGACGGTGCAGGCCCTGTCGGCTGCCGAAATGCCGGTGGTGACCCCCTCTGCCGCCTCGATCGAGACGGTGAAGGCAGTGCCTTTCTTGTCACCATTGCGCAGGGCCATGGGCGGCAATTGCAGGCGCTCGCAACGCTCGCGCGTGAGCGTCAGGCAGATCAGTCCACGGCCGAAGCGGGCCATGAAATTGACCGCCTCGGCCGTCACATGCTCGGCGGCGATCACCAGATCACCCTCGTTTTCACGGTCTTCCTCATCAACCAAGATCACCATGCGTCCGGCGCGCATGTCGGTGACGATGTCCTCAATCGGTGAAATGGCCACTGGCGCGTCGTTGGTCATTCGTTCATCTTTCATAGGGGTTTGGGGCCATGGTGGCGCTCAGTCCGCGGTACCAGTGCGCCCGGCAGGTGCGCTCAGCATGCGTTCGCAGTAGCGTGCGATCAGGTCAATTTCCAGGTTCACCGCAGAGCCCGCCTGCAGGGCGCCAAGGGCTGTGTGCTCGACGGTGTGGGGGATCAGATTGATGCTCATTTCACAGCCTTCGGGCTGGTCGTCGATGCGGTTGACGGTCAGGCTGACGCCGTTGACCGTGATGGATCCTTTGTACGCCAGGTAGCGCCCCAGCGCCGCAGGCGCCAGCACGCGCAGCGCCCAGGATTCACCCACCTGCTCGAAATGGGTCACCCGACCCACGCCGTCGACGTGCCCCGAGACCAGGTGGCCGCCCAGCCGGTCATTGGCACGCAGCGCTTTTTCAAGGTTGATCGGCCCGAGTTCGGTCAGACCGGCGGTCTTGTCAAGCGATTCGGCGGACACGTCGACCGTGAAGATGGGCTGATCTGGGTCAATGCCGGTGACCGTCATGCAGGCGCCATTGAGCGCGATGCTGTCGCCCAGGCCCACGTCGTCCAGGTAATGCGGGGGAGTGCCGATGCTGAGCCGCTTGCCGTGGCCCGGTGAAGCGCCGAGGGCGTGGACGGCAGCGATGCGCCCCACGCCGGTGATGATGCCAGTAAACATGCTTCTATTTTCGCAGGGATTGGGCACGATCCGCGGCCGACTGCGGAATTCTGCCGCTCAGAACTGGTCGCGGCCCGGGATACGCGCCAGGATGCGCAGATCGGGGCCGACCATTTGGCTCGATGTGAAGGCGAGCGAGGTCGCTTGCGTTAAATCGGTGAGCGGTCCAAACTGAGCCATGCCCCGCCCCTGGCCCAGCAAGGTGGGGGCCAGATAAACCAAAAACTCATCCACCAGACCGGCCCGGACCAAGGAACCGTTGAGTTTGTAGCCGGCCTCCACGTGCAGTTCATTGACCTCACGCGCCGCCAGGTCACGCAACATGGCGCCCAGATCCACCTTGGCTGCTGCCGTCACAGGCGCTGCGGGCTCGGGCAGGCAGACCACTGTCGCCCCCAGCGCTTGCAGGGCTTGTGTTTTGGCCGGGTCGGTCGAGGCCGTGTAAATCAGCACCGGGCGCGCGCACTGCCAAAGCCGGGCCGTCAAAGGGACCTCCAGCCGGCTGTCCACCAGCACCAGTTGGGGCTGGCGGGGTGTATCGATCTCCCGGACGTCCAGCCGCGGATCGTCCTCCAGCACCGTGCCTATGCCGGTCAGCACAGCGCAGGCGCGGGCGCGCCAGGCGTGGCCGTCGGCACGGGCTTCGGCGGACGTGATCCACTGGCTGGCGCCGTTGTCGAGCGCGGTCTTGCCGTCCAGGGAGGCGGCGATTTTCATGCGCACCCAGGGTATTTGGCGCACCATGCGGCTGAAAAATCCCAAGTTGAGTTCCCGTGCTGCGCTGGCGCCCGGCCCCACCTCCACGGCAATGCCGGCCGCACGCAAGCGCGCGAAACTCTGGCCGGACACCCGGGGGTTGGGATCCTGTAGCGACGCCACCACCCGCGCCACGCCGGCGCTGATCAGGGCCTCGCAGCAGGGCCCGGTGCGGCCTTGGTGGGCGCAGGGCTCCAGAGTGACGTAAGCGGTGGCACCGGCGACCGAATGACCGTGCGCCGCTGCGGCTTGCAGCGCCATGACCTCGGCGTGGGCTGCGCCAGTGCGCTGGGTCTGCCCCTCACCCAGTACCTGGCCATCTGCTGACACCAGAACGCAGCCCACAGCCGGGTTGGGCGGACACGCCAGGCGCGCACTGTGGGCGAGTTCGAGAGCGCGGTTGATCATGGTCGGAGACGGAGCTTGGAGCGCCCAAGTCTACCGTCTGGCGGCTGCTGCGCGCCGACCGTCGGCCCGTGAACCACAGTAAACCGGCATCGGAGTAAGCTGTGGTCCATGCGACGATGCCAACGTGGTTTTACCCTGGTTGAACTGCTGGTGACCCTGACGGTCACCGTGGTGCTGATGGGGCTGGCTGCGCCCTCGTTTCGCACACTCCTGCTCAAGCGGGCTGTCCAGGCAGCGGCGGACGCCCTGGTGGACGATCTGCGTTTGGCGCGGTCAGAGGCGATCAAGCGATCGGCCACGGTCAGCATCTGTAACTCCAGCGACGGCGCCAGCTGCAGCAACGGTGCAGGCTGGGAGACCGGTTGGATCGTGTTCGTCGATACCGATGGCGATGGCACGCTGGATGCCGGCGAACAAATCCTGCGGGTTCAGGACGCCTTGCGCTCGGTGGCCTCGATCGCCAGCGACAACCCGGCCAGCGACCGGCGATTCTTTGTCTACCAGGCCACCGGCATGGCCCGTGCTTCGACCCAAACCTTCAAGATTACGCCGGTCGGGGCAAACGGCGCTGACCTCATGCGACTGGTGTGCGTTTCCATGCAGGGTCGGGCCGCATTGCGGGCAAGGGGGAGTCTGTCATGCGCCTGAGTCCTTATCAGGGGGTGTCGATGGTCGAGGTGCTGGTGGCCATCGTGATCTCGGCCATCGCGCTGCTGGCGCTTGCCGGGGTCAACGCAGCGGCCTTGCGGTACACCAAGATGTCGCAATACCGCGCCGTGGCGACGCAGCTGGCGAACGACATGGGAGAACGTCTGCGCGTCAACAAGGGCGCTCCGGCGGCGGGTGCCGTGGCCGCGACCGGCTTCCTGGCGGGAGCCTACGACTTCACCACGGACTTTGCCGGACAGGCCGTTCGCGCCAGCCTGCCGGCCCAGCTGTGTGACAGCGCGGCCAGCAGTTGTACGCCGGCTGAGATCGCGGCGTTGGACCTGGCCCAGTGGCGTCGCCTGGTGCGTGACCAACTGCCCGAAGGCTCTGTGTTCCTGCTGCGCCAGAGTGACCAATCGGCGATGGACCTGTGGTTGGTCTGGCGCGATCCGGCCGTGGCCGCCAGCGACGAGGCACCGGCGGCAGTACTGGAGTGCCCGGATGGTCTGAACCGGGGCGGAGACACGGGTGTGCGTTGCAGCTACTTCAGGATCAATTTATGAGGGGCATGATGCGCCGACCGCGGATGCAAGGCCTGTCTCTGGTCGAGGTCATGGTGTCGCTGGTGATCGGCATGGTGGTGGCGGGCGCGGTGCTGGTGAGCTTTATCGGCTCGGGCAAGACCGGGCGTCAGCAGGCGGCTTATGCCGAGATGACCGAGAACGCCCAGTTGGCGCTGACCCTGCTGTCGCGCGATTTGCTGCTGGCAGGTTTCTCCGGGCCAACGGGTTTGGCCTTGGGTGGCGCCAGCTTCACGCGTGCCTACGCCGGGCGCCCGGTCTTTGGCTGCCAGAACGGCTTCGCGACGCCGAACACGACCTCGGCCGTGGCCTGCGGCATCGACGGGACCGACGCCATCGAGCTGGTCTATGTGGCCGACCGTGCCAACACGGTACCGACAGCGGCCAACCTGCCGACCGATTGCCTGGGCAACGGCCTGAGTGATGCAGGCGGTTATTTCCTGGCTTACAACCGCTATTACCTGGCCCCCAGCGCCAGCGGCCGACCTGAGTTGCATTGCGCCAGTCGGCAGGGCTCCGCCGGGCAGCCGCTGGTGGAGAACGTGCAGGCCATGACGATCTGGTATGGCGAGGCCAACGCTGCCAACCCCCGCGCTGTGGTGCGCTACGTGCGTGCCGGGCAAGTGTCGGACTGGGGCCTGGTGCTGAGCGTGCGGCTGTGCCTGCTGATGCGCAGCAGCGAGGCGGTGCTCGACGCAGGCGAAGACACCCTGACCTACCTGGACTGCGGTTCGGTCCAGCAAACATCAAGCGATGGTCTGGCGCGTCGCGCCTATTTCAGCACCACCACCTTGCGCAACAAAATGGCCTTTTGATGGTGCCTGAGATGCAAGCTCTGTCCCAGATCAACCCGGCGCCCTGGCAGCGGTCGTGCGTGCGCTCAGCCAGGCGACAGCTTGGCGTGTCCTTGATCATCGTTCTGGTCATGCTGGTGATCATCGGGCTGACCTCGGCTGCGGCCATACGCAGCGCCACCTCGGGCGAACAGGTCGCCAACAACATCCGCCTGCAAAATCTGGCGCAGCAGTATGCCGACGCCGCGCTGCGCTACTGTGAGGCTGAACTCGCCAAACCCGAGGTAGAACGCGTGGCAACCCTGGCCGACGCCAGGATCACTGACACCCCGGCTGGTGCGGCGGACTCGGCCACCGGCTGGGGCCAGGCTGCCAGTTGGACCGGCGCCGGTGGTATCGCCGCAACCCTGACCCCTGTGCCAGAGGCACGCATCAAGTCCCAGGACAGCGCGTTCCGGCCCACCCGCTTGCCCGAATGTGTGGTCGAGCGTCAGGTGCTGGCCGACGGCAACCGTGCCTACGTCATCACGGCGCGGGGTTTCAGTCCGGGCCATTTGTCTGACGCCGTCACCGGGGTTACCACGGCGGGTTCTGTGGTGTGGTTACAAACCATTCTGTTGCTGAACTGAGGACGGCCATGATGATGTCAAGTTCCCAACCCTGCCGACGGCCCGTGAACTGCGTGCTGTGGCTGCTCTGCGCCTGTTTTTGGCCAGGCGCCGCGCTACTGGCGCAAACCCCGTCGCAAAAGCCCCTGCTCAGCCGCGACGGCGGGGGCGCCAAGCCCAACATCATGCTGACCATGGACGACTCCGGGTCGATGATGTTCCAGCACATGCCCGAAGCCACCATTTACGCCGGCGCTTACGTGGTGGCCAGCCCGGTCGGCACCAACTCGGTCAGCATGGACCCGGGTGACAACGCCACCCTGTCGGGTTTCTTTATCGGCACCGTGGCGGCCCAGCGAGGCACCAGCAATTGGCGGCAGAAAATTCTGCGATCGGCCGACACCAACACGGTCTATTACAACCCCCAGATCCGTTACCAGCCCTGGGCGCTGGCCACCTATCCACTGCCGGCAGCCACCGCGACCAAACCTGCCGGACGCATGGCCAACGCGCCAATCGCGGCGGCTTACCGCGATCCGATGAACCCTGTGAGCGGCGGTACGGTCAATCTCACCAACGTCCGCAGTCTGTCCGCGCTCTGGTGCTACCGTGACAGCCGCACAGATTGCAGCAATGCCACGGTGTCCTACGACCCCGGCTTGTACTTCCGACTCAACAGGGATGCCGCAGGCGCCTACCGTGATCCAGCCAATGCGGCCAGCTACACCGAGTATTCCGTCAACCGCGAGTTGAGCTTCGCCAAAGTGGCGGCCCGCACCGATTGCGCGGGCCCGGTGGGTGCCACAGGTTGTTCGCAGGCGGAGGAGCGGCAAAATTTTGCCAACTGGTTCAGCTACTACCGCACGCGCAATTTGTTTGCGCGCGGGGCGCTGGTGGAGGCGTTTGCCGATTTGAGCGACACCTTCCGCGTCGGCTGGGGCCGGATCAACCAGTCGTCCAGCACCAGCATCGATGGCGTCAGCACCACCGTGATCCAGTCCGGTGTCAGGGATTTCACAGCAGCGACCAAGAACAGTTTGTTCAATTGGCTGTACGCCTTGCCGGCCAATGGCGGCACGCCGCTGCCCAATGCCATGCGTGCCGTGGGTCAGTACTACTCGCGCGCCGACAGCAAGGGGCCGTGGGCTGACAACCCGGGCGCCGTCAACACCACCGCTGACAAGACCTGCCGCCGTGCTTATCACATCATGGTGACTGACGGCTACTGGAACGCCAGCACCACCTCTGTCGGGAATTCGGACAACACCAATGGCCCGGTCATCACTGGGCCCGGTCGAACCTACCAATACCTGGCCACCAGGCCTTACAAAGACGGCAACAGCAACATGCTGGCGGACTATGCGATGGAGTATTGGAAAAAAGACCTCAGACCCGATCTGGCCAACAACGTTGTGCCTTCGGCGGACAACCCGGCGTTTTGGCAGCACATGATCAACTTCACCGTGGGCCTGGGGGTACGTGGAACGCTGAACCCCGACAAGCTCGCCGGTGGCGTGCCAAACCCGGCGTCCGACCTACCGGCACTCACGGCCGGCACCAAGACCTGGGGGACCGACGAGGTGGATGACCTCTGGCATGCCGCGCTCAACAGCCGAGGCAGCTTCATCAGTGCCAAGGACCCTGCCGAATTGGCGACCGCGATTCGCGACTCGGTGGGTCAAGCCCTGCAGCGTGAGCTGCGCGAAGCGGGTGTGGCCACGGCTTCGGCCGCCTTGCAGGAGGGCAACCGCAAATATGTGCCACTCTACAAGACCGGCGACTGGAATGGCGACATCCAGGCTTACGTGCTCGACGCCAGTGGCCAGACCGGTGCCCAGGCCTGGACCGCAGAGACCAAGCTGCCTACCTTCGCCAGTCGTAACATTCAGACTTGGCAGACCGACACCTCGCCGGGGTCGGCCGTGCCCTTCACGTGGGTTGACATGGGCGCGGGCAACCGCGCAGCCCTGGGCACAGTGGGCGCGACCTATGGCAGCGTTTTGGTCGACTTCCTGCGCGGTGACCGCAGCCGAGAGGGAGACGGTCAGCCCTTTCGCCTGCGCAAGGGGGTGCTTGGCGACTTCATCAATTCCAACCCGGTGTTGATTCGCGATGCGCTCAACATGGGCTATGGCGCGCTGCCGACTGGCGGCGGCAGCTATGCGGCCTTTCTAACGGCCAAGGCGGCACGCAACCCGGTGCTGTTTGTCGGCGGCAACGACGGCATGCTGCACGCCTTCAAAGACACGCTCGGCGCCACGGCGGGGGAGGATGGTCGCGAAATTTTTGCCTATGTACCTCGTTCGGTCTATGGCAATCTGGCGACATTAAGTGACAAAACTTACGGCAGTTCGCTGCTGTACCACCAGTTTTTTGTTGATGGCCCCCTGGTCGAGAGCGACGCGTTCGTCAATGCCCCCGGCGCCGGCAGCGCGAGCTGGCGCAATTACCTGCTGGGTACGCTTGGCTCGGGTGGGCGCGCGGTCTTCGCACTGGATGTCACCGACACGGGCAACCTGGGCGCGAGCAGTGTGCGTTGGGAACTCAGCAGCGCCACCCAGCCCGACCTGGGCTACGTGTCGGCACCGGTTCAGACTGGTGTGCTCCCCAACGGCGAGTGGGTGGCTGTCTTTGGCAACGGCAGTTTCAGTGATGCAGGTCGGGCCGCGCTGTTTGTGGTCAACCTGCAGTCGGGTGCGGCCCAGACGCTGGTGCTGGACGATACCGGTACCAACGGGCTCGGTGGCGTCGCTGTCATGCGCAACAGTTCAGGAGAAATCACCGGTTTGTATGCGGGTGACCTCAAAGGCAAGCTGTGGAAGCTTGATTACAAGGCCAGTGCTGCGAGCCGTTTTGAAGTGTCGGGCGGCAGCCACTTCTTTGCCGCCACGACGGCCGCCGGCGTGGCACAGCCGATCACCCAGGCGCCCCTGCTGTTCGACCATTCCCTTGGTGGCAAATTGGTGGTGTTTGGCACTGGCGTGCTGACCAC
>JBAXMQ010000099.1:0-12221 GCA_037134215.1 Betaproteobacteria bacterium
CGGCACCAGCCAGGGCAGGATGGCCATGGTGGTGCGCTCCACCGAGAGCTTGGCCACCCGCGCCAGCACAAACAGCACCATGCCCATGGGCGGGTGCAACAGGCCAATCATCAGGTTGAGCACCATCACCAGACCAAAGTGCACCAGGTCAATGCCCAGCTTTTGGCAGATCGGCACCAGGATGGGCACCAGGATGGTGATGGCGGCGGTGGGCTCCAAAAAACAGCCCACAAACAGCATCAACAGGTTGGCGATCAGCAGGAACACCCAGGGCTCCTGGGTGAAGGCCAGCACCCAGCCGGCAATGGCTGTCGTGACGCCGGTGGCGGTGAGCATCCAGCCAAAGATGCTGGCGGCCGCCACAATGAACAGCACGGTGGCGGTAGTCTCCACCGTGTCCAGGCAGACCTTGACAAACATCTTCCAGGACAGGGTCTTGTACCACCCCAGGCCCAGCACCATGGCCCAGACGCAGGCGGCAATGGCGCCTTCGGTCGGGGTGAAGATGCCAGTCGTCATGCCGCCGATCAGCAGCACCGGCGTCATGATGGGCAGCACCGCCTGAAAGTTGAAGAGCCGGTCTGCCGCAAACAGCACAACCAGCCCGGCAAACACCGTAACCTGGGGCGGAAACCCAAGCTTGGTGATCAGCACCCACAGCGCCAGCGGCCAGCCCACCACCACGGCTGTTTCAGCCAGGGCCTTGATGACCCGCGGCCACTCGAACTTGATGTCTGCGCCCCAGCCGTTTTTGTAGGCAAAGTAGGCCACGGTGAGCATCATCAGCAGCGCCATCAGCAAGCCCGGCAGAATGCCGGCGAGAAACAGCGCGCCGACGCTCACATTGGCCATCATGCCGTAGATCACAAAAGGCAGGCTCGGCGGAATGATGGGGCCGAGCGTGGCCGAGGCTGCGGTGACGCCCACCGCAAACTCGGTGTCATAGCCATGGTCTTTCATGGCCTTGATCTCAATCGTGCCCAAACCGGCGGCGTCGGCAATGGCCGTGCCGCTCATGCCGGCAAAAATCACCGAACCCAGCACGTTGACATGGCCGAGGCCACCCTTGAGCCAACCGACCAGCGCCAGCGCATAGTTGTAGATGCGGTTGGTGATGCCGGCGTTGTTCATCAGGTTGCCGGCCAGAATGAAAAACGGCACGGCCAGCAGCGGAAAGCTGTCAATGCCGCTGACCATGCGGTGAATCACCACAAAAGGCGGCGTGGTGTCCTGCCAGAACAGGTAAATCAGCGAGGCGCCGGCCATGGCAATCGCCACGGGAATGCCGCCCGACATCAGGATGAGGAAAATGATTTTCAGCATGGTGTTCTTCTAACGGTCTTGCATGGTGCTCTCGGGCCGCTCCAGCACGCAGTAGCCACGCTGCCAGTGCACCCGCAAGACCCAGACCGAGCGGACGCACATGGCGGCAAAGCCGAGCATCACCACCGAGTACACGATGTTCATGGGCAGGTCGATCACCGTCATTTTGTAGCTGCCGAGCTTTTGCATCATCTGCCAGCTCATCACCACCGCCAGCCCAAAAAACACGATGCGCATCACATCCACCAGCAGGCCCATGGCGCGCGACAGCGGCCGGGGCATGAAGCGGTAGAAGAAATCCACCTGGATGTGGTTGTTCTTGGCCACCCCGATGGTGGCGCCCACAAACACCGTGCCGATCAGCAGGTAACGCGCGATCTCCTCGGTCCAGGACGCGGAGTTGTTCAACACGTAGCGCGTGAAAAACTGGTAGAAGACGGTCAGCCCCAGCGCCCAAAAGAGCCCCAGCGCCACCCAGGCCTCCACCGGCGTGCCGGACAGATCCACCGCCTCGTCGGCCGCATGGAACTGCCCGTCATCCCCCATCACCTTGGGGCCGGCGTCAAGGTCCATCAGCGCGCGGCCTGGATTTTGTCGAAGTCAGACCGGGTAAAGCCCATGGACTCCAGCGGCGAATTTTTCAAGACCGCATCCTGGAAACTCTTGCGGTCCACGTTGACCACCTGCAGGCCTTTCTTCTTGAACTCTTCCACCAGTTCGCCTTCACGCTTCTTGATCTCGGCCGAAGCGCGGGCAGCCGCCTCTCGCGTGACATCGGTGAACATGGTCTTTTCAGCGTCGGTCAGCTTGTTCCAGACGTGCGGCGCAATCTGGGTGGTCAGGCCATCGACGATGTGGCCGGTCAGCATGATGGCTTTTTGCACTTCATAGAACTTCTTGGCCTCGATGGTGGTCAGCGGGTTCTCCTGCGCCTCGACCGTGCCGTTCTGCAAGGCCAGGTAGACCTCGGCAAAAGCAATGGGCGTGGGGTTGGCGCCGCAGGCCTTGGGCGTGGCGGTGTAGGCTGGTACATCAGGCACCCGGATTTTGATGCCCTTCATGCCTTCGCAATTGGTGAAGGCCTTTTGCGCGGTGGTGTGGCGCGCGCCGTAGTAGGTGTAGGCGGTCACCTGAATGCCGGTCTTGGCCCGGAAGTCATCGACCATCTCCTTGAACACGGCGCTCTTGGCAAAAGCCAGCAAATGGTCGCCGTCGCGAAAAATGAACGGGTAGTAGGCAATGCCGAAACGTGGGTAGCTGCGCGCCGCAAACGACGGGCCACTGATGATCATGTCCACCGTGCCCAGCTGCAGGCCCTGGTTGATGTCAGTCTCTTTGCCCAAGGTGGAGGCTGGGAAGACCTGGATGTCAAACTTGCCGTTGCTGCGCTTCTTGATCTCCTCGGCGGCCCAGACCGACTGCGTGTGATAGGCCTCGGAGGTCTCATAGACGTGGGCCCACTTGAGCTTGGTCTGGGCCTGCGCCAGGCTGGCGGCGCCCAGGCTCAGCGCGATGGCGGCGCCGGCGGCGAGGGTTTTGAGTGCGAAACGTTTGCTCATGGTGGTCTCCTTGGAATGGTTCATGGTTGTAGAAAAAACAGCTGGGCGACAGGGTTAATGCGGATGGGGCATTTGGTCAGACAAATTTATGATGGCATGGAAACCTGCTCACGCCATCCGGTGAAACCCTGCCATGCGCCCTGCCACAACCATAGCCGCCGTCCGCCTGCGGCAAGTCAACCTGCCACCCAAGGTGGTGCGCACCGACGCCATCCAGTCCTTCGTGACGCAGGAAACTATTCTGCTCACGCTGCACTGCAGCGACGGCATTGAGGCCACTGGCTACGCCTACACCATAGGCACCGGCGGCTCGTCGGTCATGGCCCTGCTGCACGACCACCTGGCGCCGCGCTTGCTGGGGCGCAACCCGCTGCACATCGAGGCGATCTGGAAAGACCTGTTCTTCCACACCCACGCCACGGCGGTTGGTGCCATCACCAGTCTCGCGCTGGCCTGTGTGGACACGGCGCTGTGGGACTGGCGCGCGCGCAGCCAGCAGTTGCCGCTGTGGCAGCTGCTGGGTGGCGCACAGAGCCGGGTGCCGGTCTACACCACCGAGGGCGGCTGGCTTCACTTGGGCGCTGACGAACTCGTGGCGCAAACCTTGGCGGCCCAGGCACAGGGCTTCAAGGGCGCCAAGATCAAGATCGGCCGGGCGCATGTCAGTGAAGACGTGGCCCGGCTGGCCGCAGTGCGTGAGGCGGTCGGCCCGGGCTTTGAGCTGATGACCGACGCCAACCAAGGCTTCAACCGCCCCGAGGTGGTGCGCCGGGCCGCCGCTTTTGCACCGTTTGACCTGGCCTGGCTGGAAGAGCCGCTGCCGGCCGAAGACGTGGCCGGGCACCGCCAGTTGCGCGAGCACACGACCATCCCCGTCGCGGTAGGCGAATCGATGTACCACCTCGCCCAGTTCCGCGAGTACCTGGAGCAAGGCGCCTGCAGCATCGTGCAGCCGGATGTGGCCCGCATTGGCGGCATCACGCCCTGGATCAAGGTGGCCCATCTGGCCGAGGGCTTTGATGTGCCGGTGTGCCCCCACTTCCTGATGGAGTTGCATGTGAGCCTGTGTGCGGCCGTGCCCAATGCCGCCTGGGTGGAGTACATCCCCCAGCTCGATGACATCACCACCAGCCGCATCCGCGTCGAAGGTGGTTATGCCTACCCGCCCGAGACGCCGGGCCTGGGCATCGAGTGGGACTGGCATGAAATCACGCAACGGCAAATCGCCGATCAATCACTGACAAGGACACACCCATGAGACTTCAAGGCAAAACCGCTCTCGTCACCGCCGCAGGCCAGGGCATCGGACGCGCCAGCGTGCTGGCCATGGCAGCCGAGGGCGCGCAGGTCATCGCGACCGACCTGAACCCGCAACTGCTGAAGGCCTTTGACGGCGTGGACAATGTGCGCACCGCCGTGCTGGATGTGCTGAATAAGGCTGCCATTCAAAGCATGGTGGCCAGCCTGCCGCCGCTGAACGTGCTGTTCAATTGCGCCGGTTTCGTTCACAACGGCAGCATCCTGCAAGCCAATGACGACGACTGGGACTTCGCCTTCAACCTCAATGTGCGCGCCCAGTACTGGATGATTCAGGCCGTGCTGCCGGGCATGTTGGCCGCAGGCGGCGGCAGCATCATCAACATGGCCAGCGTCTGCAGCAGCCTCAAGGGCCTGCCCAACCGCTTTATCTATGGCAGCAGCAAGGCGGCCGTGGTGGGGCTGACCAAATCGGTGGCCGCAGATTTTGTGGGCAAGGGCATCCGATGCAATGCGATTGCACCCGGCACCGTGGACACGCCCTCGCTACAAGACCGCATCAACAGCTACCCCGACCCGGTGCAGGCACGCAAGGATTTTGTGGCCCGCCAGCCCATGGGCCGGCTGGCACAGGCGCCCGAGATTGCGCCGATTGTGGTGTACCTGGCCAGCGACGAATCGGTGTTTGCCAGCGGCCAGGTATTCGCCGTGGACGGCGGCATGACCATTTGAGGCAGCTGGCCCGCAGCGGGCCAGCCCGGCTTACTCGCCCAGGTAGGCGGCGCGCACCTTGGGGTCCTTGAGCATGGTCTTGGCGTCACCAGACATGGTGATCAAGCCCGACTCCATCACATAGCCACGGTCGGCAATCGACAGGGCCCGGCTCGCGTTTTGCTCCACCAGCAGCACGGTCACACCTTGCGCGTACACATCGCGCACCACCTCAAAAATCTTGTCGACCATGATCGGCGACAGGCCCATGGACGGCTCGTCCAGCAGCAGCACCTTGGGCCGGCTCATCAGCGCCCGGCCCATGGCCAGCATCTGCTGCTCGCCGCCGCTCATGGTGCCGGCGAGCTGGTCTCGGCGCTCTTTCAGGCGCGGGAAGATGGTGAACACCTTGTCGATGTCTTGCAGAATGCCGGTCTTGTCGTCGCGGATGTAGGCACCCATCTGCAGGTTTTCGGTAATGCTCATTCGGGCAAACACGCCCCGCCCTTCGGGCACCATCGCCAGGCCTTGGCGCACCAGGTCCCAGGGGCCCTGACCGCGAATGCTTTTGCCCAGGTACTCGATGTCGCCATCGTTGATGGGCAGGCTGCCGGTGATGGCCTTCATGGTGGTGGTCTTGCCAGCACCATTGGAGCCGATCAAGGACACCAGCTCGCCTTCGCGCACCTCAAAATCCACGCCCTTGACCGCCTGGATGCCGCCATAGGCCACTTTCAGCCCGGTGACCTTGAGAAGAGTGTTTGTCATACCTGATTCCTTGCCGGACCGAGCCTTCGCGCCGTCCTGAACTGTTCAACTCGTGCCCAGATAGGCCTCAATGACCTTGTCATTCTTTTGCACCTCGGCCGGTGTACCTTCAGCAATCTGCTTGCCGTAGTCAAGCACCGTGACGCGGTCGCACAGGCCCATGACCAACTTGACGTCGTGCTCGATCAACAAAACGGTGCGGTTGTCGTTGCGTATTTTGTCGATCAGTTCGCGCAGCATCACTTTTTCGGTGGCATTCATGCCGGCGGCCGGCTCATCCAGCGCGATCAGCTGTGGATCGGTGGCCAGGGCCCGCGCAATCTCCAGCCGGCGCTGGTCGCCGTAGCTCAGCGTGCGGGCCTTGTAGTCGGCAAAACGGCCTATGCCCACATAGTCCAGCAGCTCCTGCGCGCGTGCCGCAATGGCGAGCTCTTCGGCCTTGAAGCTGGGGGTCCGAAAGATGGCACCCAACAGCCCGGAGCTGGTGCGGATGTGGCGGCCTACCATCACGTTTTCCAGCGCGGTCATCTCGGCAAACAGGCGGATGTTCTGAAAGGTGCGCGCGATGCCGGCTTTGGCCACCTCGTGCACCGCTGTGGGCTGGTAGGTCTTGCCCGCCAGCGCAAAGCTGCCGGTATCGGGGGCGTACAGGCCCGTCAACACGTTGAAAAACGTCGTCTTGCCGGCGCCATTGGGGCCAATCAGGCCATACACCTGGCCGCGCAGGATGCGGATGCCCACCTCGCTCAGGGCCTGCAGACCTCCGAAGCGTTTGGAGACGCCGGCCACCTCAAGTACTGTGTCTGTCATGGTGCTCTCTCGTCAGCTCTTGGTGTTTTGCAGGGACTTGCCGTGGTCCGGCGCCGGCCACAGGCCGCGCGGGCGCAGCAGCATGACGCTGATCATGGCCACCGCGATCAGCAGCTGACGCAGAATGGCCGAGTCCAGCCGGCCGCCGGTCATGGCCTGCAGGGGCCCGGCCACGTAGCGCAAGACCTCGGGCAGGGCCGACAGCAGCACCGCCCCCAGAATCACACCCGGCAGGTGCCCGATGCCACCGAGCACCACCATCGCCACGATCATCACCGACTCCATCAGGCTGAAGGACTCGGGAGAAATAAAGCCCTGGAACGAGGCAAACATGGCGCCCGACACGCCGCCAAAGGTGGCACCCATGCCAAAGGCCAGCAACTTCATGTTGGTGGTGTTGATGCCCATGGCCTTGGCGGCAACCTCATCCTCGCGGATGGCCATCCAGGCGCGGCCGACCCGCGACACCTCCAAGCGATGGCACACCAGCACACTGAACAGCACCAGTGCCAGGAACAGGTAGTAATACAGCGACACCGAGGCCACCTCAAACCCCAACACCTCCACCTTTTTGCCCAGACTCAGCCCAAAAAAGCTGAGCGAATCGATCTGGTTGATTCCCTTCGGGCCATTGGTGATGTTGACCGGGTGGTCCAGGTTGTTCAGAAAAACGCGGATGATCTCGCCAAAACCCAGCGTCACGATAGCCAGGTAGTCCCCTCGCAAGCGCAGCGTTGGGGCGCCGAGCAGCACACCAAAAACGCCGGCCAGGCCCGCCGCCGCCGGGATCACAATCCACAGCGGTGTGTGCACCCCGTTGGGAAACATCGAAGCGACGGCGGCAAAGGTGTCGCTCAGGTGAGGCGAGGCCATCAGGCCGTACATGTAGGCGCCGATGGCAAAAAAGGCCACATAGCCCAGGTCCAGCAGGCCGGCATAGCCCACCACAATGTTCAGGCCCAGCGCCAGCAGCACGTACAGCAGAGCCATGTCGGCAATGCGCACCCAGGCGTTGCCAAAGCCCTGCAACAACAGGGGCAGCAGCAACAGACCAATGGCTGAGAGGGCCAGCGCGACGAGGTTGCGTTGATTGAGTTTCATGTCGGTCCTTCGAGATCAGTGGGTTCGATGCTCAGGCCCGGTCGGCCACCCGTTCGCCCAACAGACCCGAGGGGCGCAGGGTCAGCATGATGATCAGAACGATGAAGGCAAAGATGTCCGAGTAATGGCTGCCCAGCACACCGCCCGTCAAGGTGCCGATGTAGCCCGCGCCAATCGACTCGATCAGGCCCAGCAGGATGCCACCCACCACCGCCCCAGCCAGGTTGCCAATGCCGCCAAACACCGCCGCCGTGAAGGCCTTGAGCCCCGGCAAAAAGCCCATGGTGTGCTGCACCGTGCCGTAGTTGGCGGCCCACATCACACCGGCAATGGCCGCCAGCACGGCACCGATGAGGAAAGTGGCCGAAATCACCACGTCGGGCTTCACGCCCATCAGCGCTGCCACCCGCGGGTTCTCTGCAGTAGCCCGCATGGCACGGCCCAATTTGGTGGAGTTCACCAGCCACATCAGCACAGCCAGTGACACCGCCGTCATGCCCAGAATCAGCACCTGCGTGGGGGTGATCACGGCGCCGCCAATGTTGAACGGCGTGCTTGGCAGCAGCGTGGGGTAAGGCTTGTAGTTGGGCTTCCAGATGATCATGGCCAGGGTTTGCAGCAGGATGGACATGCCGATGGCGGTGATCAAAGGCGCCAGTTTGGGGCTGTTGCGCAAAGGCCGGTAGGCCACTTTTTCTATCACGAAGTTGAGTGCGGCGGCCACCACACAGGCGATGATCAGGGCCACAAATAGAATCACATAACCCGGCGTGCCAGGCATGCCGTCTTTCATCAGGCCGATGATGCTCCAGCTGGTGAGCGCCCCCACCATCAACACCTCACCGTGGGCAAAATTGATCAGGTTGATGATGCCGTACACCATGGTGTAGCCCAGCGCAACAAGGGCATACATACTGCCCAACACCAGACCGTTGATGATCTGCTGTATCAAGGTATCCATAAAACTTCTCCGATTTGTGGCCGGTGCTGCGCGTCAGTCGATGGCAGACGAACGGTGCAACCTTGTGGGCTCCACCAGACCTTAAGCAAGTTACCTGCCAACGCCCGACGGGAATGACCGATAAGAAAAGTCATTGTAGCGATGGCCTATCGGCAGGCACTCGGGCCAGCGCAGGGGTTTACCCGCAGCATGGCGCGGGATCAGGCCGAATCAGGTGACATCAGCCGCCCTGATGGTTGCGGCTGCGCAGCTGGCGTAACTTCTCGGCAATGCGGATCTCCAGGCCGCGCTCCACCGGTCGGTAGAAGCCGGGTGCGGGCATGCCCTCGGGCAGGTAGTTTTCACCGGCGGCAAAGCCGCCCTCTTCGTCATGGGCGTAGCGGTAGCCCTTGCCGTAGTCCAGGTCTTTCATGAGCTGCGTGGGTGCATTGCGCAGGTGCATGGGCACCGGCCGGGTGCCCTCCTTCTTGATCAGCGCCCGGGCTTCCTTGAAGGCCCGGTACACCGCGTTCGACTTGGCCGCCACCGCCAGGTACACCACGCACTCGGCCAGGGCCAGCTCGCCCTCGGGGCTGCCCAGGCGCTCGTACACCTCGGCAGCGTCCAGCGCCAGCCGCAGCGCGCGCGGGTCAGCCAGGCCAATGTCCTCGCTGGCCATGCGGACCAGTCGCCGGGCCAGGTAGCGCGGGTCCGCACCGCCGTCCAGCATGCGCACAAACCAATACAGGGCCGCGTCGGGGTCAGAGCCACGCACCGATTTGTGCAGGGCGCTGATGGTGTCGTAAAACTGCTCGCCGCCCTTGTCGTAGCGGCGCATGCGCTCACCCAGCACCTGCTGCAGCCAGGCGTGGCTGATACCGGCCACCTTTTGCTGGGTAGCGGCCACGGCCAGCGTCTCCAGGGTATTGAGCAGGCGCCGGGCATCGCCATCGGCGTAGGCCACCAGTGCGTCCTGCGCGGCCGGCTCTACCGGCGGCACCGCACCGGCCGCCAGGGCACGGTCCACGATCTGCGCCAGGTCTGTCGCAGACAGTGGCTGCAACACATAGACGGCAGCGCGCGACAAGAGCGCGGAATTAACCTCGAAGGACGGGTTCTCGGTGGTGGCGCCAATAAAGGTAAACAGGCCGCTTTCCACATGCGGCAAAAAAGCATCCTGCTGGCTTTTGTTGAAGCGGTGCACCTCGTCCACAAACACGATGGTGCGCCGGCCCTGGCCGCGCGCCACCTGGGCCTGTTCCACCGCATCGCGAATCTCCTTGACGCCGCCCAGCACCGCGCTGATGGTGATGAACAGGGCGTCAAAGGCATGGGCCATCAGGCGCGCCATGGTGGTCTTGCCGGTGCCCGGTGGCCCCCACAAAATGCAGCTGTGCGGCTGGCCCGATTCAAAAGCGATGCGCAGCGCCATGCCCTCTCCCAGCAAGTGCTGCTGGCCGATCACCTCGGCCAGGCTGGCCGGGCGCAGGCGCTCAGCCAGTGGCTGGTGATTTGACGCGTACACACCCATGGACGTCATTGTGGCGCATTCATCCCACAGGAGACCGCGTCACGGCTTGGACAAATTAGCCGGCCACTCCAGCCGGTGCCCGGTGCGCTGAGCCAGTGCTTCAATGTCTTCCAGGGTGTCCACGTCGGTCCGGTAACGGTTGTTCAAGCTGACCCATTTGTGAACTTGCCCAGGATGGGCCGATTGCCATTGGCGGCAGCCGACGTTGGCTTCACTCGCCAAAATGTCGTCGCGTACCTCAGTGCTGAACATGACCGGGTTGCCGGGCAGGCCATTCACCGTGGGCTGCAGCACCTGCGCACCGGCAGGGCGTTTCTTGTACGCCCCGATCAAGTCGTTGATGTCTTGAGTGTTGATCAGCGGCTGGTCGGCCAGCGCGACCAACACCGCATCGAGCTTGGGCGACAAGGATTGCAATCCCAGACGCAGCGACGAGACCTGGCCCGCGTCAGGGTTCGGGTTGCGGACCAGCGTGACCGGAAACTCCTTGATCACTTCTTCAATGCGTTCGGCGTAGTGGCCTAGCACCACCACCACCTCGTCCACCCCTGCGCCCGACAGCGCAATCAGTTGACGACGGATCAGCGGCACACCACCCAACTCCAGCAGGCTTTTGGGCCGGTGCCCCATGCGCGAGGCCGCTCCCGCAGCCAACAGCACCGCGCCCACCATGAGCCGGCTGTCCAAGCCACCACCGCCCTTAAGAATGCAGCCCATGTTCAGCCTCCGCAGCCAGATGATTTGGCAGATGCGGCAACCGCCTCGCCAACAGTTTTGGGCGCGTGGTACTCAAAACGCGGCGCAATCATCAAAGTCTCTTGTGTATTTGAAATTGGTCGACCAGTATCAATTGAGGTCGTTTTCCAACTATATCGGCCAGCCGCACCGACTCAGCCCTGCAACAAACCCGCCGCGATGTTGATGGTCAGCGCCAGCACCGCCGTGTTGAAAAAGAAGGCCAGCACGCAATGCAGCATGCCGGTGCGGCGCATGGTGCGGCTGGTCAGGGTCACATCAGCCGTCTGGGCCGAGGTGCCGATGACCAGGGCAAAGTACAAAAAATCACCGTAGTCAGGCTCGCTCTCGCCCGGAAAATCCAGACCGCGCGGCTGGCCCCGGGTCTCGCTCAGGTAGTAATCATGGGCGTAGTGCAGCGCAAACATCAGGTGGGTAAACACCCAAGACACCACGATGGTTACAACCGTCAGCAGAATGTGCCCGTCCCGCACCGCCGGCGGCAGATTACGCACCATGGCCAACTCGGCCACGATAGCCAGCAGGCTGGCCACCAGGCTCACCACCACCAGCAGCAAAACAGTGCGCCGGCCCTCGTCCTGCTGCACGGCGCGCTGACGCATCAGCGCCTGCGTGGAGCGGGCCATCATCCATCCCGCCAGCACCAGGTACAACACAACGGCCGCGTTCCAGCTCAGTAAAAAGCGCGTGGCGCCCAGCAACTGCGGCGCGCCAGGCAGGGCGGCGTAGAGCAGCAGCCCCACCCCCATGGCCAGCGCCAGTCGGGGCCTGGCCCGGAGGTGCCGCAACAGCAGGGGGTGTTTGTGATTCATGGGTGCCTGCTGGGTTTGGGCTTAGGTGGCGTTCGGGCGAATAGCTTGAATGCGGCGGCGAAAGTCAAATTTGGTTGGGAATGCCACGACCTGAAGCACGCACCGTATGCAGTTCCAGAGCGCGAAGGGCTTGCTCGATGCGCTGATGGTGGGGGCGCTCAAACATTCATCACCCCTTTGCCAATGGTGGCGGTCAACTTGGCCAACAGCGCTTGCTCTGCAGGCTCCATGGCGGCCATTTCAACATGGCGCCAATTGCGCTCGTACAGCTGAAAGGCCTCGGTAGGGCCAACTTCGGCGTCATCAGCCAGGCCCCAAGCAATCGACCGCAATTGCGGGTACTTGGCAAGCCGGATGCGCCGCGGAAAGCTAGTGCCCGCCCGTCGTGCTGGCAATTGGGCATCCTGCACCAAATGCCCCGCCTTGTCGTCGCGGGCCAGCAAGGCGACATCGGCGTCGAGCGCCATGGCCGCCATGACCTTGATGTAGGTGCCCATGGTGACTGCGGCGTCACCCGCCTCGGCGCGGTGCAAGGTGACCCGGGTGATGCCTGCCGAATCGGCCACTTGCTGGGCGGTGAGGCGCCGACGCAGGCGCGCCAAGCGCAAGCGCTCACCAAACTGGGCAAGCTGCTGGCGCTGATTTTCGGCAAG
>JBAXMQ010000100.1:0-12027 GCA_037134215.1 Betaproteobacteria bacterium
TACTGCAACCCAACACGGTGATCTTGACGAAGGCGGACATTGTGAGACGGTTTGTCCCCAGTGCTCTGCTACAGAGGTCAGATCTTGATGCAGGCGTTATGGCCTGCCTCGAGGCGAAAGATGAGTGTCGTGGGTGGGAACTGAGCGCCGCGCGAATCAGCAAGGCGAGAACCGGTAATTTTCTCGCCGACTTCACCAATTTTTCGCGCCGCTCGGAGACCACCGGATGGCGCTTCAAAGCTTTGATTTTGCTGGTTCACGGTGTCGTCGTGTACCGATCCTGGGGTGGACAGCCCAGCATCAACGAAGTCGAAGTAACCAAGAACCCGCTGGGACCATTGCAGGACATGGGCCCTGTGCTAACGACAACCCGCTAACGCCTTGGCAGATTTTTCGCGGAGAATCTGTGCCATGCAACTCAACTTTATTGCCAACGCCAAAGTCCCCTCTTCCTCCAATCGGACCATTCCCATGGTTGATCCATCGGACGGCGAGATTTTTGATCACATTCAGCGAAGTAACGCCAACGATATTGACCACGCAGTGCGGGCAGCGCGACAGGGCTTGGAGGCGGTCTGGGGCAAACTTAACGCCGCCGAAAGAGGCCGCATGCTGATGCGACTCTCGTTCAAGATCTCGGAACACGTGGACGAACTGGCCGGGATCGAACAGCGCGACTGCGGCAAGCCGGTACGGCAGGCACGTGCCGACGCGGTCGCACTGGCCCGCTACTTTGAGTTTTATGCCGGTGCTTGCGACAAGCTGCACGGTGACACGATTCCGTACCAAGATGGCTACAGTGTCTTGACCTGGCGGGAGCCGCATGGCGTCACAGGGCACATCATCCCCTGGAACTACCCGATGCAAATTTTCGGACGTAGCGTGGGTGGTGCGTTAGCTGCTGGCAACGTCTGTGTGATCAAGCCAGCTGAAGACGCTTGCCTGTCCCTACTCAGAGTGGCTGAGTTGGCCGCCGAGGTTGGCTTCCCGGCAGGGACCCTCAACATCGTGACAGGGTACGGACATGAGGTCGGCGACGCGCTGGCGCGCCATCCCGGGATCGACCACATCAGCTTCACTGGTAGCCCGGCCGTGGGCACCTTGATCCAGCAAGCCGCCGCACTGCGCCATTGTCCGGTGACCCTGGAACTCGGCGGCAAGAGCCCGCAGATCGTGTTTGCCGACGCTGATCTGGCCCTGGCCATCCCCGCTATCTTGAATGCCATTGTTCAAAATGCTGGGCAAACCTGCTCGGCAGGTTCGCGCTTGTTGATTGACCAAGCCATTTACGAACCACTGCTGGCACGCCTCGGGGCCGAATTTGAGAAACTCAAGGTTGGCCCGGCCGCCATGGACCTGGATCTCGGCCCACTGATCCGTCAAACCCAGCAGCAGCGGGTCTGGGATTTTCTGAGTGATGCCCAAGTGGCAGGCATTCCCATGCTCGCCCAAGGACGGGTCGTGGAGGAAGCGCCGGACAGCGGCTTTTACCAAGCGCCCACGCTGCTGCGTGACGTCCCGGTAGATCATCGACTGGCCCAGCAGGAAATCTTTGGTCCGGTGCTGTGCGCCATGCCTTTTCAAGGTGAGGATCAGGCGGTCAGCATGGCCAACGCCACCGCTTTCGGGCTGGTTGCCGGCATTTGGACCAACGATGGTGGGCGGCAATTCCGCATGGCCAAGCGTGTTCGCAGCGGCCAGGTTTTCATCAACAATTACGGCGCAGCGGGTGGTGTCGAATTGCCGTTTGGTGGCGTCAAGTCAAGCGGGTATGGGCGTGAAAAGGGTTTTGAGGCCCTGCTTGGCTTCACCACACTCAAGACCGTCGCAATTCGCCACGGCTAAAGAGCCGGGCCGGCCGTGTCAGAATCTGCCCTAGGCGTGGATGGCGCGACAGCGTGGCCATTTCGCCCGCAATGGGCAAAACTCACAACTTTTTGAACTGATCCAAGACCATGCGTGTGAAAGAAAAATCCATTATTGTGACGGGCTCCGGCGGCGGGATTGGCGAAGGCATCGCACGGCGATTGGCTGAACAGGGCGCGGCCATCGTGGTGAATGACATCGACCCCGACCGCGGCCAGCAAGTGGCGACAGACATCGTGACCGCAGGGGGACGGGCCTTCTTTTTTGCCGCCGACGTCACCCGCTCCGATGAGGTGGCAGCCCTGGTTGCGGCGGCGGTGAGCCGATTCGGGAAACTGGATGTGATGGTGAACAATGCCGGCTGGACGCACCGCAACCGCCCGGCGCTTGAGGTAAGCGAAGACGAGTTTGACCGCTGCTACGCCGTCAACGTCAAAAGCATTTACCTTGCCACAGTGCATGCCACGCCTGTGTTCCGGGCCCAGGGGGGCGGCAGCTTCATCAACATCGCATCCACTGCCGGGGTGCGGCCCCGTCCGGGCCTGACCTGGTACAACGGCTCCAAAGGCGCCGTGATCACCACCTCCAAGTCGCTCGCTGCGGAGCTCGGACCAGACAACATCAGAGTGAACTGCATCAACCCCGTCTTCAACCCTGACACCGGCCTGGCCGCTGAGTTTGCTGGCGGTCCGTTGACCGAGGAGCGTAAGGCCAAGTTCCGTGCCAGCATACCGCTGGGCCGATTCTCCACAGCCCTCGACGTCGCCAACGCCGTGCTGTACCTCGCCAGCGATGAAGCCAGTTTCATCAGTGGCGTGTGCCTGGAAGTGGACGGCGCACGATGCGTTTAGATGGGCCCAACCGCCCCGCGGAACGACGGAGTAGCCCGTGTGACTGAGCGCGTCATCCCCTTGGTGGACCTGCGCGCCATCCGGTCCGACCCGTCGGGCCCTGTACCAACCACCCACCCGGACATCAAAGCCACGGGTTTGCTGAGCGATACCATCGGTCGGCCACTGCGCGACCTGCGCATCAGCGTCACAGATCGCTGCAACTTTCGCTGCAGCTACTGCATGCCCAAGGAGGTTTTTGACAAGGACTACGTCTATCTGCCCCAGAGTGCACTGTTGTCCTTTGAGGAGATCACGCGCTTGGCAAAGGCGTTTGTGGCGCATGGGGTACAAAAAATACGGCTCACCGGCGGAGAGCCGCTGCTGCGCAAGCACATTGAGCGGCTGATCGAGCAACTTGCCCGACTTCGCACGGTCGACGGCCGTCCGCTGGACCTGACGCTGACCACCAATGGCGCATTGCTGAGGAAGAAAGCGGCCGACCTCAAGGCAGCCGGTCTGCAGCGCGTGACGGTCAGCCTGGACGGCTTGGATGACGAGGTCTTCATGCGCATGAATGATGTGGACTTTCCAGTCGCAGATGTGCTGGATGGCATAGAGGCAGCAAAGGCCGCTGGCCTGGGTCCGATCAAGATCAATATGGTGGTGAGGCGCGGGACCAATGAGCATCAAATCCTGCCGATGGCGCGCCACTTTCGGGGCAGCGGCATGGTGCTGCGCTTCATTGAATTCATGGATGTGGGTGCAACCAACCAATGGCGTATGCATGAAGTGCTGCCATCCAGGGAAGTGGTCAAACTGATTGACGAGCACCTGCCGCTGGTGGCATTGAGCCCCTCGGTACCTGGTGAAACTGCCGAGCGCTGGGGCTATGCCGACAGCCACGGCCGGCACGACCCATCTCTGGGAGAGATCGGCGTCATCAGCAGCGTGACCCAGGCCTTTTGCGGGGACTGCAACCGCGCCCGACTGTCCACGGAGGGCAAGCTCTTCCTGTGTCTGTTCGCATCCCAGGGTCACGACCTGCGCCAGCTATTGCGTGATGGACACCCTGATGGCGTACTCACATCGGCCATCGGACACATTTGGCAGGCCCGTGCCGATCGTTACTCGGACCTCCGGGGTGCAACAGGCGCCGACTCCACAGGTGACGGGCAACGCAGGGTCGAGATGAGTTACATAGGGGGCTGAATTGATCGATCCGCAGGATATTACTGGCCTCGTCCTTGCGGGGGGTCGCGGTAGCCGAATGGGGGGCCTTGACAAGGGTTTGCAGACTTTCAATGGCATGGCGCTGGCACTGCATGCCATGACGCGGCTACAAATGGGTGGCGCGGTCGGAACAATCATGGTCAATGCCAACCGCAACTTTGCAGCCTATGAGTCATTTGGTGCCCAGGTCTGGCCGGACCCGCTGGCCGACTATGCAGGACCGCTGGCTGGCTTTTTGACTGGCCTGGAACGCTGCAAAACGCCCTTCTTGGTGACCGTCCCCTGCGACACCCCGCTGCTGCCACTCGATCTGGTGCCGAGGCTGGCAGAGGCCTTGCTCGACGAGGCCGCTGACATTGCCATGGCAGCGGCCCCAGAGATGGGCCCAGAAGGCTCAAGGGTGATCCGTGCCCAGCCCGTTTTTTGCCTGCTTCGCGTCGGTCTGCTGGAGAGTCTGATCTCATTTACGCAAGGCGGCGGACGCAAGATCGATGCCTGGACCGGACGGCACAAGACTGTGCTGGCAAGCTTTGACCGGCCAGCCGATGATCCTCAAGCATTTTTCAACACCAACACCTTGGGCGAACTGCGCGCTCTGGAAGAGCGTCAATCGTGAAGCCCCTGTCTGAGATTGCGGCGCAATTACAGTGGTATGACCCGCAGGCTCTCAGCGTGGCTGCAGCCAGCGAGTTCATTGCCCGGCTGGTCGAGCCCTTGACAGGCGAGGAAACCCTGCCGCTGATGCAAGCCTTGGGTCGGGTGCTTTCGGTCGACATTGTGTCACCGATCGACGTGCCGCCCCATGACAACTCCGCCATGGATGGCTATGCCCTGGCTGGCGACTGCCTGTTGTCCGGGCAAGGACTGTATTTGAAGGTCGTTGGAACCGCCCTGGCCGGAACCGCTTGGCGCGGCATCGTTCAAGCTGGTGAGTGTGTGAAGGTCATGACAGGGGCCATCATGCCTGCCGGACTGAACACCGTTGTCCCGCAAGAATTGGTGTCGCTGCAGGATGGACATATCCATCTCCCAAGCATGCGGCCTTTGCAACCTGGTGCCAACCGTCGTCTACGTGGCGAAGATCTCCAGGCTGGCCAGCCTGCGCTACAAAAAGGAGAGCATCTCAGCCCCGCTGCACTTGGCTTGTTGGCCAGTTTGGGCCTGCAAACTGTGCGGGTCAGACCGCGCCTGCGGGTGGCTTATTTCTCCACGGGCGATGAAATCCTGAGTCTGGGCGACGCGCCGCGCGAAGGCGCCGTGTATGACAGCAACCGTTACACCGTGTTCGGCCTGCTCAGCCGCCTGGGCTGCGAAGTCATCGATCTGGGTGTCGTGCGCGATGAACCCGCCGCCCTCGAAGCGGCCTTCATGGATGCCGCCGGCCGCAGCGATGCCATCATCACCAGCGGCGGCGTCAGCGTCGGCGAGGCCGACTTCACCAAGACCATGATGCGCAAGCTGGGCGATGTGGCCTTCTGGCGTATCGCCATGCGACCGGGCCGACCAATGGCCGTAGGACGCATCGGCCAGTCGCTGTTGTTCGGCCTGCCCGGCAACCCGGTCGCCGTGATGGTGACTTTTTTGGCGTTTGTGCGACCGGCCCTACTCAAGCTGATGGGCCGCAGCGACGCGGCCCTGCCCATGCTGCAGGCCAGAAGCCTGCAGCACCTGCGAAAAAAGCCAGGGCGCACCGAATACCAGCGCGGCGTTGTGTCAGTGGCAGCCGACGGGTCACTGTGTGTTCGCACCACTGGCAACCAAGGCTCAGGTGTACTGAGTTCCATGGTGCAGGCCAACGGCCTGTTGGTTCTGCACCATGATCAAGGCGATATCGCACCCGGAGACTCGGTAGATGTGATGATGTTCGACGGCGCCATCTGAGCCGGGTGATCGATCGTGGCTTCCTTTTTGGCTCCAGGGGCGTGCTTGCGCGCCAGAAGGGTGTACATGGTCGGCACGACAAAAATGGTCAGCAGCGTGCCCAGTGACATACCACCCACAATCACCCACCCGATCTGGCGCCGACTTTCCGCACCTGCGCCAGTTGCCAAGGCAAGAGGCACAGCGCCCAAGACCATGGCACCGGTGGTCATCATGATCGGACGCAACCTCTGGTTGGCCGATTTCTTGATCGCATCCAGTGTGCTGAGGCCCTGCTCGCGCAACTGATTGGCAAACTCCACGATCAGAATACCGTGCTTGGTGATCAGGCCCACCAGCGTGATCAGGCCAATTTGACTGAACACGTTCAGGGTTCCCCCTGACCACTTCAGCGCCAACAGGGCACCGGCCATCGACAGTGGCACGCTCAACAAAATCACCAAAGGATCGACAAAGCTTTCAAACTGGGCCGCCAGCACCAGAAAAATGAACAGCAAGGCCAACGCAAACACCAGCGACAACGCATCCGCCGACTTGCGAAACTCCCGGCTGGAGCCGTTGAGGTCTGTCGCGTACCCAGGTTTGAGCACCTTCTTGGCCGTGGCATCCATGAAGTCCAGCGCCTCGCCAACCGAATAGTCGGCCGACAGATTGGAAGTGATGGTGGCAGAGCGCCGCTGGCCGAAGTGGTTCAGTTCACGGGGGACCACAACTTCCCGGATCTTGACCAGGGCTGACAAAGGAATCATCGTATCGTTGCGGCCACGTACGTAAATCTTCTCGATGTCGTCGGGTGTGTCACGACCCGTCGGCGTGGTCTGCACGATCACGTCGTACTGTTCGCCTTCGCGCTTGTAACGGGTAACTTTCCGCCCGCCCAGCATGGTCTCCACGGCGCGGGCGATCACGTCCACGCCCACGCCCATGTCTGCCGCACGTTCGCGGTCCACTTCCATCTTGATTTCTGGCTTGTTCAAGCGCAAATCGGTATCGACCTGGACAAAGCCGGGGTTTTTCGCCAGCTCATCCTGAAATGCCCTGACCGCCTGTGCCAAGTTCTGGTAACTGTCAGACGTGATGATGACGAAGTTGATGGGGCGCTGCGTGAAGCCCTGACCCAAAGAGGGTGGGGTGATGGGGAAAGCCGTGACGCCCGACAGGCTGGCGACACGGGGCGTCATCTCACGCGCCATCTCCAAGGTGGTGCGCTTGCGCTCCTCCCAAGGGAGCGCGCGGAAGAAGATATTGCCCTGAGCCACGGTGGGATTACCGACCGTGGCAAACACACGGTCAAACTCGGGGTAAGCCTGTCCGACACGCTCAATCTGCTGCGCATAGCGGTTGGTGTAGTCCAAGGTCGCGCCATCAGGCCCGTTCATCTGGGCCACCACGACGCCCCGGTCCTCGACTGGCGACAACTCACGCTTGATGTCGCCCAAGATCAGCCAGGACACCACGCCGCTGCCAATCATCACCAGCAGCACCAGCCAACGGTGGCGCAGCGTCCAGGCCAACACATGGCCATAGCCCCGGGTGACCGCCTGCAGCACACGCTCCATGCCCCGGTCAAACCAGGAGGGCTTGGGGTTGTGCCGCAGCAGCAGGGAGGACAGCATGGGTGACAGCGTGAGGGCAATCACACCCGACACCACCACCGCGCCGGCAAGAGCCAGGGCGAATTCGGTGAACAGACGACCGGTCCGGCCAGGTGCAAAAGCAAGCGGCGCATAGACCGCCACCAGCGTCATGGTCATGGCCACGATCGCAAAACCGACTTCCCGCGCCCCGCGAATCGCCGCCTGAAATGGCGCCATGCCCTCTTCAATGTGCCGGTAAATATTCTCCAGCATCACAATCGCATCGTCCACCACCAGACCGATGGCCAGCACCAGGGCCAGAAGCGTCAGGGTGTTGATACTGAAGCCCGCCAGCGCCATGAGCGCGAAGGTACCGATCAGCGCCACGGGAATAGTGAGCAGCGGAATGATGGACGCGCGCAGGGTCCGCAGAAAAACAAAAATCACCAAAGCCACCAGCACCGAGGCCTCGACAATCGTCTGGAACACACCCTTGATGGACCGGTCAATGAACACTGAGTTGTCATTGGCGACCTCCACAGTGACACCAGTTGGCAGGTCCCGCTGTATCTTCACCATCAATTGACGCACCCCGGCGGAGAGGTCCAGGGGGTTGGCGGTCGCTTGGCGAATCACGCCAACACCAATGGCGTCTCGTCCGTTGAGTCGAACACTGGAGCGCTCATCAACGGCAGCCTGCTGCACCCGCGCCACATCTGCAATCCGGACTGGCTGGCCGTTGATGGTGCGAATCACCACCTGGCCAAACTCATAGGGACGCTGCAGATCAGTGGCGGCCGTCACATTGAACTCACGCTGCCGACTTTCAATGCGACCCGCCGGCACTTCCAGGTTGGAGCGGCGCAAGGCGTCTTCCAAGTCCTGGATCGTGAGGCGGTAGGCCGCCAGTTTGTCGGTGTCCACCCAAATCCGCATGGAAAACTTGCGTTCACCTTGAACGACAACGTCGGCGGCGCCCGGCGCGGTCTGCAAGATGGGCTTCACCAGGGTATTGGCCATCTCGGACAGTTGCAAGGCGTTGTGGGTGTCCGAGCTCATCGCCAGGAAGATCACCGGAAAAGCATCGGCCTCGACCTTGGCAATCACCGGCTCATCAATGCCCTGGGGCAGACGCTGACGCACGCGGGTGACCTTGTCGCGCACATCGGCAGCTGCCGAGTCCGCGTCCCGTGTCAGCGCAAAGCGCACCGAGATTTGACTGCGTTCCTGGCGACTGGTGGAGGTGATGACGTCAACCCCTTCAATGCCAGCCAGTGAGTCTTCCAGTACTTTGGTCACCTGGCTTTCCATCACCTCGCTCGACGCGCCGGTGAAAACCGTGGTGACCGAGACCACCGGTTCGTCGATCTTGGGGTATTCACGGACGGTGAGTCGGTTGAAGGATACCGCGCCAATCAGCACGATCAGCAAGGACAACACGGTGGCGAATACCGGGCGCCGAATCGAGGTTTCAGCCAATTGCATGGTTGGTGCTCCGAGCGGTCAACGACTGGCAGCCGTCTGGGGGGATGAGGAGGCCGGTGACGGCGCTGATGCGCCTGATCCCGGCGGTGCCGAAGCAGCACCCTGCGGCGGGCGGCCAAGTTCCACAATGCGCAGTGCCGTGCCGTCGCGTTGCAAACGCTGCTGGCCCGCCACGACCACGGTCTGACCTTCGGCGAGGCCATCGACCACCTCAACCTTGCCAGCGCGTCGCGCTCCCAGCTTGACCTCCTGGCGCTGAGACACAAACTTGGTATCCGGCGGCAAGGCAGGCGCCGAAGCAGCGGCGGCTGGCGGCAAAGCCCCCGGCTCAATCACTTTGAAGACAAACTGTCGGCCGCCCTGCGGCACGATGGCTTCCTCAGGCACCACCAAAGCGGCGTCGTTCGTGCCGAACACAGCGTTCACACGGGCAAACATGCCGGGTCGCAAGGGTGCAGGGCCAGACGGCACCGCCGGGGCTGAAACCATCCTGGCAGGGGCCGCCGCCGGCATCACAGCGTCCACAGGGCAACCAAGTGCTTCGGCAGCACTGGGCGCTCGGGCAGTGGCGCGGGGGGATTCTGCTGCGGCCGCCGGTTTGGCAGCGGGCCGACCAGCCCCACCTGGGCGCTGGCCAGCGCCAACGCTCGGTTTGCCTGGGTTGGGGCCTGGCTTGGCCCCTGCCGCAGCCGATGCGCCAGACCGGGGACCCGGCAAAGGCGCCGCATCCCCCATGGTGTTGGGCAGGACGGCACGTACGCCTACAGATCGGCCGTTGGCATCGAGCAGCGGATCCAGCGCTTCGATACGAGCCTTGAAGACCCGGCCCGGCATGGCGTCCAGGGTCATTTCCACCGGTTGCTGCAATTTCAGCTTACCCTGGAAACGTTCCGGCAGCCGAAAGTCGACATACATGCTGCTGGTGTCTTCAAGATTGACCAGGTCAGCACCATCCTTCACGAAATCTCCAATATTGATATTCCGAATGCCAAGCGTGCCATCAAAGGGGGCGAGCAAAATCATGCGGGACAGGCGCGCGCAGGACAAGGCCAGTTGGGCCTCCACCACCTGAAGGTTGGCGGCACTCTCGTCAAGCACCCGCTGGGCCACGAAATTTTGTGCAACCAATTCCTGGTTCCGCCGGAGATTGGCCTGGGCGATGGACACTTGGGCCAGCGCTTGCCGGACTTCGGCCCGCTGCAAGTTGTCATCAAGTTGCACCAACATCTGGCCCTTGCGCACCCGGGCACCGTCAGCAAACCCAAGTTCACGGATTCGCCCGGGCACTTCCGGCCGCAGCATCACACTTTGACGCGAGCGCAGGCTGCCCACCGACTGCGCGTCATCCTGCAGCGACATTTTTTCCACCCGGGCGATCTCGACGCCTGCAGGACGGGGCACAGCCGGTCCCGACGCAGCGCCTGCAGGGGCGCCGGCACCGGACGATGTGCCAACGGCTACGATTTCTTGCGGCCCTTTGGCCTGCGACTGGTACCACCACGCAGCACCCGATGCGGCAGCAATACCCAGAATGGCCACTATCGGATAAATTATTTTTTTGGACATGAATCTGATATTCCAACAAGGGTGACTGAGAGCCGCTGACCGTTCGGCCGGGACGAACCTCTACGCACTTTAATGTATCAGCCCCGGCGCCAACTCAATAACGACGTGTCTCGCTCGAGACTCAGGTGTACCTTGCCGTGGAATCCTGATCTGAGCGGGATCAGCGCCCGTGTTCGAGCGCTTGTGTCACGCCCCGGTTGGCCAGTGCATCAGCCTGCTCATTGCCGGGATCGCCGTTGTGCCCACGAACCCATCGCCAGGAAATGGTGTGGCCCGCACCGTTCACCAGTGCGTCAAGTTGTTGCCACAAATCGATATTTTTAACTGGTTGGCGTGTTGCTGTCTGCCAGCCTCTGGCCTTCCAGCCCGCAATCCATTCGGTCATGCCCTTGAGCACGTACTGACTGTCAACATGCAGCGTGACATGGCAGGGACGTTTGAGGGCAGCGAGCGCTTCAATCACGGCCTTCAATTCCATACGGTTATTGGTGGTGCCAAGCTCACCACCAAACAATTCTTTCTGGCCGCCCGCTGACTTGAGCAGCACGCCCCACCCGCCAGGGCCGGGATTGCCTTTGCAGGCGCCGTCAGTGTAGATCTCTACAGGATTCAAACCATACCCCCTTTTAACTACCCATTTCGCTTGTCAGGCCCTGTGCCGATTACATTGTTTGCTACCGAAACAGGAGCATTGGCACGCGTTCGTGCGGTTCGCCAACCGGGGCTGAGCAAGGTCACGCCCCGCACCCGTTTGACGGCCACCACAAAATAGACAGCGCCCAAAATAGGCCACCACCGCGCCCCTGCCCGGTCCATCCACTCAAAGCGGGTCAACCAGCCCTCGCTGTTGAGGGCGGGTCGGTAACAACCAAAGCGAGCCACCTCGACCTCGAAACCAAGCAAGCGTAACCAGTCACGCAACCTCAGGTAACCAATCAGTTCTTCCTGTGGCAAAAAAGGTTGGCTGGCGCCCAAGCGCCTGTACCAGCCCGCTCGACGCTGGCGCAGGCCCCACAGGCTCAGGGGATTGAAACCACAAATCACGGCGCGCCCCTCAGGCATCAAAACACGCTCAACCTCCCGCAATGTGGCGTGTGGATCGTTGGACAACTCCAGCGCGTGGGGCAGCACCACCAGGTCGAGGCTCTGCGCAGAAAAAGGCAATGCCGAAAAATCTGCGACGATGGAAGCCCCTGCAGACGGCACCGGATTCGTCAGCCAACGGTGTGGCATGCGGTTGGTCGCCAACGCGTCAAGCTCAGGGACACCCAGTTGCAGGGCATGGTAGCCAAAGACGTCCGCCAAGGCATCGCCCAACTGAGCGCGCTCCCATGCCAGCAGGTATCGCCCTGGCGGCGTCCGGAACCAGTCTTGCAAACCTATAATTCGATCGTTCATGCCGTCCATACCGTCCGCTTCCGCCCCACCTGATTGCCACTGGGCAGGCCGTGATGCTCAGGCCTATGATGCCAGAGTGACAGCCACCGACCCATGTGGTGCAGCAGTGACTCGGCTAATCGGGCGAAATGAAAAATTTTATGGCCTGATGGCGGGCCTTGTCATGCTGTTGATCGGTGGCTGTTCTGGCA